>CAYWZS010000083.1:0-17884 GCA_964462905.1 uncultured Anaerolineaceae bacterium
CAGTTGGTTAGAGCGCACGGTTCACATCCGTGAGGTCAGGAGTTCAAGTCTCTTATCACCCACAATAGCAAGGCCGCGATTACTCGTGGCCTTTTGTGTGTTCTGGGCTACTCGTCCTCGTCGAACAAGCGACTAATCTCGTCTTCCCAGACACTCCCCAGTGGGTCGAAAATCACCTCGTCGTAGCCGTCCGCCAGCCGCTCGATATAACGTTTGATGCCGACTTGTGGGACGCGCTCGTCTAGCTCAGTGATCTTGTCCGCGATGGATTCGTCTAACTCGGCGTCTTTCTCCTCCAGGTCGATGAGGTCAATGTTGAGCTTGAGCATATGCTTCAAACGGCGCATAACATCTAACCACGCTTTGAAGTCGTTCTCCACACGGAAGCCGCTAACAGCCTGCGACAAGTGCGAGAAGTCATAGGTAGGGACGAAGGCGTAGAGGCCGATATACTCCGCGCCACGGGCTGCGGCACGATGGCACACGTAGGAACCGACGCTGGCACCGCCCTGATAGTCCGAGAAGCTGAGGGCCAGCGCCTCTAGTTCCTCACGGAAGGACTGCTTGCTGGTAATTGCGTGAACCGGGCGATGCTTGTCGTAGGGCAGTTCTGCATAGACCCCGGCCACACTGACAATGCGCTTTACGCCAAGCTCCTCGGCGGCGTTCAGGAGCGTCTTGGCGTAGCGGTCTATGTCGAGGTGGGGTTCATCGCCCAGGAAGATGACGAGGCCCGTGCCGTCGATCTCGACGTAGTAGAAGATGTTCTCCTTAGCTTCCAGCGACAGCGGGAAGCCGTCCTCGAAGGTGACAACGGGGCGCACCATGTCGTGCGTGCCGGGAATCTGAAATAGGTAATAGCCGTCCGAGGACATCTCGCCAATCTGCTTGGCGTTGAGTTGCTGTTGGAGATACTTGGGCAGCAGGGACGACAGCGACCCGGCATCGGCCCACTGTCGCCAGCCACAGATCATATAGATTTCGTTGGCCTGGGGTTTGTCTGTGAATGTCACACCACTGGTCATCAGCTGGTCCTCGTTTCGCCTACGGAATCCACATTGTACGCGAGGTTTGGTGCAAAACGGGGATAATGGCACAAGAAAACTGTTAAAATCGTAGGCGGCGTGGAGAAAGTGCCGTTTCGGTGGCAGCAGCAAATGGTGCTGTGTTCTCTTGCTGCCGCCGCCGGGATTTTGCGTCAAGGGTGGCTGGCGGAGGACAAGTCGCTGATTTCCCTGTTATTGTACAGGGGTAGCGGCCCCAGCACCACCCCCCCTTACTGAATTTGCCGTGTGCTGTCTTAGCTGGCGTCGATTAGGCCGTCACGCTTGTTCTGCAACACATCCTCGATCTTCGCCATCACGTCGTCTGTGAGGTGATCGACCACGGCTAATGTCTCGAAGTTCTCCTCGACCTGCGACACGCGGGATGCCCCGGTAATCACGGTGCTGACGTTGGGGTTCTTGAGGCACCAGGCGATTGCCAGCTTCGCCATGCTGATGCCCAGTTCGTCAGCAATCGCCGTTAACTCGCGGACCCTAGCGATGCGGGCTTGGCCCTCGTCACTGAGCAGGCGCTCCTTCAGCCACTCGTAGCCGGGCAGATGGATGCGGGTGTCGTCCGGGATGCCATCGTTGTACTTGCCCGTGAGCAGCCCACTGGCAAGCGGGGACCATATAGTTGTTCCCATGCCAATGGTAGCCGGGTCGTAGAGGCGGGCGTACTCGTTCTCAAAGCGGTAGCGGGTCAACATGTTGTACTGCGGCTGTTCCATCGTTGGCGGGATGAGGTTGTACTGACGGGCGACGGCGTAGGCCTCGGTGATTTCCTGGACGGACCACTCACTCGTCCCCCAGTAGAGCACGTCACCGCGCTGGATGAGTTCGGTCATAGCGCGGACGGTTTCCTCAATCGGGACTTCTGGGTCTGGGCGGTGGCAGAAGTAGAGGTCCAGATAGTTGCATTGCAGGCGCTCGATGGCCTGGTAAGCCGCCTCGTAGATGTGCTTGCGGGATAGGCCGCGCTGGATGGGGCTGGGGTTGTCCACCGCACCGCCGAAAACCTTGCTAGACACGATGTAGCTATCCCGACGCCAGCCCGATTTCTGTAAGGCTGCGCCCATAATCGTTTCGGCGCGGCCACGGGCGTAGACCTCGGCGTTGTCGAAGAAGTTGCAGCCGCGATCATAGGCGGCGGTCATGATTTCGAGGGCTTCGTCCACGTCGTATTGATTGCCGAACGTGACCCACGCGCCGAACGACAACGCGCTGACCTTCAAGCCGGATTTTCCTAAACGACGGTATTCCATGTCCATGTATGATTCCTTGTGTGTGTTGTGGGGTAAATGTGACTATGAGTATAACATATGGGACGAACTTCACGAAGTGTGCTGGATTGCTGATTTTCCCTGTTATGCAGGAGGCGATTAGCGCATTGCCGGGACGTTGACCGCGTCCGCGACCTCGGCAGCGAGGTGATAGCGGCCTAGTGCCGGGATGATGTACGCGCCTTGTACTTTGTCCTTGACGGCGGCCAATAGCTCACGGGCGATTTTGACGCCCTCGGCGGGGGCCTCATCGCCTGCGTCTTCCAGGCGCTTGAAGATCGTGTTTGGGATGGTGATGCCGGGAACCTCGTTGTGCAGGTAGCGGGCTTGTTTGAGGCTGTAGAGCGGCATAATCCCCATGATGACAGGCAGTGTGAACGACGCGCCGAAGTGGTCCTCGTAGGCGGTGTGAAAACGCTCGATGAGTTCGGGGCGGAACACAGCTTGGCCTAGCGCGAAGTCTGCACCGGCCTGTAGCTTTTTGTCCAGCACGCGCAACTCACGGTCTAGGTCGTCTGCAAACATGTTGAGCGCACAGCCGACGGTGAAGCTGGTCGCGCCGCCGATGCTGTTGCCGCCGATGTCCTCGCCATGGTTCATCTGTTGTGAGATCACGCTGATGAGCGCGGAGGGGGCGATGTCGAAGGCGTCCATTGCCTCGGGATAGTCACCGATTTTGGTGGGGTCGCCCATTGTCACGAACAGGTTTCGCAGGCCGAGCGCGTGGGAAGCCAGCAAATCCCCCTGAATACGGAGCAGGTTACGTCCTCGCGTGGGAAAGTGCAGGATTGTCTCCAGGCCGACCTCGCTCTGGAGTACCTGACAGACGGCCCACGGACTCATTCGCATCTTGGCGGCGGGGCTGTCGGCGATGTCCAGCAGGTGAGCGCCTGCGTCGCGGAGGAGCGCCCCGGCTTTGATGAGTTTCTCCGGGTTGGTGCTGCGAGGTGGGGTCATCTCGACGGTGACGGTGAACTGGCCGTTGGCGAGGCGGTAGGCCAACTCGGTGGGTTGGCGTTCAATGGGCGCGGGGTCGTCTGGTTCGCCTGTATCGCCGAAGTCTATCTGGATGTCTGCGGGAATTGGGGCGTCTAGGGCGGTACGCATGGCGGCGATGTGTTCCGGCGTGGTGCCACAGCAGCCGCCAACGAGCGAGGCTCCCGCCGCACGCATGTTAACGGCGGCGTCGGCGAAGTAGTCTGCCGAGGCGTGGTAGAGGACACGCCCGCCGATGCTTTCGGGGAAGCCCGCGTTGGGCATGGCGGAGTAGACGGCGGTTGGCACGGAGCGGCGCATCATCTCAACAATGCGGGTGATCTGTTCTGGGCCGCCAGAGCAGTTCACACCGATGACATCGGCCCCGGCGCGTTTGAGTTCGTCGGCAACGCGCCCCGGCAGGTAGCCGACGAGGGTGCGATTGTCGCCGTTGAAGGTCATCTGGGCGATAACGGGCTTATCTGGCGCGACGGCACGGGCGGCAGTGAGCGCCTCTAGCAGTTCGCCGTGGTCGGTGAAGGTTTCCAGCAGGAAGGCGTCTACCCCGGCAGCGGCCAGGGCGCTGAGTTGCTCGGTGAAGGCGGCGCGGGCATCGACCTTACTTAGTTTACCGAACGGCTCCACACGAATGCCCAGCGGCCCGACAGACCCCAGGATGTACACATCATCACGACGGGCAGCGGCCCACTTCGCGAGTTCGACGGCGGTGGTGTTGATCTCCGTGACTTTGTCGGCGAGGCCATAGGCGGTGAGCTTGTAGGCATTCGCGCCGAAGGTATTGGTTTCGATCATGTTGGCCCCTGCGGCGACGTATTCTTGGTGGATGCCTGCGACGAGGTCCGGGTTGTTGAGGTTAAGCGCCTCAAAGCATTCGTCCATTGGGAGGTTGCCGCGTGCGTGCAGCAGCGTGCCCATTGCGCCGTCACCGAGGAGGGGCGTGTCTTGTTGGATGCGTTGGAGGAAGGGTATTTTGGTCATCGGGGGTTTGCCTGTCGCTATGACGATAACATGGCGGACATAATAGCACAGGTGCGGTTCGGGTATAGGGCGACCATAGACGTCTAGCCCTCACGATACTTGGCGATGGCTGCTAGGGCTTCAGCGGTGCCGATCTGCTCTAGCGCATGGGCGGCGAGTTCGCTCAGGGTGTGGCCGTGTGTTTGGCCGTGGTCTGGGTCGTGGTGGTCGTCCAGCTTGGCGGCGAGGTCGGGGATGACGGCTGGATTGCCCAACTCGCCGAGTACACGCACCGCCTCAGCCGTGACGAGAGGGCGCGGGTTGTGCAGTAGGGGGACAAGGTGGGGTGCGGCGGCGGGTTCGCCCACATACCCAAGCGCCGCAATGATGGTTTCGAGCAGGTGGGTGTCGTCCCAGTAGTTGTGGAGCAGCCGCACAAGCATTTGATAGGCTGGTGCCCCACCGATGTTCGCCAGCGCGACGATGACCTCCTCCTCGTTGCCGCGCAAGTAGCCCATGAGGGGGGTGATGGCGGCTGGGTTCCCCAGGTAGCCCAGGGCACGGATTGACGCATTTTGTAGTTCGGGGATGCGGACGCGGTCCAGCAGGAATACCAGCTTGCGTTTTGGATCAATGTAGGTAATTTGGGGAAGCGTTAGGATGAAGGCGGGTTCATTTTGCATGTTGACCAGTAGCGGACGGGTCAGTGTGGAACCGCCGTGGTCGCGGCAGAGTTCGGCCAATGGCAGGCTTATTTCCTCCTGGTGAACCTGTTTTAGCCAGCGTCGCAGGTGTGGGATGAGGTTGATGTTCACATCGTCGCGACGGCTGAGGGCGCTGAGCAAAAGGGGTCGTAGTGTTTGGGAGGGGGGTAGGGCATTGATGGCAGCGACGAGCGCCGGGACCACGCGCTCATCGTGGATTTCGCCCAGACGGGCCAAGACGTGACTCAGGGCGGATTCGTCTGTGAGATATTGCAGCAGGATGTCCACCGGGATGTCCTGGTTTGACAGCAGTTGAAACACCCAATGTTTGTAGGGGAAGCGGTCATCTTGTGTTTGCACAATCTCGTACATCATGCTCTGGCAGCGTTTGGAGCTGATGAGCCACAGGAAGAAGGTGGCCCCCTCGCGGACGCGCAGGTCGCGATTGTAGATGTGGGCGATGGCAACGTCCTCGACCTGGGGATTGGTTTTGTCTAGGCGGGGGAGCCAGGCCACAGCCAAGCGCTTAACGCTCGGGTCGTTGTCGCGGAGCGCCCACAACAGGGCAACAACGACCTCGTGACGGAGGTGGCCGTCCTCGCCGTGTACGGTCTCGGTCATGCGGCGGAGTAGGGTACGCCGCTCACGGGGGTCGTCGCTGGTGTGGAGTTGGTCTATCCACTGTTGAATGGGTGTTGGTTGCTGCGTCTGCATATTATTATATCCCGTGTTTGTTCCGTAGTTCCTCGAACTGGGCGCGGAAGTCCGTTTCTAACTTTTCCTTGGCCGCATCTGGCAGGACTGCCGCCCGTACTGCTCTAGCACGACGCACATGTCCTCGCTGAAGGTCCAGCCGCCGTTAGTGGCCTCGCGGGTGAAGAAGATACGGTGTGCATCCCGCCAGAAGGCCAGTGAGCGGTCGCCCTCTCCCTCGTCGTGGGCAAACTGCGCGTCCACCTTGTTGAAGGGCTTCACTGTGACCTCGGTTGTCTCGATGATGCACAGTGGCACGTCCTACCCGTCTAGGATGATACTCAAGTCGCCGATTTGTGGGAGCGGTTCGCCCTCGACATCGTATACGTTACGGGCGGAGGCCGTTGCGGTTTTGGTCCTGGCGACCACCAGCGCACCCAGTTCGTCCGTCATTGCGGCACCGTCGCCAAAGCCCCAGGCGGTGTAGCTCGTTTGGTGATGGGGGTGGCCGTCCGGTAGTGTGGCGAGATAGCCCCGCCAGAAACGTTTAACAACTGTTGTCATGGGGTGGTCTCCTGTGGTGGTAGCGCGTTCACAAATTCTATCACAGCTTGGGTGAAGGCGGCGGGTTGCTCATGGTTGAGCCACTGGCCTGCCCCTGGCAAGGAAACGAGGCCCGGCGCGATGATGTGGTAGCGTGCGGCGAGGTCGTCCCACTGCGGTCCCCACATGTGATGTAGCATCCCCCCGCGATGAATGAGGATGAGTAGCGGGTTGGGCGGGTCGCCGCCCAGGTGATAGGCGAGCATGGGCTAAGAGGTTTCCAGGTCATTCAGGTTGGCGGGGGTGATGTCGCGGTCGCCGAGTTCAATTTCGGTAATCATCTTGACCAGCCTGGTGTTTAGGGGGACGGTGATGCCCTTCTCGGCGGCCTTCTTCACAATGTAGCCGTTGAGGAACTCGGTTTCGGTGGGGCGGCCCCGTTTCAGGCTTTGCAGGCTGGACGGCTCGACGGCGGCGAAGGTTTGCGTCATGTTGATGAGGATCTGGTGGCGTTGGTCGCGGGTGGCTTGGTCGGCGTCTGTGGGGAGGTGAAGGGCGACGGTTGGCCCGACGACCTCCGGCACGACCTCAATGTTATGCGCCCAGGCGGTGTTGATGACCTCCGTGTAGCACGCGATTAACAAGTTGCGCCCGCGCCGGGTGGCGGCAATTTCGCCGTAGGTATAGCCAGCAACCGCACCTAGTCCGCTGACGGCGGCGTTCCAACAGAGTTTGCCCCACAGCAGGCCCAGAATGTTGGTGCTAACTTTGGTGGTGATGACATGCGAGAGTTGGGCCGCGAGGGTTTCCACGCGTTCGGTGACGGTGCCGTCCAGTTCGCCGACGAACACGGTGCCATCTGTGGTACGGCGGTACACGCCGGGTTCTATCAGCGTCCCGCCGAAGGCGACACTGGCCGTTAGGAGGCGGGATGGACTGCCGAGAACGTCTATGATGACCTCCTCCACCAGGCCGTTTTGAAAGGCGACCATGTAGCCGTCCGGCGCGAGGAAGGGCAACGCGCCACGGGCGGCCTCTAGCACGCTGTTGGCTTTGGTGACAAGCCACACCGCGTCGAACTGGGTGCCTGGTTTGATCTCGTTAACGGTGGTAATAGCCCTGGCCCGCACCTTCACGTCGGACTCGTGGGGGGTGTGGAGCGTCAGCCCGTGCATGTTGATCGCTTGAGTGATGACGCCATTATGGGTGAGCAGTGTGGGGGTGATCCCGTTACGGATGAGTTCTGTGGCGAACACCCCCCCTAGGCCGCCAACGCCCATAATGAGTATCTGCATAATGTGAGTGAATCCTCTCGTTATCCGGTAACGCGCACCAACGACGCGTAGACATCGTCGTATAGCACGCGTGAGAACAACACCAACTCGGTGAGATCATCTTGGCTGTAGAGCTGGGCGTAAAGGGGACGGTGTTGGCTTTCTGGGTGCATTTGGTTTAGGACATTCCGCATGGCAACTGAGCATATCTGTTGCTTTTCCCAGCGCAGGATAAACATAAAGGTTGCTGTTGCGCCCTGTTCCAGTATGCGTTGGGGCACCCACATGACGATCACGAACTGATAGCGATCCACAAAACGGCGGTACGTCCAGATCAGGTCGCGGGAGTGTGATTTGGCCCCCGGAAAGTGATGTAACATCGTATCGGTGACTTCCAGGCGTTCTATCACTAGCTTGGACGGGTCCGACGATAAGACACGACACAGCCGCGTATAGCGCCCGTGGGTGTCTAGCCGATAGAGTATGCTAAGGAATTCTTGTGCGTCCATCCTCATGTGTTCCGTTGTGCTACACCCATTCGTGGAGAGTATAACACCTTGCTTAAATTGTCTCACGTATCAATACGGTGTAGACCTCGTTGATCTGCCCTAGGCAGCGCACCAGGCGCAGATAGATTTTGCGTTGGGCTGCGTTCATGTGGTGTGTCTCACTCTACAGTCAGCGTCGTTAGGAAGGCCACGGCAGGTACGGGTTCGCCGTCTGCGGTGGTGATAGGCAATCGTTCGACTGTTTCTGGATTATACACCGTCCCGACGAGGGCGTAGGTGCTGGGGGCGGCGTCACAGGGGACGGTGAGGGTGCGCGTGTCTGGGTAGACGCGCCCGGGTTGCCACAGGCCCGTGAGGACATTGGTGAGAGCGGTGTCCTGGGTCGTGAGGACGTTGCCGACCTCAGCTACGGCGGAGAGGTTCAGGCTGTAGTTGGCGTCTAGCGGTGCGTCCGTCCGCCAGAAGGTCCGTATGGTGACGGCGGCGCAAGGCGGGGCGGTTAACGGCTCGACCTGCCAGCCGTCCAACGTGAGGGCGTTGCCGAAGCGATAACGGGTGTTCAGGTCATCCGGCAGGCGGCGGTAGCCCTGTAGCAACACCTCACCAGCGGGGACTAACGAACGTGGCGCGGGGACGGTGATCGTCTGGGTTGGGGCGTGGGTGTTCGCAAGGGCGTTCGGCAGGGCATCACCGAGCGCGTTCGGCTGCAACGTAACTGTCCACAGTGTCTCGTAGAGGGCGAGGGTGTTGGTCAGGCGTTCACGAGCTGCTGCTGTGTCCTCAGCGAAGAAACGCACATCGGGTTCATGGGGGAATGGCACGTTGCGGACGGCGTTGTTATCGACCGGGGGCGGGGCGATCAGGGTGATGGCCTCCGGGCGGGGTTGGACGCGCTCTGATAGGTAGTAGTTGACGGGGATGAAGGCGAACTCGGTCATGGTGTTCTGGATCACGACGACGGCAGCGCCGGGTTCGATGACCGTGTCTACGGCGGCCCCCACATCACGGGCGGCGAAGTAGTCACCAAAGGTCCACAGCGGGTACCACAGCAGATTCAGCAACGACAACACCAAGGTTGCGATGGCGATGGGCCGTCCCAGGTGACGGGCGGCAAGCGCGGCCAGTAGCGCGATCAACGGGAGGAAGATCAGCAGGTTGCGTGGGGTGAGCAGGCGGGTCCCGCTGGTGTTGAGGGCGAACAGCACGGCAAACAGGCCGAGGCCGAGCAAACCCAACACAGACGGGAGACGCGCATAGCGCAAGCGCAGCAACGGGGCCTCTCGTGCTGGGAGGTGGACCAGCGCCCCGGCCAGCGCGATCCCCAACAGCGGCCACACGTCCATACCGTTGACGACGACGCGCACGGCGTCTAGTGAGTAGGTGGTGAAGTAGGCGAACAACAGTGTGTTGTCCTGGCTGGAGAGTGCGCGTTGCAGCAAGATAAGTCCCCAACCGCCGAGCAAGGCCAGCGCAACCGCTGCCGCCATGCCCACGCCGAACAGGACACGCCCCCAATGAAAGCGCACTGCCACCAGCAGAAAAACGATCTGCGTTACGATGACAAAGACGGTCATGAACTGGGTATAGACGCCAATGACGCCGAATATCACGTAGAGCAGGGCATAGCGTAGGCGGCGGGTGTGGAGCCACCGGGCGAAGGTGAAGGTCGTCCCGGTCCAGGCGAGCATGTAGAGCGTGTAGGGGCCGGCGTCGTGGGTGTAGAAGAAGAACACGGGGAGCAGGCCCAACAGCGTGACGGCGAGGGTGGCGGTTTGCGTGTCGAAGGTGTCCGTCACGAAACGGGCGTAGAGCGCGAGCGTTACCAGCAAGATCAGGGCGGAGATGTGGTGGGTGGCGGCCTCACTGTGGCCCGTCAGGGGGAGCCAGAGGCTTGCCAGCACGGGGTAAAGGGGTGGGTTCACGTCCTGGTAAATGTAGCCCATTGTCTCGACGGGGCCGCGCCCAATCGCTGCGTGTAAACGCCATATCTCGTCCAGGCGGTACTCACGGCCACCAAGCAGGACCGCCTGCAACACCACTACGCCGAAGATTACCGCCAGCGCCGCCCACCATGCCCTACCCAACCACGCCATAAGCCGCCCTTGTCTACTGTACACATTATGCGGCGCATATTATTCGCCAGGGCGGGGACAGGCGAAAGGGTACGGTTTGCGATAAACCTTTGTTAGAACTCGTTTGGTTATCACGCGCTGTTCACGCGGCGTCCGTAGAATGTGGTGAATATTGAACAAATATATGAAGGGGTTCTACTACATGGTGGACATGACGGGCAAACATGTGATGGTGACGGGCGCGACCAACGGCATTGGCGAGGTGAGCGCGTTGGAACTAGCGCGGATGGGCGCAACGGTGGTGGTTGTCTCGCGCAGTGAGGCCAAGTGTAAGCGGGTGGTGAACAGCATCCGGCAGGCGACGGGTAACCTGAACGTGAGTTATATGGCGGCGGACTTGTCCGACATGGAGGCGGTGCGGCAACTGGCAGACGCTTATAAAATGAAGTTCGACCGCCTGGATGTGTTGTTGAACAACGCCGGGGCCTTCTTTGAGTCACGCCAGACATCCGTTGATGGCCTGGAGATGACGTTTGCGCTGAACCACATCAACTACTTTCTACTGACACACGAGCTGCTGCCGCTCATCCAACAGACCGCGACGGATAACCCGGCGTGGGGCGCACGGATCGTCAATGTGTCGTCTGAAGCACATCGTAGTGGGATGAACTGGAACGATGTGCAGTATGAGCGCGGCTATAACGCGATTAACGCCTATGGACAGAGCAAGTGCATGAATGTGCTGTTCACCTACGAATTGGCGGACCGGTTGGCGGGGACGGGCATCACAGTGAACGCGCTGCATCCAGGGTTTGTGGCGACAGGCTTTGGCATGAACTCGAACTGGCTTATCAGAGGGCTAATGACGCTCATTCGCCCTTTGGCCCGCACGCCGGAGCAGGGTGCGGAGACGAATATCTACTTGGCGTCGTCGCCGGAGGTGCAGGGGGTGACGGGCAAATACTTCGCGGATAACCAGCAGCAGCAGACGATCCCGTCCACCTATGAGAAAGGTGAACAGGAACGCTTGTGGGTGCTGAGTGAGGAGATCACAGGGATCAAGCAGCCTATTTAGGTTGTGGTGTCCGTTGGCCCGCCGTACCTGTGCGATGGGTCGCGGTCGCCCCAGATGCGTTTGTCGTCCAACAAGCGCACGGTCATGTCCGCATGGACGGTGATTTGGCAGGACAGGCGCGGGTAGGCGTAGGCAGTCGCGAGTTTGTCGTGCCAGTGTTCGGGCGGCGGCTCGTTTTGCTCAATCCACACGCCGCAGGTGGCACACAGGCCGCGCCCACCGCAGTTGAGGCGGCGAGTAAGCGCGGCGTAGGGCGAAAACCCCTGTTCGAGCAAGGTCAAACGCAGGTTCGCGCCGTCGTGTACGGTGACGGTGTGCGTTTCGCCGTTGGTGAGGATGGTGAGTGTGTGCGTCATGTTTCCTGCCACCCCCGAAGGTAAGCGCGGACGGACGCCTCATATGCCACTGTTAAGTCGCCACCGCGCCGCAGTTGCTCGGCGAGTTCCAACATAACGAACCCGTGCATCAGCGCGAGGAAGCCACGTAGCGCGGCCAGTGCGTTCTGTTCCCCACAGATTGAGGCCATGAGGTTTTGATAGGGCAACACGAGCCGCACGTTGGTGTCTGGGTCCAGGTGCAGGTCGTCAATGGTGTTGGTGAACAGCATCCCGTAGACCGATGCGTTGTCGTGGGCGAAGTGACGGTAGCGCCGGGCCGCTTCGAGAATTTGATCCGTGGGGCTGATGGGTAGCTCTAACACGGAATTTAGATTTGAAAATAGCCGAATGATAGTGTCCTCGTTAACGGAACGTAACAGTACCGCCTTGCTGCTGTAGTAGCGATACAGCGACGGAGCTTTAACCCCCATCGCCGCTGCGAGTTTGTTGAGTGACAATTTCTCGACTCCATTGGTGCGTATCATGTCGCGGGCCACCTTCAGGATGGTCTCCGCATTGATCTGTGATGGATAGGGCATTATGGAAATTCCTAGAAATGACCCCGGTGTACGAGTTCACCCTACATTACCCTATTTGCCCTGCTCTTTTCATCGATACCGGGGCTACTTGTGTGGGTTCTCATGAATTTTCTCACATATGCAATGGTATCTGTGTGTTTCATAAGGATTGGCCTAGTACGAAGGCGGGACAATGTTATGATGATGTTAAACTATAACATGTATTTCTGGTCGAAAATGCATGGTTCGGCTGGTGGATATTGTAGCTGGAGAGACGGATATGCAAGACAAGATCGTGATTGGCTTTTCAAATGTGAGTGAGCAAAATCCATTTACCCGCAAAGTGCGCGAGAACCTGGAAATCGTCGCTGCACGAACGCCTGGTGTCGAACTGATTGTGCGGGATAACGCGCTAGACACGCCACGGGCGATTGCCAACGCGAAAGAATTCGCCGAGGCGAATGTGGATGTGGCGATTATCTTCCACATTGATGAGCGGGCCGGGCAGGAGGTGGTGAACCCGTTGCGCCTCAAGCAGATTCCTATCATGGCGATTGATATCCCGATTGGGCGTACTGTCTACTTTGGTTTAGACAACGAGGCGGTGGGGGTTGCGGCGGGGGAGGTGTTGGCGGATTGGATTTTGACGCATTGGAAGGGTCAGGTCGATAAGACGCTGGTGGTGGCGGAGCATCGGTTGCTTGAGTTTTTTCAACAGCGGTTTACCTGTGCGGTGGATGTGCTAGAGAAGCGGGTGCCGACCGTTAGCCGTGACCACACGCTGTATCTCGACAACGGCGGCGCACCAGATGTTACGGCGCAGCGCGTGGGGGAGGTGTTGGATCGTTGGGGTGAGCATCGGCATATCGCCGTGGTGTGTATGAATGACGATGTGGCTGTCGGGACGTTGCGGGCGATCCACGAGCGCAACCGTGCTGGTGATGTGGCGTTGTTGAGCCACGATGGGACGCATGTGGCGTTAGAGGAGTTCCAGCGCCCGGCGGCGGACCGGGCAATGGTCGTGTCCACGTTGTTAAGAGCGGAAATCTACGGCCAACGGCTCATTGAATTGGCGGTGAAGATGGCGCGTAAGGAGCATGTCGAGCCGTGGAACTACGTGGAGACGGTTCCGATCACGGCGGAGAACTTCCGCGAGCATGTGGCCGTGTAGCCTAGGGCAGCCACATCTCGGTGAAGGCGAGGCTGTCGACCCACTGGCCGTTGACAGCAATTTCCCAGTGGAGGTGGGGGCCGTTGCTGCGCCCGGTGTTGCCACTGACGCCGATGATCTCGCCATGGGCAACGGTTTGGCCGTTGGTGACGTAGGTCTGGGAGAAGTGGGCATACCCGCTGAACACCCCGAAGCCGTGGTCGATCAGCACATAGTTCCCCCGGATGTCCAGTGGCCCAGCGTAGACTACCTGCCCCCTGGCGCTGGCCCGGACGGGTGTCCCGGTGGCGGCGCGGAAGTCCCACCCGGTGTGGCGCGTCTGTGTGACTTGGTTTAAGGTGCGGAACGAGCCAAAGGCGGAGGTGATTTCGGTGTCCATTGGGAGCGCGAACCCGTCTGGAGACCACAGTCGTTGTGGGGAGGAGTTGGTTAGCAGGCTTTCGAGGCGGGCGTACTCGTTGCGCTCGACTTCGGGGGTGGTGAGGTAGGCGCGGCTGCCGCTAACGCTGAAGGACTGCCGCAGAAAATTCCCGTTGACGACCTCTACCCCGGCGTCGATGGTCCCCCGTGAGCCATTGGCATATAACACAGATACCGTTAACGGGTAGACACGCGGCGTCACATCCAGGCCAACGGGGATGATGACATATGCGCTGTCCTCAGCGATGTAGAAGTCCGTGAGGACACTCAGGAAGCGCAAGCGTGCGCCCGTCACACCCTCGCCGACAAGCCGAGCAACGCCGGTCCCGCCTTGTGGGAGTGCTCCAAAGTATAATTCTAGGGACGCTAGGCCGTCGGTCGCTGTTGTTAACGGGGTGGGGCGCGGCGCATCCTGGGCTGGGGTGATGATACCGGCAGTGAGCCACCAGAGGGTTATCAACAGCATAATTGGGGAAAGGCGCATTATCCCAACACCTAACGTCGCGGTCAAAGCTGCTGCTTATGATAAGGGTTTCGTGGGATTGTGCCACGGTGGAACGCAAAACCGGGACGCATGATGCGTCCCGGTTTTTTGGACGTGCTGTTGCACGTCCCTCCAGTGGGTTGTGGGGTTAGGCCGGGGCCGGACCCAGATTACTGGAGGAGTCAGTAGCGCCGCCTGTGGAGGCGTCGTCTGCGTTTGGCGGCTGGACGTTCGGCGTTTCGCCGTCCTGCGGGGTGGAGCCACCGAGCATTTCGTCCACGCTGCCCGGCAACTCGCCGTTCTCCATCAGATACTCGAACTCGGCCCGGTCCAGCGTCTCAACCTCCATTAGCAGGTTGGCGACGAGGTCCAGCTTGTCACGGTTTTCGCGCAGGATGTTGATGGCTCGCTCGTAGGCCGTCCCAGTCAGGCGCTTAATCTCTTGGTCGATCTCCTGAGCGGACGTCTCGCTGTAATCGCGGTCATCGACCCAGGCGCGGCCCAGGAACGGGTTCCCGCCGCCATCGCCGAAGGTGCGCTGGCCCAACACGTCGCTCATGCCCAACTGCATAATCATCGCACGGGCGGTGGATGTGACCTGTTGTAGGTCGTTCATGGCACCGCCGCTGATGCGGTTGAACACGACTTGCTCGGCAGCACGACCGCCCATAATCACGGCGAGCTGGTCTTCGAAGTGCTCAATCGTCCGCAGGGAACCATTCTCACTCTCTGGTAGGCTGAGGACGTAGCCACCGGCACGACCACGCGGCACGATGGTGATCTTGTGGACCGGGCTGGCGTGCTCTAGGAAGTGGTGCATCAGCGCGTGGCCCGCCTCGTGGAAGGCGATGAGCTTCTTTTCCTCTGGGGACATCACGCGGGACTTGCGCTCTGGCCCGATGGCAACGCGCTCCATACTCTCGTTGAGTTCGCTCATGGAGATACTGCGCTTGCTACGGCGTGCGGACAGCAGCGCGGCTTCGTTGAGCAGGTTTTCGAGGTCGGCACCGCTCATGCCGGGGGTGATGCGGGCGATGGCTTCGAGGTCTACATCGTTCGCCAGCGGTTTGCCACGGGCGTGCACCTTGAGGATTTCCAGGCGGCCCTTGAAGTCCGGGCGGTCCATCGTGACCTTGCGGTCAAAGCGACCGGGGCGCATCAGCGCGGGGTCGAGGATGTCTGGGCGGTTGGTGGCAGCGATCATGATGATGTTGGTGTCGTTCTCGAAACCGTCCATCTCCACGAGAATCTGGTTGAGCGTCTGCTCGCGCTCGTCGTGCCCACCCCCCAAGCCCGCACCACGCTGGCGGCCTACGGCGTCGATCTCGTCAATGAAGATGATCGCGGGGGCCTCTTTCTTAGCATTTTCGAAGAGGTCGCGCACGCGGGAGGCCCCCACGCCGACGAACATCTCCACGAACTCCGAACCGCTGATGTGGAAGAACGGCACGCCAGCCTCGCCTGCAACAGCGCGGGCCATGAGCGTCTTACCCGTTCCCGGAGGGCCAATCATCAGCACACCTTTTGGAATACGAGCGCCAAGCTGGATGAACTTCTCCGGCTCCTTCAAGAACTCGACAATTTCCTCAAGCTCTTCCTTGGCTTCTTCATTGCCGGCCACGTCGGTGAATTGTACTTGCGGGCGCTCCACATCCCGCGAGACACGCGCTTTGCTCCGGCCAAAGTTGATTGCTTGGTCCTGGCCGCCGCGCACGTTACGCATCATGCGCCACAATAGCCACACGATAATCAGAAGTGGGCCGATTGCTAGGAAGATCTGGAACAGGATATTGGCCGTCTCGTCGCCTGGCATTTCCTGGAACGTCACATTCTGGAAGTCGGCGGCACTCACGCCGTAAACCGCCAACAACTCAAAGAGGTCGGTGTTGGGGTCCTTGTAGAAGGTGATAGCGTTGCCGTTGTGGAGTTCGACGCTGATACGTTCACCACCGCGCACGGTGATAGAGTTCACGTCGCCTTCCAACAAGTAGCCCGCCACCTGGTTGATTGGGGTGTCGTTGGTGCGGGAGCCGGAACTCTGGTTGACCAGGGTCAACAGGAACAGCACCGACACCACTACGATCACAACGATCCAAAAGCGTTGCGCGTTGCGCCCACCCATCGGATTGCCGTTGTTATCGTCGTTCCCGTTGCGGGGGGATTTGTTGTTGTCGCTCACCGGAATATCTCCGAAATGTAAACAAATTGTAAAGCGTGGTTAAACAGCCATCCACATAACTATATCCCTCTGGGGAGTGGGGGTCAATAGATTCGGCATTGGAGCGGTGTAAGAGTCCCTGTAGGAATGACTTATGCGTTAGGTTGTTGTTATAATCGTCTGCTTATGTGCTGGTAATCCCAGCAGATAGACCCACATTACGCCGAACCCAAGTATGGTGATGCCTAGCCCGGCAAACAGCCAAACCGGGCGATAGGTGAAGCGCACGGTTGCTGGTGTTTCGTCTGGGGCAACGCGGACGGCGGTGTACCCTGCGACGATTTCTAAGGGGTGTGTGGTGCCATTCACAGTGACGCGCCAGCCGGGATAGGCGGTTTCATGAATTAACACGACGGACGGCTCCGTCAGCGTGGGAACAGCCACAGTGACACGGTCCATAGCGTGCCAGTAGCTTAACGGCTGTTGGATGACGGGGGCCAGTGGCAGGTGCTCGAGAGTCGCTAGGGTTGCCTCGTGGCCTGCGAAGGCGTAGGGGGCGGTGCCGGGGCGCTCCCACAGCAACCAGGCGAAGTCATAGCCGGGGGGCGTGGGCAGGCGGTTGTAGTCTGCTTCGGTGAATACCTCCTGCCGCTCAAGAAAGGTATAGTCATCTGTGGCATAGCGGGCGGTGGCCTGCCGCCGTAACCACATGGGGCCGGTGTTGTAGTACAGGTTCCGCACCGTTGACGGCAATGTCCCAATGGTGACGGGGGGCCACAGCGGATAGTAATCCGGGTTACCAAGCGTGACGCGCAGGCGTTGGGCCAGCAGATCGTCGTAGTGGTGGAAGTTGGGCGTGGCAACGGCGACCAAGGCGGACGGGTGCTGGTCACGTAGGGCGTCGGCGGTGTTTGCCAGGGTGCCTTGCGACTCGCGAGTGGGTGTGAGTCGCTCCCAGTTGAGCAGCACATCTACCCCGGCCCGTGCGATAAGGATTACCAGCAGCACGCGTAAGGCGCGGCGGACCCATCCGTTATCCCCGGCGGATAGCCAGCGGGCGATGTCGTCCGCCCAGAGGGCAACGACCAGCGCGGCCCAGGGGACCGCTGCCGCTAACATCCGCTGTGGGAACCGCCAGTGTTCGATGAGAGATGCGTGTGTATAGAGCCAGCGAGAGAACGTGCTACCCTCGGTTGCCCACAGTATGTAGAACGTGACCAGGGTGACGGCGGTAACCAGTAAGCGGGGCCGCACGGGACGCGCAACGCCGACGAGTAGCCGCCCGACCAGCAGACACAGCGCCAGTTCTAGCGGGACCGTGTAGTGATAGGTCATCTCGGCAGTTGAGGTGTCTGGGATGAACAGCCGTGCGCCGACTTCAGTATAGGTGAGGTTGCCCGGGGTGGTGTGGATCACGGGATGATCGACATAGGCGGCGTGAACAGCGGTGGGTAACAGGCGCACGGCTCCCAGCAAGATGACGAGGACGGCGGCAACCGTCAGGTGGGCAAGTGCCGCACGACGGTCGGGATGCGGCCCTGTCATTGTGACCAGGACGACGAGCGCCGCACTTATTGCGGTTGGCAGCACGTACCAGAACGTCCCTG
>CAYWZS010000084.1:0-1115 GCA_964462905.1 uncultured Anaerolineaceae bacterium
GTGAACGTATACTTGTAATCGAAGATGAGGCCCGTATCGCACAGTTTATTGAGCGCGGCCTGATATACGAGGGCTACCGGGTCAATGTGGCTCGCGACGGAAAGACCGGGCTGAGTATCGCACGCGACAACCCGCCGGACTTGGTTGTGCTGGACTGGATGCTGCCGGGGTTGGACGGGTTGGAGGTGTGCAAGCGTTTACGCGCCGCCGGGGATGTGCCGATTTTGATGTTGACGGCCAAGGACGATATTAAGGACCGCGTGGCTGGGCTGGACGCGGGCGCAGACGACTACCTGGTAAAGCCGTTCTCCGTGGACGAACTCATGGCGCGTATCCGGGCGTTGTTCCGGCGCACGACGACCAACTCCCGCCCAGAGGTGTTGAGCTTCAGCGACCTGAAGCTGGACACTGGCACGCACCGCGCCTACCGCAGCGAGCGCCCGATTGACCTGACAGCCAAGGAGTACGAGTTGCTGGAGCTGTTCATGCGGAACCCGCGCCAGGTGCTCACCCGTGATGTGATCTTCGACCGGGTGTGGGGCTACGACTTCGGCGGCGAGAGCAACATCATTGAGGTGTACGTGCGTTACCTGCGCCAAAAGACGGAGAGCGAAGAGGAAGCGCGTTTGATCCACACCGTGCGCGGCGTGGGCTATGTGTTGCGCGAGGAAGAATAGGCGTCCGTCACCTGTGAAACCTGACCGCCTCACCACGGTGGCGAGGCGGTCGGCTCACCGCCACCAGCGCCAGCACAGCACCGCCAACACGACCACCAGCGGCAGCAGCACCCCCCCACTCAGCCAACTGAGCGCCCCCCCAAGCACCAACGACAGCAGCACCGTGGCCCGTGCCAGCAGCGGACGCGGCACGTCCGGGTACTGACGGGCGACCCAGCCAACCAGCACCCCGACCCCGGCGAACATCACTGCGCTAACAACCAGGAAGAACGCGCCGACCGCCAACAGCGAGCGATACAACACCGCGTCGGACGGCTCGCCGCCGAGCCACAGCAGCAGCGCGACCCCACCGTAGGCGACGAGGGCGTAGAGCGCCGTGCTGATGAGTCCCCAGCGGACGAAGTAGGTGAGGGCGCTGCGTTTTTCGGTCATGGGCGG
>CAYWZS010000084.1:1215-17854 GCA_964462905.1 uncultured Anaerolineaceae bacterium
ACCTGGGCGGCACGGGTGATGTGCTCGCCACCACGGGCGGGGGTTATCACAGCGGCGTAGGCGTCCGGGTGGACGTTGAGCTTGTCCATCAGGGCAGTGATGCCGTCCGCGTCCGTGGGCAGCCCCGGCATGGCAATCCCAGCGAGTAGGTTAATATCGCGTTGGTCTGGGTTGTGGGTCATGGCGCTCCCCCTGGTGGGCGGTACAGGATACGCACATCTTAACCCGTTTTGGTTGCGTGGTGCAATCGCGGCTGATTGGGGGACCGCCTCCCTACCCGCTGATGGCGCGTCCGATGTATGATGGGTGAGCGTGATCTTTTGCCTAACAGCTACAGGGAGCAACAACACATGACGGCATCCGTCACATTTGACCGGGCGGCGAACTTCTACGACGCGACACGCGGGCTGCCGCCCGACGTGATGACGCGCATTACGGACGCGATGGTCCAGGCCGGGAGCATCACAGCGGAGACGACACTACTCGAAATTGGCGTGGGGACAGGGCGGATGGCGCTCCCGTTGGCGGCGGCGACCGGGGCGCAGGTGGTCGGCGTGGATTTGTCCGCATTGATGCTGACGAAAATCCAAGAAAAGCAGACGACGGAGGCAGTGCATCCCGTGTGGGCGGACGTGATGCAACTGCCGCTGCCGGATAACCACTTTGACCGGGTGTTGGCAGCGCACATCTTTCATCTGGTGGGGGATGCAAACGCAACGCTACGTGAGGCTGCGCGGGTGTTACGCCCGGAGGGGGCGTTGTTGTTCACATGGCAGAACTACGGGCGCAACCCGTTTTCCGACGCGCTGGAGACCTCCCGCCGGACGGATAAACGGCTTGGATTCCGGGGGACAGGATTTTTAGAGAAAGCGGGTTGGAAACCCGCCGGGAAGGTCGTGTCGGTGGGCTACGTCCGCAACACGACGCCCCGCACCCACATCGGGTGGATGCGTGACCGGGTATGGTCGTCGCAGTGGACGATGAGCGACGACACGTTGGGGGCGCAAATCGAGGCGGTCATGGCGGCTGTAGACGAACGGGGCATGGACATGGATGATCCCGTCGAGATTAAGGTCACATTCAACGCTGCCCCATTCCGTCCGCGCATATGAGGGTGGTACACGTCACACCGTACTACGCCCCGGCCTATGCGTTTGGCGGGGTGGCAAGGGCCTGTGAGGGGCTGTGCGCGGCGCTGGTAGCTCGCGGCCATGCGGTGACGGTGTTGACGACCGACGCCCACACCCAGACAACGCGCTCCCCGGCCCCCCGCGACGAACTGCGCGACGGCGTGCGGGTGCTGCGGGCGCGAAATCTATCGGTGACATTACGTGGGAAGGCGAATCTGTCCACGCCGACAGGCTGGGGGGAGGCGGGGACAACGGCGTTGCGCGAGGCAGATGTGGTCCACTGTCACGAGTTCCGCACGGCGGAGAATCTCCTGCTGACGCCGGGGATTGCGCGGCGGCGGGCGCGATTGGTGCTGTCGCCACATGGGACGCTGGCCCACGCAACCGGGCGGAGCACGCTCAAACGGGCCTGGGACGCGCTGCTGAGTCCGGCGGTGGCGCGGCGCTTTGACGTGGTGTTGGGGCTAACGCAGCATGAGGCGGACGAAGCGGCGGCGCTGTGGGCGGATTTTGGGGCAAACGCACAGTTTACCGTCGCGCCCAACGGGGTAGACCCAGCGGCCTTCGCGAATCTGCCGGGCGCGGCGGATTTTCGGGCGGCGTGGGGGCTACGACCGGGGCCGGTCGTGCTGTTTATGGGGCGGCTGCATCCGCGCAAGGGGGCGGTGGTGTTAGCGGAGGCTTTCCGACAGGTGAGGATCGCTGACGCGAACCTGGTCATTGCCGGGCCGGACGAGGGCGACCGCCAGGCGTTAGCGCGGTTGGCAGCGGACGATCCACGGATCACGTTGACGGGGTATCTGGACGGGGCGGCCCGGCTGGGGGCGTTAGCGGCGGCGGACCTGTTCGCGTTGCCTGCGGTGGGCGAGGGCCTGCCGCTGACTGTGCTGGAGGCGATGGCGGCGGGGGTCGCGGTCGTTATCAGTCCGGGGTGTCATCTGCCGGAGGTAGAACCCGCCGGGGCAGGGCGCGTCGCCCCGGTAGATGCGGCGGCGCTGGCGGCGGCGCTGGCGGGCCTGTTGGCGGACGACACAGCACGCACCCGGATGGCACACGCGGCGCGGGCGTTGGTCCACAAGCGGTTTACATGGGTGGCGGTGGCGGCGCGAGTGACGGCCATCTACGAAGCATAGACCAAACGATTTTGAAAGGTGGGCCGTGTGTGGTCGCATCGTGCGCCACAACGCCCTATAATGATACTGTGTGAGCATACGAAATATCAGGCGTGAGAGGGCGGCATGGCACAAAAGTCGAAGGTCTTTATCTCATACTCGCGGCGCAATAGCGACTTCACCCATCAGCTTCTTGACGCACTGGTCCAGCGCGGCTACGACCCGTGGGTGGACTTTGACGATATTCCGTTCAGCGCGGACTGGTGGGCGGAAATTAAGGATGCCATCGACAAACACGATGTGGTGATTGACGTCGTATCCAACGATTCGCTGTTGAGCCGGGTGTGTAACGAGGAAATCCTCTACGCTCGTGAGAACAACAAGCGCGTCATCCCCCTAATTATTGAGGACGTGGACATCAAATACGTTGTCGGGGAGCTATACGATCAGCCGTGGGACGAGACTGCCCGTGACAACTGGGTCGCAATCCGCAAGCTAAACTGGATCTATTTCAATAGGGAGGCCACCTTCGAGGCGGGTGTGGAGAACCTGTTGCAAGCCGTCGAAACGGACCAGGAGCACCTGCGAAACCACACCCGCCTGCTCACACGGGCGAAGGAGTGGGAGGAGTACGGGCGCGGGCGCGGTTTCCTGTTGCGCGGGGAGGAGTTAGACGACGCCGAAGCGTGGTTGCGGTTGTCCGCCGGGAAAGAGCCGCAACCCGTCGCCGTTCACTACGATTACATCGAGATCAGCCGCACGGTCGAAACGGAGAACGCAGAATACCTGGACCGGATGCAGCGGCAGGCGCGGTTGTTACGGCGGTCCTCGGTGGGGCTGGTGGTGACGGCGGTTGTTGTGATCGGGGCGATCCTCTCAACGTTACGGGGTGTGCAGAGCACATCCGACGCAAACGCCACCGCCTTTGCGTTGACAGCGGCCAGCGCCGACGAAACTGTGAGCGTGGCGCAGGCCTTAGCGGAGGCACAGGTCACACTGGCGGCACAGGTGCAAATTGAGGCGGATTCACTGGGGTTGGCGGTGGAGTCGCAGTTGGAGTTGGACCGGGGTGACCCGGACCAGATCGGGCTGCCGTTGGGGTTAGCGGCCTTCGAGCTGTTGGGCGACTTGCGCCCGTCCCGGCGTGTGTTGCGGATCGTCTCCGATAATGTGTACCAACCGGGGATCATCCGCTACTTTAACGCGCCGCGCCCAACCGATGACACCACCTGCGCGGACCCGGCGGCGGCGACAACGGCTGTTCAGCCGGGCCGGGCGCATACGGACGCGCTGACGGTCACGCTGTTTAGCCCGGACAGCGAGCAAATGATTTCGTCGGACGGTGGGGCGTGTCTGTACATCTGGGAGGTGAGCACAGGCGCACTCCAGACGACCATCACACTAAATGAAGAGGCCACAGCCCTCACCCTATCGCCGGACGGCACGACGCTGGCGGTTGGTAAACGTGACGGTGTGCTGACGCTGTGGTCATTGGACGGCGAACAACTGGGCGAACTTGTCACAACGCGCACCACCGGGGCGCTTACCGGGCTGGCGTACTCAGCAGATGGGCGGTATTTGATGTCTGGCGGGGCTGGGGGCTGGGTGCTCCTGTGGAGCGCCGAGACAGGTGAGGTCGTGCGCGAAACGCAGACATTACGCCCGGTGACGGCTGTCGCGGCGCACCCCACTGAACTCACATTTGCCGTTGGGCAGATAGAAACCACAACCGACAGCGAAACGGGCGAACAGACTCGTAACGGGCGGGTGGTTGTGTATCAGTATGACCTGGACCTGGATAGTGAACCGGACTTTGGCAACGGCAACCGCATCACGCTGACCACGCTGCACCAGGCTCCCGTGACGCACCTCAAGTTCACCGTGGACGGGTTGAGCCTCCTCTCGTTGAGCGAGAACAACCGCCTGTTCTACCGGGGCGAATTCAACTACCAGGGGGCGCAGGTGCTCACTTTGCCGGGCAACATTGATGTGATTACCAGCATGGCTCCGCTGTTGAACAGCTACATGCTCACTGGCTCACGAGAGAACAACCTCTACCTCTGGGACCTGACCGACATTGAGGGCGGCGTGTTGCGCTCCGACGTGAACATCCAACGGACGACGAACACCGGCACCGACCGCGCCATCAGCACATTAGCAATCGCCCCTAATGCGGAGTTCCTGGCGGCGGGGGTACAGAATGGGCGCTTGCTGTTGTATGACTTCACGCACGGCGCGATTGAACGCCAGCGTAAGCTGTATGACCTGCCGCCGTTGGCCGTGGGGGTGGACGAAGCGGGCAACCTGCACTCGCGTAACTTCCTGGGCGAGCTGGTGCATTGGGACCCGTTCGCCGATGAGACAGAGACCTTTGTCCTGCGCGACCTGGACCTCGCTGAGATGGTGTTTTTGCGGCATCAAGATGTGGCGTTGGTGACACTATCTGACGGCACCGTTGCCCGAATGAACCTCGTCACCCAGGAGTTTTTGCCCTACGATGGCTTGTCCATCAACACGCCAGATGGCGAAAGCCTGATCTCGTTGGCAGGAACGGTTGTCAGCGCGGACGGGCGACGGGCGCTCTCGCCGTTGCGTGGCGAAGGGCGTGAGGTGTTCGAGCCGAACGGTGTGCATCCGGCGGGAATGCGTGTCCTGTGGGACGTGGAAACCAGCGAGGTGATCCGCGATGACATTGATCTGACGGCGCTAACGGGTGCGGTCGGGGTGAACCAGATCAAGCTGAACCCAGACGGCACACAGTTGGCGGTTTCCGTGGCGGAGCGGCTCATCGTGGCGGACCTCACCGCTGGCGAGGTGCGCCTGCTGCACACGTACAGCCGTCCCAATATGATCACGGCGTTGGTGTTTGGGTTGGAGGGGAACGAGGCGATGTTAATCGCCGGGTACGACAACGGGCAGGTAGCGTTGTTGGAAAACGCCAGTGCTGAATGGGTCACGATGACCGACCGCGCCGAGGAGATTCACTACATGGACACCACCCACCTACCAGACGCCGCCACGGGCGAACAGTTCCCGTTCCTGGTGACAGCCAGCAGCAACGGCACCATCTTACTGTGGGACATCAACGAGCGGTCGGCGATCCGCACCTTTGAGGGGTTGGCACGCGGGGCGAACCGTGTTCTGTTCGCGCCGAACAACCAGTATCTCATCACGCAGGCGGACGACGGCACAGCGGTCTTGTGGCGTCTGGACGACCAGCGCGAGATCATTCAGTGGGCACAGGAAAACCGCCTCGTGCCCCCGTTGGCCCAGGTGACGTGTGACCGCTTCAACATCCCGGAACCGTGTGGCCCAGAGGAGGAGGCGGCGACATCGTGAGAATCTTCATCAGCTACCGCAGCATGGACCGCGAGACGGTGCGGACCATCGTTAAGGAGTTGGAGGACATCGGCCATGAGGTGTGGTCTGACGTCAACCTGCCGGACCAGGACTGGTGGGAGCGCGTGCTAAACGGGATTCGCTCGTGTAACCTGTTCCTGTTCGGGCTAACACCACACTGGTTCGCGTCCGATGCGTGTATGCGCGAGTTCGACTACGCGACGGCGCTCGGCAAGAATCGGCTCCCGATTCGGCTGGCGGAGATGCCCGTGGACGAAATTCCGGCACAGGTGCAACGCCTCCAGGTGGTGCATTACGACGGCAACACACCTGAGTCGTTCAAGGGGCTACAACGGGCGATCAACCGCCAGCCGCCGCCCACCCCACTCCCAAAGCCACTGCCAGAGCCACCACGCACACCCGTTGGCGAGCTAGACCGCTACGACCAGCAACTCCGGCAGATGCGCCTGGAACGCGACGCGCAGGCGGCGATGGTGTTTGAGCTAAAGCGGGCGCTACGGCGGCGGGACCAGGCCGTAGAGGCCCGCGAACTCCTGAGTAACTTACGGAAACACCCGGACACCACCGATACGGTCGCCAACCGCATCGACAAGGCGTTGTCTAACCCAGAAGCCGCCGATAAGCACGACACCAACGCCACGCTCACGGTCGAGATCTTGCCCGTGCTGCCGGATGACCCGATGTTGCCGGAGCGCAGCCGTATCTCGGCGGCCAACGCGGACGCCGTTCATCCGATCTATCGGCTTCAGGGGCACACCAACACCGTCTACGCGGTGACGTTCTCGCCGGACGGGATGCTATTGGCGACGGCCAGCGGCGACAAGTCCATCCGGCTTTATAATCTGCTTGACGAGGCGAGCGACCTGGCGTTGCTGCGGGGGCATCATGCCGCCGTGCGTGATGTGACGTTCTCACCGGACGGGACACAGTTGGCCTCCGCCAGTGCGGACAACACGGTGCGCTTGTGGGGCATCCGCCGCAACCGTGACATCCACCTGCTCGAATCGTCCGACGATTGGGTGTTGCGGGTGGCGTTCTCGCCACACGGCGACCTGTTAGCGGCGACCTCCGTGCGCGAGATCACGACCTTGTGGGACCTGCGAACACGGGAGACGGTGGCGGCCCTGGGCGGCCATGCGGACTGGGTTAGCGGGGCGGATTTCTCGCCGGACGGGACGACCCTGGTCACGGCATCGTATGACCAGACGATCCGCTTCTGGAATGTGGTTCGGAAACGCCGGATGCACGCTATTGGCAACGCGGGGGGTATGGTGGAGGATATTCGCTACACACCAGACGGGACGGCGCTGGCCGCCGCCATGCAGGATGGATCGATCCGGCTGTGGGGGGTTGCCAAGCTCCAGGAGATCGCACGATTTACCGGGCACCAGCACGCGGTCTACGAGTTGGCATTTGGGGCAGACGGTAAGCTGATGGCGAGTGTGGGGGCGGACGGCAAGCTGCGGCTGTGGGATATGGTCACGCGGCGGTTGTGCGCGACCCACACGGCACACGATGGGCCGGTGTGGAGTGTCGCGTTTAGCCCGGACGGTGGGTTGATCGCGACGGGTGGCGAGGACGGTATGGTAAAGGTATGGGCGGTCCCAGAGGTTTAGCGCATGGCAAAGGCAAGCCCACGGTTTTACATCTTACACGGCCCAGACGAGTTCACCATGTCGCAGACCATCGACAAGATGCGGTCGGACATGCACAAGGTAGACGCAGCGGGCCTCAACCTCATGGACATGGACGGGACCAGCGCCAACGCCGCCGAGGTGCTATCCGCCGTGAGCGCGATGCCGTTTCTGGCAGATCGGCGCTTGGTGATTGTGCGCGGGATGCTAACGCACCTGAGCCGTAAGGGGGCCGGGGAGACGGGCAAAAAACAGCGCGAACGGCTGGCGGACGAACTGCCACACCTGCCGGACTATGCGCGGTTGGTGTTCGCGGAGCCGAAGCTGCTCCCGAAGAACAGCAAGCTGCTCAAGCTGGGGGAGAACGACCCCGGCGGCTATGTGAAGGCGTTTAATGCCCCCAAGAACCTAACGCAGTGGTTGATGAGCCGGGCCAAGCGCGACTACGACGCGGAGTTAGAACCGCTGGCGGCGCAGGCGTTGGCATCCGTGGTGGGGGACGACCTCCGCCGGGCGGACAATGAACTGGTGAAGCTCGTCAGCTATGCGGACGGCGCGGCTATCGACGAGGCGACCGTCGCGCTACTGACGCCGTACACTTCGGAGACCGTCGTGTGGGCCATGTTGGATGAGATGGCAGCGGGGCGCGGTGCCAGGGCGATGACGATGTTACATGGCCTGCTGGACCAGCCCAACGAGGACGGGTTCCGGCTGTGGGCGCTGTTCGTGCGGCAGTTTCGGCTGATGTTGCTGGCAAAGGAACACCTGGAGACAGGCGGCGGTGGCTCGCTGGCGGAGGCGCTGGGAATGCGCGATTTCCAGGTGAAGAACCTACCGCGCCAGGTGCGCCCCTTCTCGTTGGAACAGCTTGAGGGCGTCTACCGCAAAATCCGCGAGTACGATGAGGCGATTAAGACGGGGAAGATGGACATCAAACTGGCGCTGGATGTGTTGCTGGTAACAATTGCGCGGTAAATACCCACATCATCTACCGAAATTTTTACATCGCAGGGCTGCACGATGCTTGCGACAGTCCGCAATTCGTTGTAGACTGCTCTCACACTCGAGAATAGTGTAAACACACACACACAATGTCAGAAGACGTGCCCGAACCTAGCCGACAGGCTGAGGACAACCTAAAACGGCTTTTTCGACCGAACGATGTGCAGCCTGTCGGCCTGTGCAACGTTCGGTTTTTGCGTTGGGGGCAGGTCCGAAACGAGCATAGGAAGGCATTTTGGACGACATAAGCTTAACGAACGGTATCATCATCGTGGTGTTGGTGCTGGTGGATGCGCTGATTACCCTGGGCTACGCAGCCCTGGGCAACGCAGACACCATCGCATCCGATGACGGTACCGTAACCCTCAAACGCCGGGTGGCCCTTGGTGGTCAGATCGGCCTGATTCTCGTGCGGTTTGGGATGGTGGCGCTGGCGGTGCAGGGGATTGTCCTGCCGTTGGCGGCGGCCTTCCCCACATTCCCGACGATTGTCGCGTATACAGCGGTGCTGGTGCCGTTATCGCTGATTGTGCTGGTGCTGGCGGAGGTCATCCCGGCGATGGTCGGCAAGACCTACGCGGTACAACTGGCCTCGGCGTTACGCCTGCCGATGCAAACCCTCACAACACTGCTCATGCCGTTGATCTGGCTAGTAAGCGGCCTGAGTGGGCTGGTGCTGCGGCCCTTCGGCATCAAGGATGTGGAGAGCGCTGTTACCGAAGAACAGTTCCTCAAGATGGTGGAGAACGAGGAGTTACTGGAGGCGGAAGAACGCAAGATGATTCACTCCGTCATGCAACTAGACCAGACGAGCGTGACCGAGATGATGGTCCCACGTATGGACATCGTGGCGGTAAACCGCACCACGTCGGTTGCGGACGCCCGGCAGGTGTTCCTAGAAAGCGGCCACAGCCGGCTGCCCGTCTACGACGGCAGTATCGACCATGTGGTCGGCATGGTGTACGTCAAGGACTTGTTAGAGGTGTGGCACAACGGCGATACCGTGGTGGAGTCCGTTGAGGAGATTAAACGCCCGGCGCACTTCGTCCCAGAAAGCATGATGGGCGACCAGTTGTTGCACTTCTTCCAGTTGAACAAGGTGCATCTGGTGATTGTCATGGAGGACTACGGCGGCACGGGTGGTTTGGTCACACTGGAGGACTTGCTGGAGGAGATCGTCGGCGACATCCAAGACGAGTATGACGAAAACGAGTTCGAGGATATTCTCGTCGTGAGCGACACCGAATACCGCGTGGACGCCGGCATCTCATTGATCGACCTCAACCAGGTTACCGGGTTGGAATTCGACAACGAGGAGGTAGACACGCTCGGCGGTTACATCTTCACCATGTTG
Organism: uncultured Anaerolineaceae bacterium; assembly: GCA_964462905.1. GTDB lineage: Bacteria > Chloroflexota > Anaerolineae > Aggregatilineales > Phototrophicaceae > DAOTTY01. The sequence continues at coordinate 10,808 of CAYWZS010000084.1, forward strand.
GACCGTGTGCCGGAGCTTGACGAGGTGATTACCACCGAGACAGCCGAACTAACGGTATTGGCGATGGAGGGGCGGCGCATCCGTGACGTACACCTGCGCGTGCTCCAGGCGGACACCGAGGATGAGCGCAACGATGTTGCGGAGAAGGCCAAAAACGACGCAGACGAGGCGGGGGTATCGGTCCCGTCGCCGCAGCCAGAATAATGCGCGTCGTCGTTGGGAGCCAGAACCCCGTCAAAATTCAGGCGGCGCGGGACGGATTCGGGGTCGTTTTCCCAGATGCACCCCTCACCGTTACGGGTGTGAGTGTGCCGTCTGGCGTGAGCGCACAACCGATGGGCGACGACGAGACGCGGCGCGGCGCACACAACCGGGCCGCGAATACGTTCGCGGTGGAGCCATCCGCTGACTACACCGTGGGGCTGGAGGGGGGTTGCAGCTTCGAGCCGGACGGGAAATTACAGGTGTTCGCGTGGATTGCGGTGTACCGGGCGGACGGGGTACGCGGGGAAAGCCGCACGGGTACATTTTACCTGCCGCGAGAGGTGGCGCGATTGCTGGCGCAGGGTTTCGAACTTGGAGACGCGGACGACATTGTGTTCGGGCGCGAAAACTCCAAACAGGGGACTGGCTCCGTGGGGATTCTGACGCGGGACCGCATCACCCGTGCGACGTACTATTCCCCGGCGGTCGTGCTGGCGCTCATCCCGTTCTTGAACGCGGACTTGTCGTTTTAGATCAGGCTTTTACGCCCTGGCTGGGACGATACCGACGGGATTAGCGCGTAGACCGTGAGCGCCTGGGCCGCGTTCGCGACCAAAAGCACGATGCCCCACACGGCCAATGTCACAGTCCCCCAAAACCCATCGTAGATGTACAATAGCGCGATCATCATCGGCGGGACACCCCACAGTAGGATCAAGCCCAACGCCCGATAGTCAACGTCCTCAACCCCCGTCAGGTCGTGACGAATATCTACAAGCTGTTTGGCCTGCATTAGCACCAGCATTGCCGGGGCCAGCAGCAACGGCAGCAACTTGTCGGTGGGGGAGAGAAACGGCGCAAGGTTCACCAGCATGACCCACACCAACGCCAGTAGATAGCCGCTCCCTGTCGCCACACCCCAGCGCACGCGATACAGCGACAGCGCATCCGGCCAGGCGAGCGCGACGGCGTACCCGGTCAGGATGACCAACAGGCCAACCCACAGCGGGTACGCAGTGACGCCCACGCTCTGCCATGTGCTGTCTATATTGCGGAACAGCCACGCGAGAACGCCATCAGGTGTGCGGCCATTCGTTATCGATAGCGTGACCGCGTGCCACAGCACCAGCGCAATCGTATTTGCGAGTGTCCAGTTAAGCGCGTCACGGGGGCCGAAGGGTCGGGTTGAGTTCTGGGGCATCGGTGGAAATTTCTCCTGCTGCAACAGCCTATGATGGGATACGATAATGTCGTACACCCCCCCACTGAACCACATTCTGCGCCGCTGTAGGCACATTTCAGAGCGTCCTATCACGAAATACGCACCCCCCTATCACATTCCGCGCCGCGCCTGGGGGACGCTTCCCCTTTAAACAGTGCAAACACCGTCTTTGCATGGTCACAGCACGCCTCCGCTGTACACGTCGCCCCGCTCCCGTGTTACAATGCAGGTACCCCCCAAGAACCATGCTAAAGGCCCCTGAATCATGGACACATACACCACCGACAATCTCCCCCGGTCACGGCCCCCCATGGCTACGCCCCTGGACGCAAACCTCCCAGTGTGGGCGCGGCGGTCGAATCCGGTCGTCTGGCGGGAATTGGGCCAAAACTGGAAACGACTATTTCCCGATGTTGGCCTGTTGGCGCGGGTGGTGGGGGTTGAGGCGACGGTGGTGCTGCTGGTGCCGTTGGGCCTGCTGATGACGATCACGCTCCCGATGATAATGTTGTCGGTGTTGGCGTTCCCGGTGGCGCTGTTCCTGTACGGGCGAACGGTCGTCAGCATGATACACGCGGCGGCGGTTGCGATTGTGGACGCGCACACAAATCACACGTTGGACCTGTTGCGGGTGTCCCTGGTTCCATTAAGGCACATCATCCTGGGCAAGACTGCGGCGAGCTTGTGGCGGCGTATGGATGACATGGACCTGATTTTGCTGGGCGCGGCGATTGCCGGGATGCCGATTTTGACGGTGTACCACTTTGGGCCGCTGCGTGCCGAGGAAGTAACATTAGGATTGCGGCTGTTGGCGGCGGTCGGGGTGTTGGCGCTCCCCCTTCGGCTGATGTTGGAGCCGTTCATGTTGGCGGCGGTGGCGGTTGCTGTGGGGACTGTCTCCCCCACGCGGGCCGGGGCCGTCACGGTGACACTGGCGTTCGCGGCCTTTTACTACGTGTTGGCGCTGTTGCCGTATCTGCTGCGCTGGCCGGGGCTGTGGCTGCTGGTCGGGGGGGTTATCGGGCCGCTGGTGGTAAGTGTGCTATTGACGGCGGTCGTGGTGCAGTTCGCGACGTGGCGCATTGCATCCACATGAGAAACGTTTTACTGGTGCGGGGGGTGGCGCTGGCGTTGATCGTCCCACATCTGTTGGCGGCGGTGTGGGCGTGGCCCGCGACGATCTTCACGCTGGGCTATCTAACATTGTTGGCAGGCCGTCCGCGCTGGCAGTTGGGGCTGTGGGTGTTGGCAGGGCCGTTTCTGGTTATCGCGGCGTACACGGCCCCCGGCTGGAATCTGTGGTACCGGGCGGCGGTGATCCTTGCGTTAAGCCTCGCCTCTCTCCCGCTTCCTGGGGGGCAGGGGGTGAGGGCTACCACGATGGCCGTCTCGCTGGCCCTCACTATTTTACTCACCTATGCGCTGGACCGGGGCGTGGGACTCGTGGCGGGGGAACGGCAGCCGGGCGGCCTGGTGTTCCCGCGTGGGAGCGTGGTTGCCTACGACACCCCGGAGTTTAGCCACAGCGTTATCATCAACGAGTACGGTTTTCGGGGTGCGAGCGCGGACTTGGCGCGGGATGAGGACTGCCGAATCATGCTGTTGGGCGATTCGTTCACCTACGGCTGGGGCGTAGCTTACGATCAAACATGGGGGGCATTGCTGGAGGACGCGCTCCAGGCGGACGGGTTCAATGCGCGGGTGTTGAATTTGGGGGTACCGGGGGGTGCCCCGCCGGACTACGCGGTCATTGCGGCCACAGCCGGGCCGATCATCGCGCCGGACGTGGTGTTGGTCGGCGTTCTCCAGGGCGACGACATGCGCCAGATCACCCGTGAGCCAGGGGTGTTCCCGCGCACGCTGACCTTCGGCGAACAGTCGCCCTCTTCCCCAGTCACGACGTACCTGACATTTCACTATCCGCACATCGCCGAGCGCACGCTGTTACGCGGCCTGAGTGCGCGGCGGGTGCGGCAAACCTGGGCGGCAACGGCGGCGGCCTTCCGCGAGGCACACACCCCCAAACAGAAGCAACGCTATGCGACGGTCCCGGCAGCAGTCCGGGCGGATGTCGCGGCGGGACGGATTAACCCGCACTTCGTTGAGTTGGCCGTTACCGCCCCGGACTACTGGACCTGGCCGCTACAGGAGCCGTCTACATTGCAGCCGTATGTCGCCATGTTGACGGATAACCTAACGGCGGTGCAGGTGGCTGTCGGCGGGGCACGGGTAACCGTTGTGAGTGTGCCACACGGGGCCTACACCCAGGCCGAGGCCCAGGCTGCGTTGCGTCAACTGGGGTTCGACCTACCACCAGCCACCCTGACGAACACCTTTGTTGATGGGGCCATCCAACAGGCTGCCGAGGCCGCCGGGCTGCCCTTCATCAGTGCAACGGCGGCCTTCCGGGCAGATGCAACGCTGGCATTTTTCCCGGTGGACGGGCACTTTAACGCACACGGCAACGCGCTAATGGCAACGGCCCTCACAGACGCGGTGCGGGCGGCCTGTGGTGATTCATGAGTTTGTTGCTAATGTTGGCTCAAATGCAGTGTGTCGCCTAAAATAAAACAACCAGACGAGCAGAATAGGAGCAACCGTGGCTTTAGTTGAGAAGGCAATCGACACGAAGAACGAGAAAACGGGCGAGTTCATGGCGAAGCGCAACGTCGTAGGCATGGGCGTGGGCTTTAAGAACAAGCTCGGCGCGAACACCGGGGACCTATCCGTGGTGGTGCTGGTGCAGCAGAAGAAGCCGCTCTCTGCGTTGACGGAAGATGACAAGATCCCCAGCGAGATCAACGGCATGAAAACGGATGTGGTGGAGATTGGCATCTTGCGGGCGCAGGGGCTAAACCCCAAGGCCGAATTCCGCCCGGTGATCCAGCCGGGGATCAGCCTGGCGCACTACATGGTGGGGGCGGGGACGTTCGGGACGGTGGTGCGCGACAACGCGACGGGCGACAAGCTCATCCTCTCGAACAATCATGTGCTTGCCAACAGCAACGACGCCAGCCCAGGCGACAGTATCTTACAGCCGGGGTCGTTGGACGGTGGGGTGGTTCCGTCGGACGTGGTGGCGAACCTGCACAGCTTTCGGCGCTTGGCCTACATTGAGGACGCGGTGGCCGGTGAAGCGCCTAGCCAACCGACAACGCCCACAACCCCGACGACACCCACCACACCCGACGACGGCGGCAGCAGCTTTATTGACTTTCTGATTGCGCTGGCGAACTGGTTGGCGAAGATCACCGGGTCCAGCAAACGCGCCCAGGCGATTACACAGAGCGTCGCGGCGCAGGCCGTGCAGACGATGGCCGCACAGGGCCTAAGTGGTGCAACCCCCGCAGAGGTGCCCTTTGTGGCGCAGGCCACGCTGGACAACCTGATGGACGTGGCGCTGGCGCGTCCTGTGAATCCTGGCGCGGTCAGTGACGAGATTTTGCAGATCGGGCGTATCTCCGAGACGACGACGGCGGACCTGGGTCTGCAACTGGAGAAGTTCGGGCGCACGACGGGCTACACCACCGGCAGCGTCTCGCTGTTAGACGCCACGGTGAATGTGCAGTACGACACACTGGCGGGGACGCGCACGGCTCGGTTTGTGGGGCAGGTCATCACCACCAGCATGAGCAAGAGCGGTGATAGCGGCTCGTTGGTTGTGAGCAAGAACGACAAGAAGGCCGTTGGCCTGTTGTTCGCCGGGTCGGAGTTTGCCAGCATCTTCACGCCGATCGACCGTGTGTTGTCTACGTTGAACGTGAGCCTGTGACGATGGCCGACCAAAACAAGCTCACACAGGTGCAGGCCAAGTATATCGACATGTTGATGGCGAAGCCGAACGTTGTCGGGGTTGCGCTGGGCGTCGTCCGTGAGGGCGGTGCGCCGACTGGCGAGAAAGGAATCGTCGTGATGGTATCCAAGAAGGTGGCGCAGGCCGAACTCACCGCCAAGGACCTGATCCCACATGAGTTGGACGGGGTGCGGGTGGATGTGCAGGAGTTCGGGACATTTTCGGTGTAGGGTTCGCTACGGTTACGGCAAACGTGGGGGGGATGTGCTATGCTCTAGGGCGTTGCATTGCTTGGTAACGACCTCGGGGAAGGCAGGCCATGACTTATCTTTTCTCTCGTATAGGGTTGGTATTGGCTGCATTGTTGCTGCTCACCGTCCCGGCTGCGGCGCAGTCCACCAATGACAACCTGGACGGCAACTGTTTGCCCCCATTAGGGCTGACACAGGGCCAGTTCGTGACGATTATCGGCGGCGTCTACATCCGCGCCCAGCCGGACGTGGACTCGGCGATTGTGTCCTACTCGCCAGAGCGCATCGCGGCGCGTGTGCTTGGCGGCCCAGTCTGTGCGGACGGGTTCATCTGGTGGAACGTGGAGCGCATCTTCGAGGAGCCGACCTTTAAGGGCTGGGTGGCACAGGGGATACCCAGTAAGCTCTTTGTGATTCCCAACGAGCCGGAGGATTTGCCGCTGCCGTGCCCACCGCCATTGGTCGTCCCGTTAAACACCGCCGTTGAAACCTTCGACGGCATCCGGGTACGGGCAACGCCGTCCACCACGGGCCGGGTGTTGACCGTCGCCCAGCCGGAGACAACCGCGCTCGTGCGGGAGGGGCCAATCTGCAATGAGGGCTTCAACTGGTGGCGCGTGAATGTGGAGGTGTTGGGCATCCTGTACGACGGGTGGGTTGTCGAGGGCATCCCCGTAAGCGCGACCGACGACCCCGACCGCCTGCTCAACGATCCGTTGCTGGTGAACCCGCGCGCGGACGCCGGGCCGAACAGCGGCCCGTGCGACCCACCCGCGCCGATTGGCCCCGGTTCGGTCGGGGTGTTGCGCTTTGACGGCCCGCCGTTAAAGAACCTACGGGGTGCGCCGAGCCAGGCCGCCGAGGTACTGTTCAACCTGCCGAGCGGGATCACGGTGGAGGTGTTGAGTGCGCCGTTCTGCAACGAGGGCATCAACTGGTGGCAGGTGCGGGTGCGCGGTGGCAGCGCCCAACCGACAGGCTGGCTGGCCGAGGGCGACTGGCTCGGGCGGTTCTTCGGCCCGAACGGGGAGGACTTCGGGCGTGATGCGCCGTAACCACCGATGACCCCGAATCACCTACGCTGGCTATTGCTGATAACGATTCCTGTCTATACCTTGTGGATGGGTTTCATGCTGACGGTAGGCCAGGTTGTGAATCCGTTGGGAATTGCGGCAAATGTCGTGATGGGGTTGCTGGCGGGGGCGCTGGCGGTTTTCCTGGCGGACCACGACGCGCCCCGGCTTTTCCTGCGCGATGGCCTCTTGAACGTGGCCTTCTTCGCCGTACTGACGACGCTCTACGCCGCGTTTAGCCTGCGCGGGGGGATGACCTTCGTCACGGTGGACCCGCTTACCAATATGCTCTCGCTGAATGAGGCGGGGTTGCTGGCGTACCTGGGTGGATTTGCCGGGCGGGGGGCGCTGGTGGGCCTGTTGCTGTGGCTACTTGGGAGTGTCAACACGGGCTACGCGCTGGGCGGGACACTGGGCAGTGGGGTAATGGTAGGTGCGACGCTCATCGGGCTGGTGGGCCTGTTGCTGTGGCTACTTGGGAGTGTCAACACGGGCTACGCGCTG
>CAYWZS010000085.1:0-17804 GCA_964462905.1 uncultured Anaerolineaceae bacterium
CGAGTGCACCTCTGTCTTTCCACTCCCCTCTCAAATACAAAGTAGCCACACCCGATTGTTTTCAGTAGCCAAACTGTTGTAAACCCCAACCAACGCCTAACGCTGGCGCTTGGTAGACATCATCAAAAGCCGTATAATTTGAAAAGCAGTCCCACCCACAGCGCCATGAGGAGATTATGTCTCGTATATTCATCTCGTACCGTCGAGCAGACAGTATCACCGCAACCGGGCGCATCCACGACCGCCTGCTGGGGGCGTTTGGACCTGAAAACACCTTCAAAGACGTGGACAGCATCCCCCTCGGCACGGACTTCCGCACCGTGTTGGAGGAAACGCTGAACAAGGTCGATGTCGTGTTGGTGATTGTCGGGCCGACCTGGGCCAAAATCACCGACGACGAGGGCAATCAGCGCCTACATGACCCAGAGGACTTTGTGCGAATTGAGGTCGAGCAGGCGCTTAGTCGTCCTGAAGTGCTGGTGATCCCCGTGTTGGTGCGCGGTGCCCCCATGCCAGACACCGCCCTCCTGCCAGCCAGCATCCAGGATCTTGTGTTCCGCAATGCCGCTGTCGTCCGCGATGACCCCGACTTTCACCGGGATATGGACCAGTTGATCGAAAAGCTGGCGGACTACTTCCGGCAACACGGCGAGGACATTACCCTGCCGGACTACGCAACGGTCGGCAGTAGCTCTAATCCCTCGTTTGGTCGCCGTACACAACTCAGCGCCACGGTGCCAGCGCAGCAGCAACAGGCGCGTGGCGGCGCGTTGGTCGGCGGGGTGATTGTGCTCCTGTTGGTCGCTGGGGCGGGGTGGTTGTTCCTGTTCGGCCCGTTGAGCACAGCCAATGACCCCGAGCCAACCGCCCTTGCAGCCGCCGTCACTGAGGACGCGACAGCCACGGCAGACGCCACCGACCATCCGGCAACGGCTACGTCCACGAATAGGCCCGCAACGGATGTCCCGTCAGAGGTTCCTACCACGGACATACCACCCACGGCAACCGACATACCACCCACGGCAACCGAGAGGCCACCCACGGCAACCGACATACCACCCACGGCACCCACTGCGGGCTTCGGGGACTGGCGCGACGACTTCACCGGGGAACCGTACACCACTATCGTCCGTGCCAGTGTCCGCAGTTGTGCGACATCCAACTGTCAGCTGTTCGTGGTGTTGAATCCAGGGGCAGAGGTGCTTGTCTACGATATTGTGGTCGGGGAACCTGTCGTGGGGAACGCAGAGTGGTACCTGGTGGCGTATGAGGACCAGGAGGCATACATCCACAGTGGCGCGGCAGAACCCGGCGGCGACGACGCCCCTACAACCGCAGACGAAACGGATAGCGCCCTGGCTGAAGGGGCGTCCTATCGCATCACCACCCGCGCCAATGTCCGCACATGTCCGTCGGCGAACTGCTCGTTGATAGCAGCTCTCACCCCCGGCGTAACCGTGAATGTGATCCGCACCGAGATCGGCCAGCCTGTCGGCGGGAACGCAGAGTGGTACGAGATCACATTCGAGGACGAGACGGGGTTCATCCACAGCGGCGCAGCCACCCCCGCCAACTAGGGCACAAGATGGCGGTTTTACAGTTTCGTCACCTGCTGTAAGCGTAATGTTGCTACGTGTGGGCGCGGTCGGGCTGTGGTGGACGCAGATATTCAAACGCCTCCTGGGCACTGAGGAACACCTTGCCGGTACACACGCGGCTCTCAAAGAAGCCGTCGCGCTGGAGCCGGTCCATCACTGGCCCCTTCAACTCTGCGAAGTAGAGTTGCACGCCACCCTCGTTGAGTTCAATCCGTAGCGTCTCCAACACCTCCAACGCGCTCAGGTCGATGTAGTTCACCGCGCTACATACCAGCACCACACTATCAACCTCTGGGGTATCCACTACAGCGTCTAGCACATGCTGTTCGAGGTAGCTGGCGTTGGGAAAGTAGAGGCTTTCGTCTACGCGGACGAACAGCGCGTTCGGCAGTGTTTCGACCTCGTGGCGCTCCACATTACGGAAGTGTTCGGTGTCGTCAATGCGCCCGATAATGGCGATGTGGGGGCGGCTGGTGCGGAACATGTAGAGGCCGATTGAGGCGGCAGCCCCGACGAGAATTCCATTTTCGATGCCGATAAGCAGCACGGCGAAGAAGGTGATAAACAGGGCGGCGCTTTCGCTCTTGCTGTAGCGCCATGCGTGCCGCATTCCGCCGAAGTCGAACAGCCCAGCGACGGCCACAAGGATAATCGCGCCCAGGGCAGCCTGCGGCAAACTGTAAAATAACGGGGTCAGGAACAGCACGGTGAGCGCAACCAACAGGGCCGTGATAATCGAGGCAAGGCCCGTCTTGGCCCCGGCGGTGTAGTTGACCATCGTGCGGCTGAGGCCCCCCGTCACCGCATAGCCGCCCGTGAAGGCCGCGCCGACATTGGCCGCGCCCAGGGCGATAAGTTCCTGGTCCGGGTTAATCTTCTGGCGTTCGCGGCTAGCGAGTGCCTTCGCGACGGACATGCTCTCCATGTAGCCGACCAGCGCAATTGTTAGTGCTGTGGGGAACACTGCTCGCCACATACCCATATCCAGCGGCGGCAGGGTGATGGGCGGTAGGCCACCAGGCACCGTGCCGACAATCGCCACGGACTCGCCCCAGCCAAAGGCACGCACCACCAACACACCGAGTATCACAATTACCAACGGCCCCAGCTTCGTCAGCGGGACGGCGACCCGCTCCGCAATGTTGGCACGGCGCAGCAAGACGCTCAACGGATACTTGAAGAATAGCAACACCGCAATCCCCGCCAGGCCAACCCCCAGGGTAAGCGGGTGGGTCTGGGTGATGTGAGCAATAGTATAGTGGAATGTCTCTACGAACTCGCCACGGGGCACGCTGAAGCCCAGAACATGTTTAAGCTGGCTCAGGCCGATGATGAGCGCGGCGGCACTGGTGAAACCAGAGAGAACCGGGTGGCTCAAGAAGTTCACCAGGAACCCGGCCCGCAACACGCCCATCACCAACTGGAGCAGGGCAACTTGCATCGCGATCACCAGCGCGTAACGCATGTACTCGCTCGCGTCTGCCGGGTTCAACGCGCCAATCCCCGACGCGACCAGCAACGACACCATCGCCACCGGGCCAACAGCCAATGCCCGGCTCGTCCCGAGTAGGCCGTAAATCATTAGCGGGGCGATACTCGCGTACAGCCCGACCTGCGGCGGCAACCCGGCCAACAGCGCATAGGCCATGCTCTGCGGCACCAGCATCACCGCGACAATCAATCCGGCGATCAGGTCTCCGCTCAGGTTTTCGCGGCGGTAGTGCAGTAACCAGCGCGTAAACGGGAGATACTGATTCACCGCGTTGTCTGGTGTTGTACTTTTGATCTTGGCAGAGTTCACAGCCATCAGCGTTGTATCTCTCCTTCAAAACAGGTATGTGGCAAAACAGGACAGGGGCGTAATCATCTGTGTGTTACGCCCCCGTTGGATTGTGGGAATGACCATCGTCATGCCCCATGCGGTTGAAGTCGGTCTACTCCGTTGGGAGCTTGGCGCTCCACTCTTCCTTTTTCACGCCCATGTTGGCGACCTTAAAGCCGTGCTTGCGTAACATGCTGGCTGCGATCTGCGAGCGGTAGCCGCTGGCGCAGTGGGTGACGAGCGTGGTATCTCGCGGCAGGTCTTCTAGGTGGCGCGGCAGGTAGCCCAGCGGGATGTTACGCGCCCCGGCAACGTGGCCCTCGGCGTATTCGGTGGCCCCGCGCACGTCAATGAGCGTGTAGCTCTGGAGGTTGCCAGCCACTTCATCCGGCGTGATCTGCGGCAGTTGCTCCAGTTCGGCCTCGGCCACGACTTCCGGCGAGAACAGGCCGTCGATACGGTCCACGCCGATGGCCCGCAGGTTGCCGATCACGAAATCAGCCTTCTCTGGCTCCACGATAACATAGGTAGACCCTTCAAAGTCCACAAACCAGCCCGCATAGTTGACGCAAGCGCCCTCACTCTCGGCAATGTTGACGGTGCCGGGAACGTGGCCCTGGGTGAAATCCGCCCGGTCGCGCATGTCCAACACGAGAGCGCCCTCGGCAATCACCTGTTCCAGCTTGGCGCGGCCCAACTGCGCCGGTGCGTTGAGTTCGCTCAACAGCGGGGAACCGATCTTGTTAACCTTTTTCATCTGGGCGAAGTACTTGGGAGCCTCGGGTTGGCCGTCTAGCAGCCAGTCCACGAACGCCTGTTCATCGTTGAACTGGAAGGCCGGGTTCACCAGCTTCTCGTAGCCGAGTGTGGTGGACGGGATTGCGCCTAATGCCTTACCACAAGCACTCCCCGCGCCATGTGCGGGCCAGATTTGCAGGTGATCCGGCATGGACTTGAAACGCTCGACCGTCTGGTACTGGACGCGTGCGCCACTGTCGGCGGTGCCCACCATCCCGGCGGCAGCTTCGAGCAGGTCTGGGCGGCCAATATCACCGACGAACAGGAAGTCACCCGTGAACACCCCCATCGGTGTCTCGCTGGCGGCAGTGTCGGTAATCAGGAAGCTGATGTGCTCTGGGGTATGGCCGGGGGTATGTAGCACATTGACCCGGATGTTGCCGACCATGAACATATCGTCGTCCCGCACAAGGATGATGTTGGGGGCCTCAAAACTGTACTTCCAGTTTGCATCGCCCATATCGCTGAGGTAGAGCGCCGCGCCGGTAGCGTAAGCCAGCTCGCGGGAGCCGCTAACATAGTCCGCATGGATGTGCGTCTCGGTGATGTGGGTAATCACGAGACCCTCATCGGCAGCCGCTTGCAGGTAGGGCGCAATGTCGCGGGCAGCGTCTACCACCATCGCTTCCCCGGTGGCCTGGCAGCCGACCATGTAAGAGGCCTGGGCAAGTTTTTTGTCGTAGAAGTATTTAAGCAACATAGTGGGTCATGTCCTGTAGTTTTCTGGTTACTATCTAAAGTTTATGGGCATTCAGAAAATATGAAAAGACAATGAAAATTATCTCTTTTATAAGCCCAGCTATGGATTTTAATAAAACGAGAAATTGTTAACAATAGATGAGGGATGCGGCGATGACGATGCACAATCTTGGTTACTTTAACTAAAGTCATTTCATCATTTGTCAGAAGTTCACAGTTACAACCGTTTGAATTTGTATATTTCTCAAGACGCACGACCATAGCCGTCTCTATATAATCTCCAACTGTTGAATTATCCGAATGTTTCCCCTTACGACTAAGGAGTTTCTATGGCTGAGTACGTACTCCCAGATAGCGCGAAAGCATCCCCCGAGGCTCTGCTGGCATGGTGCCAGGAGAACGGGGTTGAAGAACTGGACGCCCGCTTCATCGACATCCGTGGGATGGTTGAGCACTTCAGTATGCCGTTGTCGGGTGTAGACGCCGACATGTTCGAGGAAGGCCTGGGCTTCGACGGTTCTTCCGTGCAGGGCTACCAGAGTATTGAAGTGTCCGACATGATTCTCATCCCGGACCTGTCTACGGCAATGGTTGACCCGTTCTTCGAGGCCAAGACCGTTGCTTTCTACTGCTACGTGTATGACCCCATTACCCGCGAGCCGTACACCCGCGACCCGCGTGGTGTGATTAAGCGTGCGGTTGAGTATTTGCCGACCACCGGCCTTGCTGACACCTGCTACATGGGGCCGGAGGCGGAGTTCTTCATCTTTACGGATGTGAACTACGACATCAGCGCCAACGGGTCGTTCTACGAGGTGGACAGCCACGAGGGATTCTGGAACAGCGGCACCTCTGGCACACGCGGTTTCCTCAACCGCATCAAGGAAGGGTATTTCCCACTCCCGCCGAACGACCAGACACAAGACCTGCGTGCGACGATGGTCAAGGTGTTGTTGGCGGCTGGTATCCCGATTGAGGTCCATCACCACGAGGTCGGCGGCGCGTCCCAGGCGGAGATTGACATTCGTTTCCAGAACATGAGCATCATTGCGGACACGATGACCACCTACAAGTACATCGTGAAGAACGTCGCCTACCAGAACGGCCTACTCGCCACCTTCATGCCGAAGCCCATCCACGGCGACAACGGCTCTGGTATGCACACGCACCAGTCCCTCTGGAAGGACGGCGACACGCTGTTCGCTGGGGACCAGTACGCAGGCATGAGCCAGATGGCGATGTACTACATTGGGGGTATCCTCAAACACGCCAGGTCCATACTTGCTTTCGCCGCGCCGACCTCCAACAGCTACCGCCGCTTGATCCCCGGCTACGAGGCACCCGTCAATCTGGTGTACTCCAACCGTAATCGTTCCGCTGCGATCCGCATCCCGATGTACTCCAACAGCCCCAAGGCGAAGCGTATGGAGTTCCGTAGCGCGGACCCGACAGCCAACCCGTACTTCGCTTTCGCTGCGATGTTGATGGCTGGCCTGGACGGTGTGAAGAACGAGATTGACCCCGGCGAGCCTGCCGAAGTGGACCTGTTCGAGGGCGATCACGACACGCCCTACGTACCGGGTAGCCTGATGGAAGCTATCGAGGCGTTGAAGGAAGATCACGAGTACCTGCTAGAAGGTGGCGTGTTCACCCAGGACATGCTCGACACCTACATTGAGTACAAGACTGCCGAGGCCAAGATGATCTCCGAGTATCCGCACCCGATTGAGTTCAGGCACTACATCGACCTCTAAACTGGGCGCAAGACCTGTCTCCCTTAGTGTGTGTGCAAGCCCCCACTCGGCAAACCGCCGGGTGGGGGTTTTGCGTGCTAGGAGAGGCTCGGCGCGTCGGCTGGGGCGGGGCCGCCACCACCGACGGCGTCTGTTGCCCGTTGTTTCAACTCGCGGAATTGCTCGCTGACCCCTTCCAGGCGAGCCGTCATCTCTGGCGATGGCTCCATGTCTGCCGTCTCGCGGTGATAGGCGTCGATGATCGCCACCATCGCAAAAGCGTCACCAATCGCGACTTTGACTAGATAAGCGAACACCAGCACCGCAATCACCGTGACTGCCCCGGCGCGTTGCCCAGCGAACACCCCCACCAGCAGGCCAATGGGTGCGCCGAATAGGATCACCGCGAAGATAAACGGCACATAGCTGAGGAGCATCAGCACGACGGCGTTTATCAGGATGGGCCGCCAGGACTGCGCGTAGAGCACGACGCCCTCCTCGGCACTCTCCCAGATATTCTCCTCCTTGCGCCAGAAGCTCCGGGCGAGGATGGCCTCGTCAATATAGGTCATGGCGAACATCACCACGCGCTCGGCAACACGGGCGAGATTTTCCAGCGTTTCGCCGGGGAGCATCCGGGCGACGTTCCAGACAGTGCGGGTGAAGGCACGGATCACACCGTCTACCAGTTCGTCAATCACGAACATGGCGGACGCCTCGCCAAAACGAGCCGTCACGGTCTTGCGTCCCCAGTCGAGCTGGCCGCCTGCACCGTCCGGCAGTTTACCATGGATGATGAACTCGGCGGCGACGGCGATATAAGCCGCTTTCAGGATGTAGAACACGTAACGATAGGCGAGTTGGTACAGCGGGCCGATGCCGACCAGCCCGGCCAAAAAGGTGATAAAGCCCAGCGGTTGCCATAATGCGGACATCAACCAGGCGACCCCGCCAACCAATCCCAGGTAGACCAGCGTCACGGTCCAAAAGGCGATATAGACACCCAGGCGCACCAGCAACAGCGGCAGCGTTTTCATAATAATCGAAAAGGCACGTCCTAGCTTGACGGCTTCCAGGTTCATGGGTGAGGCTCCTACGGCTCTTGTACGGTTAAAGAACCCATTATACGCCGTTGTGCGAATTATGCAGGTTTCTCCCCATATGCTCGACCCAAATCAGCCGGTACGTGTGGCGATAAACCCCTCAACCTCTGCCGTGTAGGGCATCGCCTTACCGCAGCCGTGGCGCGTCACGACGAGCGCCCCACACGCATTGGCGAAACGCCCCGCCGTGACCCAATCCGCCCCGCCTAGCCGACTGGTAATCAGCCCACTGGCGAAGGCATCTCCCGCCCCCACCGTGTTGACCACCTCCACCGGGAAGCCAGGCACATCATCAACCCCCCCACCGTGGAAGATGCTCACGCCCTTGGCCCCCCGCTTAACAACCAGCACCGTCTCCGGCTGGCGTGTGCGTAGCGCATTGAGCAAATTCGCCAGTTCCTCAGCGGGGGCCGGGTCCGGCGGCGCTTTCATGACGACCTTCGGGGCAGGGGCTAGCGCCGCGTAGAACTCCTCCTCCGTGCCGATAACGACATCCGCCACCGGGATGATCGTGCGGACGTTCAGCCCGTAGGACCGGGGATGCGCCCACTGGTCCGGGCGCACGTCCAGGTCGATAAAGATAGTGGTAGCGGCATCACGGGCGACCTCCGCCGCGTAGAGCGTGGCATCACGGGCGCTCCCTCGGCTGAGTGCCGTCCCCGAAAGGACCAGCGCACGACTTTCCGCGACCGGGGCCGCCGCCACGTCATCCAGTGTGAGGTGAATATCCGCCGGGTTCTCGCGGTAGAACACCAACGGGAACTTACTTGGCGGCTCGATGCCCAACACGGCCATCCCGGTACGGGCATCACCTTTTTTCACGACGAACCCCGTGTCGATCCCCTCGTTTTGTAGGAAGGTCAGCACGAAATTACCGACCGGGTCCGTCCCAACAGCGGTCAGGACTGCCGTCCGTAGGCCCAGGCGCGACGAGCCAATCGCGATGTTGATCGGGCTACCGCCGACGCCCGTGTCGAACGATTCAATCTGCGAGAAGGGCGCACCGACTTGCAAGGAGAACAGGTCCATCGACACGCGCCCCATTGTGATGAGGTCGTAGGGGGCGCTCATGCGGTCACGTCCACGGCAAGCTCGCGGACAACCTCCCACGTCTCGCTGTCCCAAGAGCGGATCATCGCATCGTGGACCTTCGCCACCTCCAAGATCTCGCGGAAGCCGGGTTCACGCTGCTCGCCCGCCGCGACCGCCGACAGGAACTGATACGCCTCAATTGTCTTGAGGTCCTCATAGCCGATACCGCTGCCCTCACCCGGGTTGAAATTGCCATGGAACGGGTACTGATCCCCACCAACCAGCCGCATAAACCCATCGTGACGGTTGTCATCGCCCGGTAGATACAGCTTTAACTCGTTCATGCGCTCGAAGTCCCAGCTTAACGCACCCTTGGTCCCGTTGAGTTCAAAGGCGAACTCGTTCTTCGGGCCGAAGATGGTACGCGAAACCTCCAGCGTGCCGCGTGCGCCGTTCTCAAACTCCACCAGCGCCCCGGCGTAGTCCTCGTTAGAGACTTCCCCGGTCGGGTCGCCCGGCTGACCAACAGAGTAGTGTGTCCCCTTACCAGGGATGGGCAGTGGGCGCTCTGTGATGAAGGTGTGCGACATGCTGCTCACCCGCTTGATGGGGCCGCCCATGAACAACGCCATATCTGCCGTGTGCGCCATGATGTCGCCGAGTACACCGTATCCGGCCAACTCCTTGTCAAAGCGCCAGGACATCAGGCCGTAGGGGTTGCTACCGTACATGGCGAAGAAGCGCCCCCGAAAGTGCGTAATCTCGCCCAATGCCCCCTCTTGAGTCAGCTTGTGGGCGTGCTGGACTAGCGGTGCCCAGCGATAGTTGAGGCCGACGAATGTTAGCACGCCTGCCGCCCGCGCTACTGCCTCGATCTCGGCGGTTTCGGACGGGTAGCGCCCGACAGGCTTCTCGCACATGATGTGCTTGCCAGCGGCGGCGGCAGCCTTCGCAATCTGGACGTGCAGGTGGTTGGGCGTTGCGATGTTCACGACTTGTACGTCCGGGTGGCTAACAACTGCCTGCCAGTCGGTTGTGCTCTCCTCGAAGCCGAGCGTATCACGGGCGGCCTCGGCCCGTTCTGCGACGTTGTCCGAGCAGATGACGAGCCGGGGACGAGCAGCCATCTCTGGGAAGCGCAGCCGCGCATCTAAATAGGACCGGGCGTGAACCTGTCCCATCCAGCCCATGCCGATCACGCCAATGCCGATTGTGTTTGTCATGGAAATAAAACCTTTGTTGAAATGAATAGGTGTCGTTGAGATATGAACACTAGCGAATAGGGAATAGCCTATCCCTACGAATGAAAACGACGGTATTGTAGATGTAGACGCGGCATACCGCGTCCACATCATTCGGTGCGCGGTCAGGTTTCTGGGCGTTCCAGCGAAACGCCCCTACCCCCTAAAACTGGCGCGACCACTCCTTCGGCCAGCGTTCCACGACGACCTTCGTCTGCGTGTAGAACTCGACCCCATGGCGGCCCTGCGCGTGCAGGTCGCCAAAGAAGCTGGCGTTCCAGCCGCTAAACGGAAAGAAGGCCATCGGAGCCGCTACGCCTATGTTGATGCCGATGTTTCCGGCGTCTGCCTCATAGCGGAACTTCCGTGCCACCGCGCCGTTGCTGGTGAAGATACACGCCATGTTGCCGAAGGTTCGGTTGTTAACCATCGCAATCGCATCCTCGACCGTTTCCGCGTGCATCAGGCTCAACACCGGGCCGAAAATCTCCGTGGTGGCGATGTCGCTCTCCGGCGGCACCCCGTCCAAAATCGTCGGGAAGGCCCAGTAGCCGTCGTCATAGTTGTCCACGGACTTGTTGCGCCCGTCCACCAAAACGTTGATACCCTGGCCCTCACCCGCCGCGATAATGCCCTCGATGCGCTCCTTGCTCTCGCGGGAGATGACTGGCCCCATCTGCACGCCGTCGTCCAGCCCAAAGCCGACCACGCGCTCCGTCGCGGCGTCCGCGATCTGCTCCGTAAAGACGTGCTTGGCCTCGCCAACGGTGATTGCCACCGACGCCGCCAGACAACGCTGTCCCGCACAGCCGAAGGCGCTGTCCGCCATAATGCGGGTGGCGGTGTCCATGTCGGCATCCGGCATAATCACAACTGGGTTTTTGGCGCCGCCCTGGCACTGGGCGCGTTTGCCGTTGGCCGTCGCCCGGCTGTAGATGTACTGGGCGACGGGCGTCGAGCCGACAAAGCTCACCGCCTTCACCAGCGGATGATCCAGCAGCCCGTCCACTGTCTCCTTGCCACCGTTGACCAACTGCAACACACCCGGCGGGAAGCCCGTCATCTCGATGAGTTCGAACAGCTTGGCCGTCGTCATCGGGACTTTCTCGCTCGGCTTGAGGATGAAGCAGTTGCCCGTCGCCACCGCATACGGCAGGAACCACAGCGGGATCATGCCGGGGAAGTTGAACGGGGTAATCGCTGTCACCACGCCCAACGGCTGCCGGAACATGTGCTCGTCGATCCCACGGGCGATGTCCTCGTTGTTGTACCCCTGGATGAGCGACGGCATCCCACAGGCGACCTCGACATTTTCGATGCCGCGCCGCATCTCGCCGACGCTCTCCTTGTAGGTCTTGCCGCACTCCGTCGTGATGATCTTGGCGATCTCGTCCAGGTGCTCCTCAAGCAGCATCTTGAACTTGAACAGGTATTGGATGCGCTCGCCAACGGGCGTCGTACGCCAATCGCGGTAGGCGGCGTGTCCAACCTCGACCGCCTCCGCGACAACGGCTTTCGGCGTCAGCACCACCTCGGCGACGGCAGCACCCGCCGCCGGGTTCATCACATCGAGCAGGTCCGCCGCCTTTGCGTCAGTCCATTCCCCGTTGATGTAATCTAAAATCTTCGTAGCCATGTATTGCCTCCAAAACAAACCGTTACACATTGCAGCAGGGACAGGGCAAGCCCTGTCCGGCAGGGTCTACAGCCCGATGCTCTTGATAAAATCGCGGTTGCGTTGGGCGCTGTCCTTAGGGGTGCCCATGCCCGGCAATACATCCTGCTCCACGACAATCCAGCCCTCATAGCTGATGGCCTTGAGCGCCGCCAGCACCCCGGCGAAGTCCACATCGCCTTTGCCGAGTTCTGGGAAGATACCCTTCCCGACAGATTCCGGGCCGTCCCAACCGCGTTCACGGGACTGACGAGCGACTTCGGGGTCGTGGTCCTTAAAGTGGACGTGCCAGATGCGCTCTGCGAACTGATGCACCCCGCTGACGGGGTCGCCGCCACCAAAGGACCAGTGTCCGGTGTCGAACACCAGCCCGACCAAGTCCGGGTTTGTCATGTTCATGATGCGCTTGGTCTCGGCAGGCGTTTCGATCCAAGTGCCGATATGGTGGTGAATGGCACAGCGCAGGCCCGTCTCGTCCTTCACACGTTGGGCGACATATTCCGCCCCCTTGGTGAACACGGCCCACTGCGCCTCCGTCATGGACATATCTGAGGTAATGCGCCCGGCGTGCAGGTTACGCACCGGGTCTTTGTAGGGGTCGTTGCCCAGGATAACCAGGCAGTCCTCGCCACCCGCCGCCGCCAATAGCTTGCCCGTCCGCACACAGTCCTCAGCACTCATCTCGTGTTTGCTCTCGTCGTGCAGGTAGACATTCACCCACGAGCCCAGCATGGCGAGGTTACGCTTGGTCAGTTCGGGGCGCAGCTTCTGCGGGTCTGTCGGCATAAAGCCCCAGTCACCCAACTCCGTACCGGCGTAGCCAGTGGCGGCTAGTTCATCCAGCACGCGCACATAATCGTAACGGTCGCCTTCTATATTCTCAATGACGCCCCAGGAACAGGGCGCGTTGGCAACTTTTAACATGGTCTTCGCTCCTTTGGTTGTCGTGGATGGTCGGGGTCACCTCGTTCACGCGCAGCCGTTGCGGGGCATGTCCGGTAATGTGGGGGTGTGATTTTCAAAGAAATGCCCTCTAGGTCCTGAGAAAAAGGAGAATCTTTCGGGTACGGCGGGAAATTATTTGGGATACAGCGCAACGTGAACAATCGTTTGCGCTGTGAGCATACTGCACGCAAATGTGGTTTGTCAAGCAGGCACCCGGCGGCGCTGGCTCCACACATCTTAACTAGATTTTAGGATGTGGTAGGGCAATTCTCTTGTATGATAACATGGGTCTTTCAATGTCTTACAGGATGTGCCATCTATGACGCAGTCGCCCCTACACTACCACTACCAACTCACCTTGCAGTCCAGCCCGGCGGCCCTGTGGCCGTATGTGGCGGACACCGACCGCCTGAACCGCGATGTGGGCCTCTCCCCGATTACACGAGTTGCGGAAGCGGATGTGGTCAACGGGCGCAAAACCGCACAACAGACGATCCAGGGATTTTGGGTGCAACAGTGGACTGAGGAGCCGTTCCAGTGGGTGCGGCCCTACACTTACCACACCGAGCGTAAATACACCCAGGGCCTCTTTCACACAATTCGCCAACAGCTTCACATGGCCGAAACCACAGACGGCGGCACCACGTTGGACTACGAAATCTGGGTGACACCGCGCTCTGGGCCGCTGCGCCGCCTGATTGACGGTAGCTTCAGCAAGATGGATTTCCCCGGCGTATTCCGTGCCTACGACGCTGAGGCCCAGGCCCACCAGGGAGACAACGGTCCAGCGGCAGCACTGGTGACCTCGCCGCTGTTGCTGGAGCGGCAGATTGCGTTTGTGGAGGGCGGGGAAACACGGTTAGGCCAGATGCAGCCGGCGCTGGTTAACGCCGGGACTGTGCCCGAAATCGCGGAACGGCTGGTGAACTACCTACGCCGGGCGGATGACCTCACCGCTGCTGTGATTCGCCCCTACGAACTGGCGGACCTGTGGCATGAGCCGCGCCGTGATGTGCTGGATGCGTGCCTGATCGGAACCCGTGTCGGCCTGTTGGATATGCGCTGGGACCTGTTGTGCCCACTGTGCAGGGGCGTGAAGGCCAGCGCCGACCACCTCGCCGACATCACGCAGGAGGTCCACTGCGAGGTCTGTCATATCGACTACACCGCTAACTTTGAGCAATCCGTCGAACTAACCTTCTACCCCAACGCGCAAATCCGCGAGATAACGGATGCTGCCTACTGCGTGGGCGGCCCAGAGAACACGCCGCACATCGAAATGCAACAATTGCTACAACCGGGCGCGACGCGGGTCATTCAGGGGGACTTGCCACCGGGGCGCTACCGGGCGCGGGCGCTGAACCTGCGCGGCAACCAGTACTTCCGCGTGCGGAACGGGGCCGATGATCGGCTGGCGATACGCGCCTCACAGTTGGACGAGTGGCCCACTGACGAGCCTTACGTCCGCCCCCAGGCTGCGTTCACGCTGGTGAACAGCACGGACGACGAACAGCTTTTTGTGTTGGAGCACCTCGCCTGGAGCGATCAGTCCGTCACAGCGGCGGATGTCACCACGCAGCAGGTGTTCCGCGACCTGTTCTCGTCGGAGGCGCTGCGCCCGCGTGAGCAAATCGCTGTGAGTAGCCTGACGTTCGTATTTACGGACCTCCGCGCCTCCACACAGATGTATCAGGAGATGGGAGACGCCCCCGCCTTTGGCCTGGTGATGGACCACTTTACAATATTGCGCGAGGTCATCAGCGAGGAGGAGGGCGCAATCGTCAAGACGATTGGTGACGCGGTGATGGCCGTGTTCCGCCAGCCAGAACGAGCCGTGCGGGCAATGGTCCGGGCACATAGCAAGTTAGCCCAACCCGGTAGCCTCAAACATCCGATTCAACTGCGGGTGGGGATTCACACGGGCAAGGCGATTGCCGTAACGCTTAACGAACGGCTAGACTACTTCGGGACAACTGTCAATATTGCTGCCCGGCTAGAGGGCCAGTCTAACGGTGCCGATGTTGTGATCTCTGAGGCCGTCTACGTGGACCCCAACGTGCAGGCCCTGCTCAACGGGGTGGGTACTAACCTCAACGTCGAGTCTTATCAAACGAAACTGAAGGGCTTCTCCGAGAAGGACTTTATGCTGTGGCGGCTGACGCCCGATGCGGCGTTACAAACCACGGAAATCCCGGAAGTGTTGTAGCATGAGAACGCCTTTAACGTCGTCCCCGTTTGCGGGAAATCCAACTAAAATGTGAATACATTCACAAGCTGCACGGAGACACACGCTATGCCCGCCGAGTACGATAAAGGCTTTCACGCGCTCCACAAGGAAACCGTTCTGGATGAGGTGCCCATCGCCGGGGAAATGCCCGCGTGGTTGCAGGGGACACTGCTCCGCAACGGGCCGGGGCGCTTCGACGTGGGCGACCAACGTTATAACCACTGGTTCGACGGATTAGCCATGCTCCACCGCTTTACCGTCGCGGACGGACGGGTGAGCTACGCCAACCGCTACCTCCACAGCCAGGACTACACCGCCAGCATCACTGACGGGGCGATCAACATGCGGGCCTTTGCCACGGACCCGTGCATGTCGCTGTTTCAGCGGTTTATGTCCGTGTTCGACACGAACATGACAGACAACGGCAATATCAACGTGGTGCGCTGGGCGGACAAGTTCATCGCGCTGACGGAATCCCCGTTTGCCGTGGAGTTCGACCCGTCCACGTTGGAAACCACCGCCCACCGCGATTTCAGCGACCATGTGCTGCAACGCTCGGCGACGACCGCCCACCCACACACGGTAGACGGCACCATCTACAATTTTGCGGTGCGTTTCGATTTCCCCACCAGCGCCTATCGCATCTATACCTATGACCCGGCCACCGAGACGCGCCGGATTGTCGGGCAGGTGCCTGTGCGCCGTCCCAGCTACATTCACAGCTTCGGCGTGAGTGCCAACTACGCGATCATTGCGGCCTATCCGCTAACCGTCAGCGTGCCGGACCTGGCCTTTAGCGGTAAGGCGTTTATCGAGAACTACCGTTGGGCAATGGAAAACCCGGTGCGTTTCTACCTGCTGAGGCTATCCGACGGGGAACGGGTGGGCACATTCGAGACAGACGCCTTTTTCGCCTTCCATCACATCAACGCACACGAGGACGGCGATCACGTCGTCGTGGACCTGATCGCCTATCCCGATGACCGGGCGGTACAGGGGCTATACCTGAACCGCGTGCGCGAGGGGGACCGCAGTATTGTCCCGGCGGGTGAGGCGCGGCGTTATCGGTTAAACACGGCTAACGGCTCGCTGGTGTGGGAGCCGCTATCCGAGGTGGCGGTGGAACTCCCGCGCATTAACGACGCCTACAACACACGCCCCTATCGCTACGCCTACGCCATCAGCGCGGACGCCAAAACACATGTTGGGTTCCCAAATCAGTTGGCGAAAATCGATATTGAAACGGGTGAAACAACGACCTGGCGCAAGGCCAACGCCTATCCCGGTGAGGCGGTGTTTGTGCCGAACCCTGACGGGAGCGCCGAAGACGACGGGGTGTTGCTGTCCGTGGTGTTGGACGTAGCCCATGAACACTCTTACTTGCTGGTACTGGATGCAGCGAATATGACGGAAGTTGCACGGGCGACAGTGCCGCATCACATTCCATTCGGGTTTCACGGGCAGTTCTACGACGAAACCTGATTGGCGGGGTGGCGTTTTACCGCTGTTTACTGCTATCAATCGGATGCTCACATGCGATTCAGGTTTTGCTAACGGAAGTTGGCGATACTGGTAAGTGAAATGCGGTCAGGTTCGCAAGAATCCCCATATTTCCTTCCCCCCTTGCAAAAGTCCCTCGGTGTCTCCCCGCGCCGGGGGATTTTTGTGTTATGGGATTGCCGCTGTAGAATACATGCTATGCCAATTCAACAGATAACGAAGGGACAGGCTATACTGATGAAGCAAGAGCTTGGCGCGACCATCGAAAGAACCTTCAACATCACCCATGATAACCTGGTAGATTTCAACAACTCTGTTGGCTACCAACCGGACCTACTCGGCGGGCGGATGATGGCGCGGAGCATGTTCGCCGCAAGCCTCCTCAGCCGCATGTTGGACGAAGAGGTGGAGGGGCAGTTGGTGTTTCTATCGCAGAGCATCAAGTTTCATCATCCCGTATATGAGGGAGATGCCATCACCATCCACATTGAGGTGACTTACGCCTACGACATTGAGCTTCAGATCGTGTTTAAGGCCTTTAAGCAAGACGCCACCCTCATCATTACAGGGGCAGCGGACATCCAGGTGTTGCCAGAGCCAACCCCAGCAGAACTTTAGGCTGTGGTGTCGCGGGGGAACAGCCGCAGAACACCATCAATAATCAGCCGGGTGGGGACAGGTTTTTTGAGGAATGCCGTCTTGCCGAACTGCGTCCAGGCGTCCTGGGTGTCTGTGTCGTAGCCTAAGCCCAAAGCGGGCTTGTCGGCTAGGCGTGGGTCCGCTAGTAGGTGAAAGACCGCGCCGTCCGGCAGATACACCTCACACACAATCACGTCAATCGTGTGTGTGTCCAGGTAGCTGGCGGCGGCTTCAACGGATTTGGCTTGGAGCACAGCAAGGCCCCTCTGCTCCAGGTCGCGGGCGACCATGCGCCGGATGGTGTAGTTCTGTTCAATCAGCAGGATCGTGTGCGGCATTGTTTCTATCCCCTTGTGATAAAGGCCCGCGTCATGAGATATAACACGCACGTTTATTAGAATAACGCGGTCACTGTAGGTACGTCAACCAGATCGGCAGGGCAATCGCCTCAAATTTGTAAGAGTAATTACAATAAAAAGCCGTCATCAAGTGTGGCGCGATAGCGTTTCTGTTTGAGACTGTCTTGTTGAATGAATACGATGAGTATACACAGCAAAGCTAGAGCGAGTCGCTGGTGCTAAGCGACCCGGTAGCTGTCGGGCAAGCCCAACTGCGTCATACGATTGAGAGCCGCAATTTTTATGCGTGCCTCGGTGACTTGGCGTGTCAGAGTGCGGGTCCTCATGGTGTTACCAAAGGTGATTTTGAATCGATAAACGGCTGTCTCAGCCAGAGAACGCTGGTGATAACCGGACTCGCGCTTCCACTTTTTACGCCCGCCTTTTCGGATCG
>CAYWZS010000086.1:0-17766 GCA_964462905.1 uncultured Anaerolineaceae bacterium
CGCCCTCGTTCACACAGAGTCGGTTGAATTGTTGCGGGTGGACCGCCCCCCGGCGGCCCGTTAGTCCCCGGCGGGTTCTGCCTGGCCGCGCTTGAGGTGCGTGGGCGTGTTGGCGTCCCGCGCCCGGTTCCGCACCTCCGCGCCGAAGCTGAGGTCCGCCTGGTTGTGTGCCTCGCCCTTCAACGTGACAATCTCCTCCTTGCTGAAGATCTTCGTCTCGTCGAAGCCCAGGTCAATCGAGCCGTCCGTGTGGACGCGGCCAATGTCGTAGAACTGGCGCGTTACGGTGGACTGCGCGAAGGCCTTCAGGCAGCCCATCAGGTAGCGGCGGCGGAACTTGTCGCGCTGCCACGGGTAGCTCAGGAGCGCCTTCCGGCTGTACCACTTGGCGTAGAGCCGCAGCACCCGGCTAAGGACTTCTTCGCGGGTCATGGTGTCCGGCTTCATGATCGGCGTCGTGAAGTTGTACTTGGAGTAGTCACGCACCTCCACGCGGTCGCCCAAATCCTCGAACAGTTCCGCGAAAGGCCAGGGCGTGTACATGTTCCAGTTGACCATATCCGGCTGCCAGTCCATCGCCATCTCCCATGTTTCCTGGATGGTTTCGGGCGTCTCGTTCTCCATCCCCATGATAAACTGCGCTTCTACGACGATGCCGTTGTCCTTCAGCATCTGGATCGCGCGTTTGTTGTCGGCGACGGTCGTCTGCTTGCGGAAGGTGTCCAGGTTAAGCTGGCTGGCGGCCTCCGTCCCCAGCGAGACGTGGACCAACCCGGCCTTACGGTAGAGCGGCAGGTATTTCTCGTCGCGCAGGATGTCCGTCACGCGGGTGTTGATGCCCCACGGCACGCCCAGGTCACGCTCGATGAGTTCCTCGCACATGGCGATGAACTTACGGCGGTGAATGGTCGGTTCCTCGTCCGCCAGGATAAAGAACCCGACGTTATGCTCCTTCACCAGCGTCTCAACCTCGTCCACGAACAGTTTCGGGTCACGGACGCGGTAGTCCCGCCAGAACATCCACTGCGAGCAGAAGCGACAGGTGAACGGGCAACCCCGCGCAAAGTTCGGCACGGCCACGCGCACGCCCAATGGGATGTAAATGTATTTGTCCCAGTCCAGCAGGCTCCAGTCTGGCGTCAGCGAGTCAATATCCTTAATCGGTGGCTCGGACGGGGTGGTGATGATCTCCTCGCCGTCCACGTAGGTAATCCCCCTGATGTCGCGGCGGGTTTCGAGGTCGTTGCCGGCGGCGATGGCGTTCATCAGGTTGACGACGATAAGCTCCCCTTCACCACGCACGATGTAGTCAATCCACGGCGCTTCAGTGAGTACCTGGCGATACATAAACGTCGGGTGGATGCCGCCGAGAATCAGCTTGGCGTCCGGCAGTTCCTCGCGGGCGATCTTGAGCGTATTCTGCGCCTTGTAGATCATCGGCGTGATGGCTGTTGCCATGACCACATCCGGCTTGTTGTCGCGGATGGTCGTGCGGAGTTGGTCGTCGTCAATGTCGTGTGACATCGCATCAACAAAGCGAATGTTCTCAAACCCAGCGTGCTTGAGCGCCCCGCCGATGTAGGCCACCCACCCCGGCGGCCAGTTCCCGGCGATCTCGGCCCCACCACAGTGATAGTTCGGCTGAATCATCATAATCTTCATAATACTTTTCCCCTGACAGTTGCTATGTTTGGTCTGGTTTACGAGAAGTGAATCGTGGTGAGGCAACGGCCCCCGGCATCCTGCTCGGCACACACATCGGCCTCGGCGTCAATCATGATGTGAATCAACTGGCGGAACGTCCCGGCGTAGTAGGTCCGCACCACATTAGCGGGACCAATCTGGCTATCCACAACCAGCACGGGCACATCACGACGCAGATCGTAGGTGAATGTGCCACTTCCGGCGAAGGTCCAGGCGTGCGCACCCACAGCCAACAACAACAGGCGCAATGCAGTTCGCCGTGGCACCATTCCCAGCACCCACTGGAACGGGCGCGGGATGCGGTTCGCCAGCAGGTAATCTGCCGTGTACGCGCCAGACAAACTCAGCACACGGCTCGTCGCCTCCGGCCCCAGGTTGACGGTCAATGCCCGGACGAGTGCCACGACGTTCGCCTCGTCCACCATATGCTTCGGCGGGTTCGTCAGCAGGTCACCGAGCGCGGCGTCGTGCAAAGTCTGCACTACAAGGCCGTGATGAAGATCACCCAGGGCGCGTGCCGTTTGGATCAGCGCATTCGGGCCGATCTTAGCGACAGGTTCGGTTGTGGTGGGTTGGATTGTAAGATCGGATTGGGTGCGGGTTGCCATTTGGCGACTCCAGGAAGTTGGTCATCTGTCACTTATGTCAACTTTACCCGCTCCCGCACCGTCGGGGATGTGCTATTTGTCATAAGCCTATAATCTGAGGGGGGACATCTGTCACAACCTTACACCCCTTTTGGCTTGCCCCCTTCGGCTACCCCCCCTCACACCTGGTAGAAAACCTGGGTGGCAGGGGTGGAGGTAATACGGGTGGTGTACTGAGCACGCCGCGCATTTTCTAACGGCTTGCCGTCCGCACATGGCCCAAACACAAGCGCATCCCCGTCGTAGAGTTCGCGGCGCTCGTTTTCCGAGAGGCGCTCAGCATTGAGCCACGTCCCGTTGGTGCTGCCCAAGTCCTCCAAGTAGACCACCCCGCCGTCGTGGATAATACGGGCATGGTGACGTGAGATGCCTGTCGCGCCGATCAAAATATCGTTGTCCGCCTCGCGCCCCAGCGTCGTGACAAGGTTCGCCAGTGGATGATGGGTTGGCACGTTTCCGGCAGCATCGTACATGCTCAGGTAACCGAACACCTCACTCCCCTCGATCAGGGACTCCAACTCTTCCCACGGCTCAGCGTCTAACAGGTCCTCGCACAGCGCCGTGATCTGCCCCTCACTGAGCGGATCACGCCCACCGCTGGCAGAAAAAGTGAGGGTGTAGGCCCACTGCGCAATCTTCGTCATCTGGATGGCCTCAAACCAGGGTTTCGTGCGGTCTGGGTCTAAATCCAGTTGGATGTCGCAGTCGTCCGTAAACACAACCGCCGCCTGAAGGTGGAACTGTCCGCTACGGGCCATCCACGAGGGCATATTATCCCCATCACGCGCATAGTCCTTCATCATATGGTAGAGGTCAAAGCGGTAGGTCCGCACCTGCTGGAAGGGGTTTTTGTAGCGGCGGCTGATCTCCAGCTTACGCTCGGTGTCGTGCAGGTGAATCGTCCACTGGCTGTCAACCGTACCGCGTACCGCCCCCGTGATATTCTTAAAGTCCGCGACACCAACACCGTTGTTGGTAATCACCACGAGGTCGGCGGGGGGACGGTCCAAGTTAAATACGAGCGCATAGTGGTGGCTACTGTAGTGATAGGTCTTATGAAATTGGTTGGCGATTTCCACGGCGGCATTGCGCTCAAAGGTGTGTTCGAAGCCCTTCTCTGCGCCCTCACGCCGGGGGATATAGAATCTCACGGTCATGGCAGTGGCCTTTTTTTGGATTATTCTACCCCATATTGCCAAACGATGTTGCAAATTTCGAACGGAAGTTTGCATCTCACCAACATATTTGTATTGAAAACCTGTTGACTTCCCCCTGAAAACTGTAAAATGAGAACATCTTAATGTTAGCGGTTTGAGGTTTGTCGGTATGCGAGCATTTACACGCTATGCGTGGTTTGTGGTAGGTTACAACATCTTTGTAATTCTAAGCGGGATGATCGTGCGGGCGACGGGCAGTGGTGCCGGTTGTGGGCGACATTGGCCCGCGTGTAATGGCGAGGTCATCCACCGTCCCGCAGCAGTCGAAACCATGATCGAGATGACGCACCGCCTAGTAAGTACGCTGGCGGGTTTCCTGGTGATTATCCTGCTGGTGTGGGCCTACCAAGCCTTTGAGCGCAGGTCGCTCGTGCGGCGGATAGCGTGGCTGTCGTTCATCTTCATCGTGATTGAGGGGCTGCTAGGCGCGGGCCTGGTGCTGGCAGAACTAGTAGAGGACAACGCCTCCGTTTGGCGGTCGGTTGCCGTGGCGTTGCACCTCGTCAACACATTTATTTTGCTGGGCTGGCTCGTGCTCACCGCCTGGAGCAGCGACACGCCGCGCACAGAAAAAACGGCAGCCGGTTGGCCGCCTGTAGGCCGCGTCGTGGACTTCCGCAATACCGCCACCTCCAACTCGATCATTGTCGGGATGGTGGGATTGGTGCTGCTGAGCGCCGCTGGGGCCATCACCGCCCTGGGCGACACGCTGTTCCTGTCGGGGTCGCTGGCGCGGACGTTCGGCGAGGAGAACGCCGCACAGCACTTCCTGGTGCAACTGCGCGTGATTCATCCGGTAATGGCCGTATTCGTGAGCGCACTGCTCGGCTACCTGTGCCTGAACTTGATTCATCGCGATGTGTCCCCACAGATCACGCGCCTGGGGTATGGCGCTGCGGGGATGATCGCCGTGCAGATGTTAGCAGGGCTGTTTACGGTGGTACTGCGTGCGCCGCTCTACATGCAGATCACACACCTGCTGCTGGCAGATGCCCTGTGGATCACAATGTTGTTGCTGTCGTTCGAGGTACTAAACACGGCCCCACAAGAGGCCGAACAGCGGACACAGCAGGCCGCATCCCAGCAATTTGTTACATAAATCACACCTTGGTAGAGGACGATCCTATGACGAAGACACTCGACGGAAAAATTGCGCTGGTGACGGGGGCAGGCGGCGGCATTGGCTCTGCAATCAGCACCCGACTGGCCGCGGCTGGCGCGAAAATCATCCTCACCTACTCGCAGAGTGCGGACAAAACGCAAGCCGTCGCGGACACGCTCCCCGGCAACGGCCACATGGTCGCGCAGGCGTCCGTGGTGGAAAGTGCCCAGCAGTCGGCGTTGGCAGACTTGATCCGTGAGAAATTCGGGACGCTGGACATTCTAGTGAACAACGCAGGGATCACATCCCCCGTCCCACATGATGACCTCGACAGCCTCACCGACGACCTGATTGACGAGATCTTCCGGGTGAACTGGCGCGGCGCATTCGCCAGCATACGAGCCATGAAGCCGCTGCTTATGCGCGGGGACAACGGGTTGGTTATCAACATCTCGTCGATTGCAGGGCGCACGGGTGTCGGTAGCAATGTGGCCTACTGTGCGAGCAAGGCCGCCATGGACAGCATGACGCGCTCACTGGCGCGGGCGCTTGCGCCGAAGATTCGGGTGTTATCGGTGTCACCGGGGTTCGTGGACGGCGACTACGCCCGCCGGATGCCGGAGATTGTGGCGGCGCAGGAGGCGCTGACCCCGCTAGAACGTATCGCCAGCGCGGGGGATGTGGCCGAGGCCGTCTATGCGGCGGCGGCACATCTGAAGTTCTCCACAGGCGACATTATCCCGGTGGACGGGGGGCGTCCGCTGGGGTCATAGTGAGTCACGAGGACGACGGCACCGCCTCCCCCACAAACGCCACCACCTGCCCCAACACGTCCAGGCGGACGTGTTCGCCCTCAGTGACGTAGGTCTGCGCCCACACACGGGCCGTCAACGTGAGATCGTTCAGGGCAACCGTCACCATCTGGTAGTAGCCGTAGAAGCGCACATCCTTAACAACGGCTCCCGCTTCGGGGTCCGGCGTCAGAGACAAGCTCTCCGGGCGGACCATCACCTGCACCTCACCCTCAGCCGGGCGAACGAGTGACAGCGTGCCGAGGGGCGTCACGGCGGCCTTACCAGACGCCTCGCCGGGGATGAAGTTCGTCTCGCCGAGGAAGGTCGCCACATCCAACTTTTCGGGATAGCGGTAGAGCGTGGCCGGGTCGCCAATCTGGAGTAACTCGCCACCCTGCATCACGGCCACACGATCCGCAAGGCTCATCGCCTCCTCTTGATCGTGCGTGACGAAAATCGCCGTCGCGTCTGCCTCGTTCAGAATACGACGAACCTCATCACGCATAGTCTTACGCAATGCCGCGTCTAAGTTGGAGAACGGTTCGTCCAGCAAGACGACGGACGGGGCCGGAGCCAAAGCACGCGCCAGGGCAACACGTTGCTGTTGGCCGCCGCTGAGTTGATGCGGGAAACGCTCGCCCAAGCCATCCAGCCCGACGAGCGACAACATATCGGTGACACGGGACCGCTTGTTGCGGTCGCGGCGCGGCAGGGCAAAGGCGATATTCTGGCGGACGGACAAATGGGGAAAAAGGGCGTAATCCTGAAAGACCATGCCGATGTGACGGTCCTCTGGTTGGACCCAGTGGGACTCGTCGGCAACGGGCCGCCCTTCCAGGTAGACAGCCCCGCTGTTGGGGCGCTCTAGCCCAGCGACGAGGCGTAGCGTGGTGGTCTTGCCACAACCACTACTCCCCAGCAAGACGAGCAATTGCCCCTGCGTGACGGAAAGTGAAACGTGATCGACGGCGGTGACGGTATCATAGGCTTTCGCCACGCCCTTAAGCTGTATGACCGGGGTTGTCATCGAGTTGATTATCTCCGACTCGCATCAAAATAAAGACGGGTAACAGGCCCGTCACCAGGATTGCCAACGCCGGAATCGAGGCAGCCCCCCACCAAGACTCGTTACTAAGGAAGTAGGTCCACAGGGCCAGCGTGTCCATACCGAAGGGGCGCAGCAGCAACGTCGCAGGCAGTTCCTTCATCACGTCCACAAAGATCAAAATGGCCCCGGCGGCCATGCCCGTCCCCACCAGTGGCATGTGAATGTGCCACAACACGCGCCAGCCACTCGCGCCCATTGTGCGGGCGGCCTGCTCCATGCTAGGGGTAATCTTCTCCATACTGCTGTCCACACTGTTAAAGCCAACGGACATAAAGCGCACGATGTAAGCGTAGACGAGAGCCGTCATTGTACCCGTCAGCAGGTAGGCCGGGGAGTCCCAGCCGAGGCGGTTTTCCGCGAAGTTCGTCAGCGGGCCGTCTAGCGGATTGACGAAAATCAGCACACCCGCCGCGATCACAGCACCAGGCATGGCATAGCCGAGCGTGACAAGGCGCGAGAGTAAACGGGGCACCCGTTGATGTCTGCTGGTAGACACCTCCCGCGCTCCGTAGGCGATGAACAGCGCCAAGAGCGTTGCAATTATCGCAGCGGACCCGGCAAAGCGAACGCTGTTCCAGGTGTACGGGAGGAAGGTGGCCTGCCAGACACCCACCGTCGAGTTATTCACCTCCTCAATCATCCATGTGACCAACTGCCCCACCGGGAGCAGGAAGGCGAACCCAAGCAAGGTTGTACAGGAAACAGTCGCGCCCCACTTACGCCAACCGTGCATCACCACACGACGCGGGCGGCGCCCGCGTGCGCCTGTTTGATAGTATTTGGCGCGTCCGCGCAGGTGCCGTTCGAGATAGATCATACCCAGGGCGATAAACACCATGAGCATCGCGAGTTCGGTCGCGGGGCCAACATCATATTGCTCGTTCCACAACACCACCACGCGCTCAGACAACGTAGGATAGCCGAAGAAACTCACGGTGCCGTAGTCCGTCATGGCCTCCATCATCGCGAGGATCGTCCCGGCGGCCAGTTGTGGGCGGGCCATCGGTAAGATCAGGCGGCGGAAGGTCTGGGGGCGGTTGTAACCCATCACCTGTGCAGCCTCAAAGGTGCTGGCAGCCTGCTCACGGAAGGCGGCCCGTGCCAGAATGTAAACGTAGGGGTAAAGTACCAGCGTTAAAACGAGAATTAGGCCGAGGGGAGCGGTGATGTCTGGGAACCAATAGTCCCCGCGCCCCCAACCGAACCACCCGCGTAACGTCGTCTGCACTGGCCCGGCGAACTCGAAGATCGCCACGTAAATAAACCCCATGATAAAGCCGGGGACCGCCAGCGGCAGCAGCAGCAGATGGTCGAAATAGCGCCGCCCTGGGAACTCGTACATGGTCACAAGCCACGCGGCCCCCGCCCCCAACAGAAAAGTTCCGATCCCCACACCCGCCACAAGACGTAAGGTGTTCCACAGGGTTCGTGGCAGAAAGGTCGTCCACATACGTTCCCACAGCGCCCAGTCCGGGTTTAGGATCTCCACAGCAAGAATGCCAATGGGGATTAAGATCACGAGGGTGATCGCCATTGGCAGGATAAGCGAAGTCCAAACGGGAAGCCGCCAGCCGAATGATGAACGGGACTGGCGGGATGAAGTACGAGCAGATGCGGATGTGTTCAGGGCGGATTCTGCCATAGTGGCGCGTATCCTCAAATAATGCCTACATTAAGGAAAAGCACCAGGGTGGCTGTCACGACCACCCCGGCAACATCTGGTTGTGTGCTTCATAACAATCTCCCCACCAAGTCCTCTCTCCAGCCTGGAGAGGGGACTTTTGCTGTGTGGGTGAGATTTGACGCTAGTTTTCCTCGAAGCCGAATCCTGCTTCTTCTAAAAGGGTCACAGATGTACCCTGGAACGCGCCGTACTCCCACAGCGGGTAGGTCACGTCGTACTCGAACTCACCAAAGCCAGCAATCGTCTCGTTGGCCTCAACGCTGGTGTTGGTCGGGAACTCATAGTTAGAGCCCGGGAAGCAGTCGGACCTGCCACACTGGTTCTCCGCCTGGCTCATAAATTCAATGAAGGCAATCGCGTTTTCAGCGTTAGCCGCGTTACGGACCACCCCAGCAGCGTTCACGTTGTAGAATACCCCCGTGGTCTCCTGGTTCATCCACTTGATGTCCACCGCGTTGAAGGTCGCCTGGGCTTCCTCGTCGCCGTTGGCAAGCTGGCCCATGTAGTAGTGGTTCACAAAGGCGATGTCACACTCACCAGCAGCGATAGCCTGAATGGTGCGGATGTCGCTGTTGATGTAGCGCGTCACGTTCTCAGAAATGCCGGACAGTACATCGCCGGCAGCCTCTTCGCCCAGGTGGAAGACCAAGCTACTGAACAGCGAAACAGTGTAAATGTGAGCCGCCGGACGCATACACACGCGGTCTTCCCATACGTCAGCGGCCATATCTGCGTAGGCATTGATGCCTGCTAGTTCTTCTTCCGTCACGTTCTCTGGGTTATAAACCAAGGTGCGCGTGCGGATACTGAGGCCGTACCAGTGGCCTTCGGGGTCGCGGAACGGCTCGGCAATGTTCTCCGTCAGTGTCTCGCTCTCTATCGGCTGGAGCAACCCCTCTTCCGTGGCGATGTCCATCACGCCAGCGTCAATCGCTAAGAACAGGTCGGCCACGCTACGGTCGCCACGGTCCAGGTCTGCACGGATACGCGCCAGCAGGTCACGCGGGGACCCGGCGCTCACGCGAACCTCGATGCCGGTTTCTTCTTGGAACTTCACGAACGGGGCTTCCATCGCGCCGTAGTGGCGGGCGGAGTAAATGTTGAGCACGCCGGGGTCATCATCCTGCGCGGTGATGGAAACGATGCCGAGCGCCAGCAAAACGCCTAGAACGAGGCCCAGCGCCAACAACTTACGAGTGATCTGCATGTATTGAAACTCCTTGTATCAAAGGGGAAGGTGTAATACCATTCCCCGTAGTGATGGTCAAATTCCGGTCCTGGGGCTGTGCCTACCAAGCGACCCCACCGACCGGGAATTGGCCTCCTTACTCCTCTCAGAACCGTCTGAGCGGCGTAGTGCCAACCCAACATGCACTTTAGCAGACCCCTACCCCATACATCTACGTTTCCCGTTAACGTGTGGTTTGCCAACTGTAAGCCTAAGAATGACTCATGGGCACAACTCGTTTTTACCTAGCGTTAAACTTTCATTATAATTCACACCACCTGACCCCAAATAACCCCTTGTGCTACGCCACAACCCGCGACACACAGCTTTCCCCGTTGTAATCCCCGCATAAGCTGATAACAATATGCCACCTAAAACGTATGGCTGTATGACAAACGCAAGGAAAATTCATGACAAAACGCATCTTGGTTGTGGTACTCGCACTGCTGGCCCTGGTCGCGCTGCCGGCCATCGCGCAGGAGGTCATCCCGGTTCACACAGACCTCGCAGCGCAGATTCCGGCGGAAGCGCAGTTGTTCGTCTCATTCCGCCTAGACGACGGCATCTTCAATGACCTGGAGACCGCCGCTGACCTGTTCTTCCCGCTTGTCCCGGAGGACATCCGCCCGCAGAGCGTGTCATCTTTCTTAGATGAACAGGCGTTCGCGGACCTGGGCTTCACCACGGCGGACTTTCAACGTTGGGCCGGAAACCGTGCCGCTGTCGCGCTGTTACCCGCCCCAGCAGATGACCCCTTCGCCAGTGAACCCGCCGTGTTCATCATGGACCTGGAGGACCGGGCTGGCATGGAGGACGCACTGGTCGCGGCCTTTGGTGGTACATTGGGTACGACCGAGATCAACGGATTTACGGCCTATATTGACGCCGCCGACAACATCGCCTACTGGTTTAGCGACGACACGTTCATCTTTACGGATGCGGACAGCCCTTACACCCCCAGTGACCCCATAGAAAATCCGATGTCCGCTACGGCGAACTTCCAACGGGCGCTGTTTGGTTTACCAGAGGGCGGCTACAACGCCTTTGTCTACATTGATCCCACCCTGTTAAACGTACCCGCTGGCGAGAACAATCTGCTGGCGCTCGGCTTTGGCCTGCTAGATGGGCGCTCACTCATCATCGACTCTGTGAGCTTCCTAGAGGCGGCCCCCTTCGTCACGCAGATTCCGACGGTAGACCCGGCCTTCGCCCGTTTCATCCCAGACACAGTAGACGGCTACATTCACCAGAACGACCTATCCGCCCTGTACGGCGTCCTACGGGCAACACTGGCCGCCCAGGGCGACACGACCAGCCTCCCACAGTTTGAGCAGGGGTTAGCGTCTGTGGGCTTTGACCTGGAAACCGACCTGTTTAGCTGGGCGGATGACGACTTCGCGCTTGCCTACAGCGCAGAGACGCTAACCATGGTGCGGTTAATTGAGGACGCAGCCACGCGCAACGACGCCGCAAATCTCCCGCTCATCCTAGAATTGTTCGACATAGGTTTGATTCTGGAGACAAGTGACCCGGTCGCATCTGAGGCATTCCGTGCCAAGCTCACCGGGTTGGCCGCGCCGTTGTTCGCGGGCGATGAGACGGTCAGCGTTGAGGATACCACCATAGCGGGTGCACCCGTGACTGTCGTCAACCTCGAAATCCCGGTGGAACCTGAGGTCACGTTGCCGTTGGAGATCGTGATCGGCGGGAACGATGAGGTATTCGTGATCGGTACGCGGAACATGGCAGAGCAGGTGTTCAGCGGTGCGCCATCGGTGATGGACACGGACGCCTACGCCGAGGCGCAGGGCTACACCCTACCAGACCCGACCAGCTACCTCCACGCCAACAACGAGGGCTTGCTGGTGAGTGTGGGCACGATCCCGGCGCTAGCATTGCTTGGCCCGACCTTCGGGGACGTGTTCGAGGACATTATCAACCAACTCGAGGCGGACCCGAACGCCGAGCCGACCGCAACGCCCACCCTTTCCCCAACACCGGCAACCGTTCCTGGCGACTCGCTCACCGTGCAGATCACAACGGAACTGCTCACCCTTCTAAGCAGCGGTTCGTCCACCAGCACCTTCACTGAGGACGGCCTCAGCGTGGGCCGTATCGTGATGTCGTTGGATCCCGGCGAATAACGCACCCCACAGCAAAAATCCCCGCTCACATTGGGCGGGGATCCTTCGTTTCATAGAGAGAGCGCCTACATCCCGCCCATCATCATACGGTCGGCGACGGGAGCCGCAACGATAATCTCCGCGCCGCTTTCAAACACAAGCGTTACCGTAATCGTATCCCCCGCCTCAATCGCTGCCGGGAGGTCCAACAGCATCACATGAAACCCACCCGGACGCAGTTCTTGTGACTCCGTCGCGGGGATCGGAATCCCGCCGTCTACCGGGCGCATCATCATCACATCGTTATCGCCCAACATGCTCTCATGGATTTCGACAATCCCGGCAACGTCAGTTATCGCCGCGACCAGCGCGTCATCACTATCAGTCGGGTTGGTGATGGTCATGTAGACGGCACTGGTACCCAGCGACATCGTCCCGCTATCGCTCCCATCACCCATTGCCATCCCCACGCCGGACGGACGCGCCCACACACTCACAGCATCCACCATGAGGTCGCTCATGCCCATCGGTCCCATTTCGAGGATAGGCGCACCCACGACCACATCCACGGTATCCATGTTATCCTCACCCATTGCGAAGGTCAGCGTGAGCGTGAGCGCGTCCCCGTCCACGAGTTCCTGCGGCTCCAGCAACATCACATGCAACCCACCCGGGCGTAGCTCGACAGCCCCACCCGCCGGGATCAGAATCCCGCCCTCCACCGGGCGCATCATCATCACATCGTTGTCACCCAGCATACTCTCGTGAATCTCGACGATGTTGGCGGCTTCGGTTTCGCCCGCAATCAGGCGCAGGTCGGTTTCGCCGTTGTTGGTGATGGTCATGTAGACGGCGCTCGTTCCGCCCATGCTCATCCCCATATCGGACTCAGCTTCCTCAGTTGCCATCTCCTCGCCCATGCCCATTGCCGTCGGACGCGCCCACACATCCGTAATGACCAAGTTCGGCGAGGTCGTCGTATCCATCTGCCCGGCGACCGGGGCCACCATGACCACCAGTGCCAGCATCCAAACTATACCCATACGCTTCACAGTAGAATCCCTTTCGTAAAAACTGTAATACGCGCCATATGGTACAAAGGCTTGTTTAGACTCACAAGTGAAATCGTTCATAGCCAGCGCCTACAGTCCCCGCGACCGCTGAGCATTTGGTTTCAGCTTGACAAGCATTTATAATTGCTCCTATGATCGTGACGACTTTTCATCCCTTAGGATCCCCCTATTTTGGACATCTGCGTCATCATCCCCGGCAACCACAACTACTTCCACGACCTCGCAGGGGAGCGCGTTCATGAGGCGCTTTCTACACTCGGCCACAACAGCGAACTTATCACACTCCAAGCCTACGTCACGGGCAAGACCAAACGCCGCAAGTACGACCTGTGCCTGCTCGTCAACACGCTAGAGATCAGCGTCAACTACGCAGACTCACGCGAGGCAGTCAAGCAACTTGGCAACATGCGCGGCAACATGGGCCAGATGGTCGCCGTTGCGCTAGAGGCAGTCAACACCCACTGGTTTCAAAATGTCATCGGGGTGAATCAGCAAATCGGCGTGAAAACACTGTGGGACATCGGCTTTATCAACCAGGCGAAGATCCTACCGCGTAACTTTGGCCTGCGATACCAACCCATTTTCAACGGCTTGACGGCCTCCGAACGCGCAGATGTTGAGGCGCAGACCGCCCTCGAACGGCCACGCCCAATACCCTGGGCGTTTGTGGGCCACGCAACCCCTGTGCGCTACAAGCTGGTGTATCAACTCAGCCAGAAGATCGCAACGGACGGCTTCGTGTATATCCCCAAGCTAGACGCGATCCGCAAAGGTGGGCAGCACATCGACCACGAACGACTCATGACGGTTCTAAACAAGACAAAATGGTATGTGTGGAGTTCGCACGGGAGTTTCGCCTATGTGGAGCATATCCGCTTTCGGCAGGCGCTCCAGGCGGGGGGACTGCCGCTCAAAATATTGCAGGAGCCAGTGAACATTCCCCGTGAGGTGCCGTTCCAGTACCTCATCGTGCCGATTGAGGACCTCGAAGCAGGTTTGCCAAACATCCCTTACGAGGAGACACTGCAACGGTTTCGGCAGGAGTTCCTCGCCCTGCCCAGCCTTGCGGACGCGATGGCTAGCGCGGTCGAAAGCCTTTAAAGTAGGATATACTAGCCCCCGGCAAGCCGATTGATAAAAAACACGGGAGAATGTTATGCAACAGGTGTCCATTGGGCGTGCTGTTGATCGTCTGGCGAATATCAGCTTTGATGAAGCGGTTCGCAACGCGCCTCCAGGTATCACCATTGTCATTCCGAACTGGAATCACGAGTATCTGTTGCCGCGCTCCGCAGGGACCGCCCTCCAGACTGTGCGTGAACTGGCAAAACACGACATTCCCGCCGAGGTGCTGGTGGTGGACGATCAATCGCGTGATGGCTCGTTGACCTTCCTGCGCCAGTGTGAGGCGCTCCACTATGAAGAAGGCTTCAAGGTGTTGGCGCTCTCGCACAACCAGGGGCCGTCTGTGGCCCGCAACCTCGCCCTCACCCACGCGTCTTACCGCTACCTACTCATGCTGGACGCCGACAACGAGCTATACCCCAAAAACGTCCACCTGTACTACCGCACCATCCGCGAGACAGAGGCCGCACTGGTGTATGGGCCGCTGTGCTTTATACGCGGCGGGGAGGCAGAGGAAGTTCACGGATTCCAGAGCAGCGATTACCTGATGTTCCTGTGGAACTACATTGATACATTCGCACTGGTGGACCGCCAACAGATCGCAGACGTTCACGGCTACCTCAACAGTATGCGGACCTATGCGCGTGAGGACTGGGAACTTGTGTTGCGGCTGATGGTGCTGGGGCGGCGGATTGTGTACCTACCCGTGATGCTTGGCCTGTATCATATGCTGCCAGATTCGCGGGTGCTGGACGCAGAAACCGCCGAGTCGTTCCGCGAGACCTACATCAAACGCATCTACAACCAACTTGGGATTCGCCTAGAACAACCGATCAACACCATCCACCTACGCTATCACCCAGAGATCGGCTATTTCTAAACGGCTATGTTCATTTCAACCCTTTTCACGGCCCACCGGCCCATCGAAGCCTACTTGCGCCTGGACCACCCCACCGCGCCCAGCCTCACATTACGCGGCCTAGACAGCTTTGTGCTCCACCAACTCGCGAGCTTTTACCCGGTCCCAACCACGCTGGTTGACCTCGCAGCGGACGCCACAGGCGGCGCAAGCGCGATCTTCGCGATAGCCCATCGCGAGTTATTCCACAGCATTCACCTCCCCGCAGGTGACGGCGAAAAGGCGGTGTGGCGCAAGACCTTCGCCGACACGTTGGTCATCCTGGGGCATCACGTCCCGTCGCCGGACCTAAATGCGCCTTTGAACCTGAACCAGATGCTATCGCCGCTGTCGCCCCCACTCTTTCTGGTGGCACCGGGCGAGCAACCCACAGCGACCGTTACAGCAACGGTGAAACCACTTTTAGACGCCCACCCTCGGGCGCTTGTGGCGCTCGTTGGTGGGGCGCGACACATGGCGGTCGGCGCAACACTGGTTGATGACGGCTACAACCTTACCCCCGTTCACGAGCTTAGTCCCGTGTTCAAGGCCAGCCAACTCACCATCGCCAGCCAAGACACAACCACGGTAGACGTGCTGAAGCGGATCGCGATGCTCTTTGACGGCAATATGAACCATGTGAGTATGCCGGAGGCCATACGCGACAACAACGCCCGTATCGCGGAGGCGCTATCATCCCTGGAGGAGGACAACGCATGAAGCCGACCGCACGCTCACATTACCAAGAACAGCTTGAGCCGTTGGAGGGGTTCGCGCTGCAAGCTGTGGATGCGCTCTTGCTAGACCAGCTGCGAACGCAACTCCCCCAGGGCACCAAACTGGACGCGAACGCTGCCGGGGCGTTGGCGGCTGGCATGACGGCGCTCCTGAACCTGCCGAAGCCTGGCGCAAGTAATGGCTTCACGGTGCGGATTGTCAACAGTGACCCGCTACCAGATGCAGCCCGGCTCATGGCAAATGTCACGCCGGACACGCTGCTCCTGGTTGGCCCCGTCGGGAAACTCGCGGAAAGCCCGGCACTGCGGGCGCTGGTGCTGGCTGCGGACGCCGCCGACTTGACCGTCACCCCACTACAGGCTCTACACCCCGCCGCCCACGACGCACAGTTAGCGGCTGTAACCGCGCCCGGTGGCCCGGCGGCGGGCGTGCTGGCTGCGCTGACACAGGCGCTCACAAAGGAGTACGACCTCATAACGATGGCCCGTGAGAATGTCCGCCTAGAAGTGACATTGCAGGGTATGCCCAGCGCCAAGCAAGCAGACAACATCTACAAGCAGCTTCAACAGATCACCAATACGGATGTTCGTGAGGGGTTAGCGGCGGACATACGGGACTTGTATCACAAGACATTCACGCTAGAAACACGGCTGGCGCTGCGTGAACTGCGCTGGCGGCTCTTCGGGAGGAAATCATGAGCAAGCGGGTTGCAATCGTGACAGGGGCCGGGGTGGGCATCGGCTATGAGATTGCACGCCAGTTGAGCGAGCGCGGCGTAGGGGTAATTCTGAATGACATCGACGCGGAGGCCGCGACATCGGCTGTAGAACAAATTCGGGCGGCGGGCGGCGCGTGTGAGGCGGTCGTCGGGGATTCAAGCG
This sequence comes from uncultured Anaerolineaceae bacterium, assembly GCA_964462905.1. GTDB lineage: Bacteria > Chloroflexota > Anaerolineae > Aggregatilineales > Phototrophicaceae > DAOTTY01. Next base: position 16,323 of record CAYWZS010000086.1, read on the forward strand.
ACCTGGCGGTCATTGAGCAGATGGTGGCGCGGGCCGTGGCGACCTACGGACGGCTGGACTACGCAGTCGCAAACGCAGGCATCACGACCTTCGGGGACTTTCTGGAGTATCCGCTGGAGCAGTTTCAGCAACTAATGGCCGTCAACTTACAGGGAACATTCTTCCTGGCACAGCGGGCGGCTCGGCAGATAATCGCACAGGAAGAAGGGGGGCGGCTCGTGCTCATGTCGTCGGTGACAGGGCACCAGTATCACCCGAACCTGATCGCGTATGGGATGACGAAGGCCGCCGTGCGGATGCTGGCAAAGGGGCTGGGCGCGGACCTCGCGCCACATAGGATCACGGTGAATGCGATCTCACCAGGGGCAACACTGACGGCACGCACAACCTCCGATGAAGATTACGCCGCCGAGTGGTCGCGGTTGACACCGACGGGCCGCCCAGCAACGGTGGGGGATATTGCGGCGGCGGCGCTGTTCTTTTTGTCGGACGAGGCAGCGCAGGTTACAGGGCAGACGTTGGTGGTCGATGGTGGGTGGACGGCGACGAGTCCGCCACCGTCAGAGTAGGCCACATATGCGTCCACGTTACCATATGGTACTGCTAGCTTTTGTGGTTTCGGTGAAAAAGAGGCCCCATCACTGAGAAGCCATTACACTACCAGCTACAAGTGGTGTAAATCGGCGGGTTGATCTCAGGTCACAACGCTTCATTTCAGCCCCCTCTCTGCTTGCGGAGAGGGGGTTAGGGGTGAGGTTTTTCTGAACCGGAAGAAAGCATTCATACGCTAGGGGATCACAAGCACCTGCCCGACAAAGATACGGGTTGGGTCCGTGATGTTATTCGCCGCCGACAGTTCCGCGAGTGTCACATTGTTGTTGAGCGCGATACGGAACAAGTTGTCACCCGGCTGCACCGTGTAGGTGTTCCCGCTTGCTCCCGCGCTATTTGCTGGCGGAATGATGGATGTGTTTGGTTGCGCTGCGGACGGTGCCGGGGGCGCTGGTGGCCCCTCTACAAGAACCACCGTGCCAGCCGTACCAATTTCACCACATGTAAACCCAGCATTACTCGTCGCTGGTAGTGTCTCTACAATGCGCGGGCTGTTGATGGCATTGCGATAAAGTAGGGTTCCACTCCCCGCCAGGCAGACACGGACGCGTGCGTTAAACCGCGTGGCAAAGTTACCGCCTTGTGGTTCAAGTGCATAGACCTCGACTGCATGGATAATCGGACGATCAACCACACCGATACTCACCGGGTCGAACAACAGGTCACAGTAGACTACGCCGCCCGGTACAACGCCCGAGGGAACATCTATACGGACCACACTGTTCGTCGCGCCTGCGAAACTTCTGCACGGCACAGCGGGTGGTGGGGGTGGCTCGTCGTCATCATCATCGTTACTACTACTGCTCTCACCGGTCGTATCGCCCCCCGTCGT
>CAYWZS010000087.1:0-17491 GCA_964462905.1 uncultured Anaerolineaceae bacterium
AGCCGCCCTGAATAATGACGGCCAAACCATCCAGATAATTATCGCTATGGGTACCAGCGGGATCGCCGCCGGCGCCGAGGATACCATGGCTGCTTTCCAGCGTGAGATTAAGGAAAATCAGGTGGAGCACGTGCGTATCCGGCAGGCCGGGAGTATTGGCCTCGATTACGCGGAACCCACGGTGGAAGTCCGAGTACCGGGCATGCCGGCGGTAATCTACGGCCGTGTCGACCCCGGTTTGGTCCGGAAGATTATGCGTAAGCATGTGCTCCGGCGTATTCTTTTAAACGATCATATCTACGATCGGCCCGACGCCAAAGGCCTGCTCAAGAGCGCCATCCGCGACGAAAACCCGGTGGTGTTCTTCGAGGATAAACTCAGCTTTCAACTAAAGGGACCCGTCCCCGAGGGCGAGTACACCATCCCACTGGGCGTGGCCGACATCAAACGTCAGGGAACCGACATCACGTTAGTCGGCATAAGCAGCATGGTGGATGTCGCGCTAGCGGCTGCCGAGCAACTAGCGCAGATCGGCATCAGCGCCGAGGTCGTGGATCCACGCACGACGGTTCCGCTAGACCGCGAGGCGATTATCGCGTCCGCCAAGCAGACGAGCCGCGCCATCGTGATTGACGAGGGGTACGAACAGTACGGGGCCACGGCAGAGATTGCCTCCGTGATTGCAGATGGAGCCTTTTACTACCTGGATGCCCCGGTCAAGCGCATGGGGGCGATGAACGTGCCGATTCCGTTCTCGCCCGGCCTAGAAGATCTAACAGTCCCCGACGCGGCCCGCGTCACCGACATGGCAAAGATGTTATGTAACCGCGTGTAACACACACTAAATTTTAGGGACAAGGCTTGCCCTGTCCACCGGGACACGAAAACACAAAGTAAAGCTGTTTTTTCTGAAAGGAATACTTATGTCTATGCCAACACAAACGCACGGTGTCATGGGGGTCGATTGGGAGGAACGCGTCAACTGGGACCGCCTCCGCAACGCCCGCCTCAACCGCATCAAATCCATGCTGGCGGAGTCTGAGGCTGGGGCGCTGCTTTGCTTCGACATGACCAATGTTCGCTACATCACCGCGACACATATCGGCACCTGGGCAATGGATAAGATGAGCCGCTTCACCTTGCTGCCGCAGAATGCGGAGCCGGTTCTGTGGGACTTCGGCAGCGCCGCCCGGCATCACCAGCTCTACGCCCCGTGGATTCAGGACGGGAACTCGCGCCCAGACCCCACACTGCTACGCGGGGCCATCGCGCCAGAGACAGGCCGTGCCGCCGCCGTCGCTAAGAAAATTTACGACGAACTTGTAGAGCATGGCGTGCAGAATGACCCGCTCGCCATTGATATTGTGGAGCTACCGATCCTGTTCGAGCTACAGAAGCTCGGCGTGACGATTATCGACGGGCAACAGTTGATGCAGAATGCACGCCTCGTCAAATCCGAGGACGAGATTACGCTGTTGAGTACCGCCGCTGCGATGGTGGATGCCGTCTACGACGAACTCTACCGCGCCATGAAGCCGGGCTTCCGCGAAAGCGACGCGGTGGCGCTCGTTAGCAAACGCCTCTACGAGATGGGCAGCGAGTATGTCGAGGGGGTCAACGCTATTTCAGGTGAACGTTGCAGCCCGCACCCCCACGTTTTTAGCGACCGAATGCTACGCCCCGGTGACCCCGCCTATTTCGACATCCTACACAGCTACATGGGCTATCGCACCTGCTACTACCGCACCTTTGTCGTTGGCAGTGCATCGCAAGCCCAGGTTGACGCCTACAAGAAGTGCCGCGACATCCTGGACCACGCCATTAGCCTGGTGAAGCCAGGCGTTACCACAGCAGATGTTGTGGGGGAGGCCTTCCCGAAGGCCGAGGAATTCGGCTTCCCGAACGAGGAGGCCGCCTTCGCGCTGCAATACGGCCACGGCCTCGGCATGGCAATCTGGGAGAAGCCTGTGTTCAGCCGCATGGTATCCTTCGACCATCCAGAGGAGATTAAAGAAGGGATGGTCTTCGCGCTAGAAACATTCTGGCCCGCCTCCGACGGCTGGAGTGCCGCCCGCATCGAGGAAGAACTTGTGGTGACGGCGGATGGTTGTGAAGTTATCTCACGTTTCCCGGCAGAAGAACTGATGGTTACTGGGCCGAAGTACCACACCGCCACGGGACCGCTGTCCGGGGTGCGCGACACGGAGAGCCAGTGGAACAACCCGCGTATCAACCCGCAGGGACGCCCGGCCATGCCCGTCGGCGACGCCATTGCTGCCAACGGCAGCGGCTCCTAGGAGCAACATCTCTTGGCAAAAGAAGTTATCATGCCAGCGTTGGGGATGTCCCAGGACACAGGACGCCTCATCGCGTGGCTAAAACAAGAGGGGGACGCCGTCGAAAAGGGCGACCTCATCATGGAAGTCGAGACGGACAAGACGACGGTTGAGGTCGAGGCCCAGGCCAGCGGCACACTCAGCGGGATTCGGGCGCAGGCCGGGGACGATGTTCCCGTGGGGGATGTGATTGCGTACATCTTGGCGGCTGGCGAAAGCGCCCCTGCTGGTCCGGCCTCCGCGCCGAACGCCCCCGCCACAACACCCCCTGCGCCATCAGTGCCGCCCCCGTCCCGGTCCAATGGCGGAAACAGGAGCGGGGTGGTCAGCGCGACCCCGGTTGCCCAACGGATGGCCGCTGCCCATGACCTTGACCTATCGCGGGTACCCTCATCCAGAGGCCGCGTGACCCGTGCGGACGTTGAGGCCTACCTTGCGAACGAGGGCAGCCCGGCGTCAGCCCCGGTAACCGCCGGTGGTGCGGTCTTAGCCTCACCCAAGGCGCGGCGGCTGGTCCAGGAAAAGCAGCTCGACTTAGCCGCTATTCCCGGAAGCGGCCCGGCAGGCGCAGTCATCGCGGCTGATGTGCTGGCCTACACACCACCTGCCCCTATGTCCCGGCCAGCAACCCCAGCGCCATCACCAGACACAGCAACAACTCCCGGTGAAGTGCAGACCGGGCGCATGTGGCGGACGATGGCAAAACGCCTCACGGAAAGCTGGCAGACGGTCCCGCACTTCTACCTGAAGCGCGACTTGGACGCCAGCGCCGTGATCGCCTGGCGAACAGGCTTAAAAGCTCGCAGCAACGTCAAGATCACCTACACGGACCTGCTGGTGAAGGCTGTGGCCGGGGCATTGCGCCAGCACCCCCATGTCAACGGCACCTGGAACGGTGAGGGCGTTGTGTTCAACGCGGATGTGAATGTGGGCCTGGCGGTGGCCGTGGACAACGGGTTGCTTGTCCCAGTCATCCACCAGGCGGACACGCTGGGCATCGAGCAGGCCGCCCGACGCCGTGCGGAGATCGTCAACGGTGCGCTGGACGGCAAGCTCAAGCCAGCGGACCTCCAGGGCGGCACATTCTCTATCAGCAACCTGGGCATGTTCGGGATCGATACCTTCGACGCGATTGTGAACCCGCCCCAGGCTGCAATCCTGGCCGTGGGGCGCATCACCGAACGGGTGGTGCCTGTCGCCGGACAGATGATGATTCGCCCCATGATGACGCTCACCCTGTCTTGCGACCATCGGGTTGTGGACGGCGCTCACGGTGCCCGTTTCCTGGATACCCTGTGTAACATTCTGGAAGCGCCACTGAGCCTGTTAGATTAAGGAGAAAGCGACTGATGACATTTGAACGACTGCGCGACGGAGAAGTACAAGTAGCCGATACAGGAGATCCAGCGGGGGAATATGGGACATGGGGGGTCCTCGTCAACGGCGAGTGGCACCATACCACGGACCCCATTGCGGTGCGTAGCCCCTACGATGGCACGCAGGTTGCCGTCATCCACCACGCCGGGGCGGACCTCGTGGAACAAGCCATCGCTGCCGCCCACACGGCCTTCCAGGAGACGCGCAAGCTCCCATCTTGGCAGCGGGCCGATGTACTGGAGAAGGTCAGCGCGGGGATTCAGGCCAAGCACGAGACGTTCGCCCGGGCAATCGCGCTGGAGGCGGGTAAGCCGCTGAAGGCCGCCCGCGCCGAAACCACCCGCGCCGTGTTTACTTTTAAGGTCGCGGCGGAGGAGGCCAAGCGCATTTACGGCGAGATCGTCCCGCTGGACTGGATGCCGGGGACCGAGGGCCGCACTGCCCAGGTGCATCGGGTGGCGCGTGGCCCCGTGACAGGGATTACCCCGTTCAACTACCCGCTGAACCTCGTCGCACACAAGGTCGCCCCAGCAATTGCGGCGGGTTGCCCCATCATCCTGCGGCCCGACAGCCAGACGCCGATCAGCGCGTTGATGCTGGGTGAACTGGTGTTGGCGGCGGGCTACCCGGCGGGCGGGATGGCCGTCGTGCCGACCCGCATCCCGGACGCGGCCCCGCTGGTGGAGGACAAGCGCATCAAGATGCTTTCGTTCACAGGCAGCCCCGCTGTTGGCTGGATGCTCAAGAAGCAGGCGAGTGACAAGCAGGTTGCCCTAGAACTTGGTGGCAACGCCGGGACCATCGTGCATCACGACGCGGACCTGGAATTTGCAGCAACCCGTGTGGCACAGGGGGCCTTCAGCTACAGCGGCCAGTCGTGCATCAGCGTGCAGCGCGTGTACATCCACGAAAGCCGCTTTGACGAGTTCCTAGCCCTGTTGCAGCCGAGGATTGAGGCGCTGGTCGTCGGCGACCCCACCGAGGAGACCACCGACGTTGGCCCGGTTATTGATCCCGGCGCAGCAGACCGTATCACCAGTTGGGTGCAAGAAGCCGCCGACGCGGGCGCAACCGTCCTCACAGGTGGCACCCGCCAGGGGAACCTCGTGCAGCCCACGTTGCTGACGGACATTAACGAGGACATGAAGGTCGCCTGTATGGAGGTCTTCGGCCCGGTTGTGAGCTTGTTCAAGTACAGCGATGTAATGCAGGCCGTCCGTGCTGTGGACGACAGCAGCTTCGGCCTGCAAGCCGGGTTGTTCACAAATGATATGGCGCTGGTTTACGATGCCTTTGACGCGCTGGAGGTCGGCGGGTTAATGGTCAACGACATCTCGGCCTTCCGTGTGGACCACATGCCCTACGGCGGGGTGAAACGCTCCGGCTTCGGGCGGGAGGGCCTGCGCTACACCATCGAGGAGATGACCGAAATAAAGCTTTTGATGTTTAACCGTCGTTAGACGGCCAAAAAATGTGGACCCCAGTAGCGGGGCCGGCAAAGAGACTCCGCTGCTGCTAAAACCAAAAATTGAACTTTCAAATAATAAGGAGAAATCTTATGGGCCGTGTAGAAGGCAAGTCCATCATTGTTACGGGGGCAGCACAGGGCATCGGCGAGGCGATCGCAAAAGACCTCGCGAAAGAGGGGGCCAGCGTCGTCATCGCAGACCTCAACGAAGAAGGTGCAAACGCCGTTGCCAAGGCCATCGTAGACGCAGGTCAGAAGGCTGTCGGTATGAAGGTGGATGTGACGAACCGCGAGTCCGTCCAGGCGATGATCGCAAAGACCGTTGCAGAATTCGGCAAGCTGGACGTGATTGTCAACAACGCCGGTTACAACAAGGGCATGGGTATCTTTGATTACACCCAGGAAAACTGGGACACGATTATGACCATTAACGGCTGGGGCGTGCTGTTGTGTATGCAAGAGGCCGCCAAGCAGATGGTCAAGCAGGGGCACGGTGGCAAGATCATCAACACCGCTTCAGCCGTTGCCCGTACCGGCCTCCCCGGCATCGCGCCGTACTGCGCGAGCAAGGCATCTGTCATCGTCATGACCCAGTCTGCGGCCCGCGAGTTGGCCGAGTATGACATCCGCGTGAACTCCTTTAGCCCCGGTGTGGTGGCTACCCCCCTTTGGGAAAAGCTGGACCGGGAAGCATTCGAAGCTGGCGAGACTGAGAAGATTGGCGATGCCCTCGCGGGCGCAGCCAGTGGGACTATTGTGGGCCGCCCAGCCACCCCGCAGGACATCGCAGGCACAACCACCTTCCTCGCCTCCGACGAGAGCGACATGATGACGGGCCAGAACGTCTCGATTGACGGCGGTTGGGTGCTGGTCTAGGGCCGATGATTAACCGAACCATGCACCCTGGAAGGGGGTGAGGCCCCGGGTCTGTGACTGGTAACGCAGGATTCAGGAAACAGGTTTGAGGTCGTCGTGAGTGCCCAGAAAAACACGACTCGTAATCGTTCACAAGCACTCACAACCACTTTCAGGCTAGAGGAATTCGCAGTTCACTTTCGCCTTAACACAGGAGTATATATAGCTTCTACGGCGAAGGCTAGAACCCCACACCGAATAATGACATTTTTCACAATACACAGGAGCTTTGCAACATGCTAAAGAAAACCCTTACGTCGGTTCTGGTCCTGGCTGTCGCCATGACCGCCTTCGCCGTTGTTGGCGCTCAGGACATCTCCGAAGCGTGCGAGGAAGTGGCAGGGGAGCTAATCGCCTTTACCCCGGCCCGCTCCGAGCGCTACGTGAACGGCCTCATTACGGGCTTGCAGAACGAGGCCGCTAACGCCTGTTACGAGATCACGATTCTGGAGAACGAGTTTAACCAGGCCGAGCAGGACCAGCAGGTCCAGCAGCAGCTTGCGATTGGCGCGGAGCCGGATATGTGGATCTGGTGGCCGGCAGAGGGTGCAGCGGGCCTCGGCTCCCTGCGGGACCTCGCCGGGACCGACATCCCGGTGTTGCAGATCAACCAGCTTCCGACCGAAGAGGCCGAGCCGTTTGTGGTGGCCTACGCTGGCCCAGACGACGCCCTGCGTGCCGCGAACGCAGGCACGATGATGGCAGAGTTGGCCGAGGAACTCGGCATGGAGAGCGCCAACGCGATTGGCGTGACCTACCCCGTTGCCTACGGCGGCTACCCACTGTCTATCGAGGCATTCCTCGGCGCGATTGAGGGGTCCGGTATTGAGTTCATCGCGGAGTCCAACGAGGGCTTCGGCTCGCAGAACGGCTACAACGGTGCGGCTGCGCTGATTGCACAGTTGCAGGACGAAGAAATTGACTTCATCTACGGTATGGACGACGCCATCCTCCAGGGTGCGATCCAGGCACTTGAGGAAGCGGGTTTTACAGTCGGCGTGGATGAGAGCGCGGACATCATCGCTGTGGGCACCGTCTGCAACGGCGACCGCCAGTTGTTCGAGGAGGAGCGCCAGTACGGCACCACCCTTCAGGCCCCGCTGTTGGAGGGCCAGCTTGCCATTCAGGTTGCTGATGAGTACCTGACAAACGGTGAGGTCGAGAGCTTCCTGAACTTCACCCCGAACCCGTCTGTCCGCTTCAACGAGTGGGAAGACTTCACGCTAGAGGGCTTCGACGGCGAGGAGTACACCATGAGCGAACTCTGCACCTGGGGTATCCCAGATGAGGAGACGGAGACAGAAGATGAGGAGAGCGAGGGCTAAGCCGCCCCGCGAACCTCTTCCCTCAGTGGTATGGGGGCATAGCTTGCTGTGCCCCCATGTGCAGTTTCGGCATTTTCCTGGCGGCGGACGCGAAAGTTTTCAGATAGATAATGTTTATTCGGAGTAAATTTTATGGTCGCAGAATTGGTATCAACGGGGGAAAAACCCAAACGCAAACACGACAACGCCATCCTCGATATGACCCAAATTACCCGCAACTACGGGGCGATTCAGGCGCTGCGGGGGGTCGATTTCAACCTACGTGCTGGTGAGGTCATGGCGCTTGTGGGGGAGAATGGCGCAGGAAAATCGACACTGGTGAAGATCATCGGCGGCTTTGACAACAATCACGAGGGGCGCATCCTGCGCAACGGCCAGCCAATTGAGCTTGGCTCACCTGCCCAGGCAGAATCCCACGGCATCGCCATCGCCCAACAAGAACTTAGCCTCATCCCCACGATGACCGTCGCGGAGAACATCTTCCTCGCCAAACCCAAACAAAAAACCTGGAGCAGCATCCGGCAGAAGGCGAAGCAGGCGCAAACTTACCTGGACCAAGTGGGGCTGACGGAGGTTGACCCGATGGTGCGTGTGGACCGGCTGTCCGTCGGTGAGCAGCATTTGGTCGAGGTAGCACGCTTGGTTGCACGCGACGCGCAAATCCTCATCCTGGACGAGCCAACCGCCGCCCTCGGTGAAGCTGAGAGCCGTCGCATCCTCAATATGGCCCGCAAACTGGCCGACGCCGGCAAGTCCATCATCTACGTTAGCCACCGCATGGATGAGATCTTCGAGATTGGGGACCGCGTCACCGTCCTGCGCGACGGGCAGAGCCAGCCGGCTGTGGACATTGCCGAGTTAAACGTCCACACGCTCATTGAACGTATGCTGGGGCGTAAGCTGGAAAATATGTTCCCGGAACGCGACCCCAATCACCAGGACGGTGAGGTGGTCCTCGAGATTGACGAGCTGTGGCCGGACGGGATTGTGGTCCCAGTAACGATGAAAATCCGTGCGGGCGAAATTCTGGGGCTGGCTGGGCAGTTAGGCAGTGGTAGCGGGTACCTACTGGCGGCGTTGGGGGGTGCCCGGCAGACACGAAGCGGGACCATCCGTATGAGAACCAATAACGGCGACCGCACGAGTTACCGCGAATTCATGCCGGGCACGCCAGCCGAGGCCATCAAGAACCGCATTGCCTACTGTTCCTCCGACCGAAAGAAAGACGGCCTCTACCTGGAGCGCCCCATCACCGAGAACCTATCCTCCCCAGCACTGGAACGGGTCACGCGCTTCGGGTGGATGAACCACCGCAAAGAGCAGCGGCTGGCCCGTGAGCTGGGCAAGGCCATGACGGTGGACACCGCACGCCTGCGCGCCGCCTCACAGGTCCTCAGCGGGGGCAACCAGCAGAAGGTAACGGTCGGTAAGTGGCTGTCCATCGAGCCACAGGTTTTACTCATCGACGAGCCGACGCGCGGCGTGGATGTCGGCGCACGGTCCGAGATCTACCAGCGCCTACGCGACTTGGCGAACAGCGGCGTGGCGATTGTGTTCGCGTCTACCGACATTCAGGAGATTAACTACCTGCCGGACCGAGTGGCGACCTTCTACCGTGGGCAGCATATCAGCACCTTCAAAACCTATGATGACAACAACGACCGCATCCTGAAGGAGATCACGCATCCCTTCGACAACACCGTCCCAGACACGCATATCCCAACGCAGGAGGAGGTTTAGTGTATGAGTAGCACATCCACACAGCAGCCCACACAGCCGGGCGGTGGGCTGTCACTCAGCAGCCTAAGGAGTGAACTGTCCACCTGGGTCATCATTCTGATAGCCATCCCCACCCTGTTGTTGATCTACGGGGCCTTCACTACGGATAACTTCCTGACGGCGCAGAACATCAAGACAATTCTGCGCTCTACGGCCTTTGTGGGTATCTTCGCCATCGGCCTGACGTTCGTGACGATAAGCGGTAACTTCTTCCTGCTCTCCCTGGAGGAAACAGCAGGTCTGGCGTCGTTGTTGTTCGCGTTTACGCTGGCGAGTGGGTTGGAAGAGGGCGTCAGTTGGGTTTCGTATATGTTTGCCTTCTCGTGGACGGACGGCATGGGCTTGGTCCCCGCGTTGCTCGTGACAGTTGGCGTCGCGGTACTCATCGGCGCGGTGCAGGGCGCGATTGTCGGCTTTGGCGGCAACCCGATCGTGGTAACGCTCGGCGCGGCGGGGATTATCTTCGGCATTGCATCCTGGGCCAGCAACAACGAGGTGATCTTTATCGAGCGGCCCCATTCCGCCGAGTGGATTGGAACCGGGCTAACCGCGACCATCCCGAACGTAACGTGGGCCTTTATCGTGCTTGCCGTCTTGGGCGAGATTGTCCTGCGTTACACCAGCTTTGGGCGCAGTTGCTACCTCGTCGGGGCCAGCAAGGACACCGCCCGCAGCACCGGCTATAGTGCCTTCTGGAAGGCCGTGCAGGTGTTTGCCCTGGCATCCGTCGGGGCGGCGCTTGTCGGCATTTTGTTCGCCGCGCAGATCAGCCAGGGGCAGGTCAGCTTGTTCCGGGCGGCAATGGGCAGCAGTGGCTCGCTGGCAATCAGCGCGATTGCCTCCGTGATGGTCGGCGGCACATCGGTCTTCGGTGGGCGTGGGTCCATCTGGCAGACGGTGCTAGGCGCACTGTTCATCAGCGTGGTAGATAACATGATGGTGTTACGGGGTTTCGAGAGCGGCCCGCGTATTCTCTTCGTCGGCCTGACGGTCGTAGCAAGTATCAGTTTGTACGCTTTGATTCGGAGGAATAAGAGCCGATGAGTACGGTAACACAAAAGCAACGCAGTGAGGAATCCCCGTTGGCAAAAGTACAGGAGTGGGTGCTGCTCAACTCCCAGATCGTGTTTACGATCCTGGTGGCATTTGGGATCGCCACCTATTTCTCGCTCGAATTTGGGAACTACGCCTCGACACGCAACGCCTTTGCGATTTTGGAACGCTTCCCGGAGCTAGGGCTGATTACGCTTGGCTTTACGGTCACAATTATTGCCGGGGAGATTGACCTGTCGATGGGGTCGTTAGCGGCCCTTGTCGGCGTGATTGTGGTTCGCCTGAATGATCCCCTCGGTGCGGTCCCCGCGATTGTGATCGGTGTCAGCGTGGCGACGCTGATCGGCGCGTTACAGGGCTACGCTATCGCCCTACTTCGCATCAGCGCAATCGTCTTTACACTAGGGACGCTCATGCTGTTGCGCGGTGTGTCGTTGTTCGTTGCCAACGAGCAGACGGTTGTCCTGCGCGAGTTCGCGTTTGGCGACTGGCTGAAGGACCGGATCGTGGTCGGGGAGGTTGAGTTGATCTTGTCGCCGGCGAGCGTCATGGCGTTGATCGTGTTCGTGGGGGTCGGCTTGTTCCTGATGTACCACCACTGGGGCCGCGAAATTTACGCGATTGGTGGGGCACGCAAAGAGGCGCTCGCTGCCGGTGTGCCGCTCACCCGCCCAATGATTATCACCTTTGCCATCAGCGGCTTCTGCGCGGGGCTGGCGGGGGCGATCATCGGCCTGCGGGCGGGGTCGGCACAGCCGCTTGGCCTGCAAACGCTCATCCTCACAGGGCCGACGGCGGCTTTTGTGGGCGGGGTCAGCATCAACGGCGGGAAGGGGTCCGCGTTCGGTGCGGCGCTCGGGACGATTACAATCGCGCTGTTGCAGATCGGGCTGATCTTCATGGCAACGCCCGCTTACATCGGGCGGCTCGCTATCGGCACGCTGTTGACCGTCGTGATCGTTGTCGAGATTGGCGCACGCTGGCTGGATCGCTACCAGACCCGACGAACCCTGCTCCGAAGGTGGACGATACAGGGCCAGTTGATAACCACAGAATCTCAGGATTAAGGATTTCAAGTGACACACCCCTCGCATTAAATTGCGGGGGTTTTTGTTGCTATTGAACCATATTAAGCAATACAGGCGCGTCTCGCCCACTTGGCTATACCCCCCTTGTAGCCCACTAGTAGCGCCGGCTGGAGGCCGAACCCTTGCCAATCGTGTGTGAAATCCCCGGCGTTTACATTATTCACATCAATTTTGTTATATTGGCCTATTAGTAAAAAATTCTTGTAAAGCAATGCACTAATGGATAGTATGTGTTCGGTGCGAAATTGCAACGAATACCTTCATGTTGTAAGTCCTGCTTTATAAAAAGCGTCGTCTTACGGGTTTCACAGCATTCCAACGCGGTTTATGGGCATAACCTGCCGCTGTGAGTGCCACACCCAATGCTCTTATAGCAGGCCCACAACACCACGTTCCATATCGCGCCAGGCAAGACTAAAGAAACGCAAACAGGTTCTGGGGAGGGAAACCCACGTCCGAGCAATCATCAATCTCAAGTTTGCACGAAACATGACCAAGCACGCTTCTTATTCATGTCGCGTGTGTCGCGCACTCACTCATACCTATAAATTCATACACAGGAACAACACTTAACTATGAAACGATCAGGACCAAGCAAAGTGCTGCTGGCACTGGCTGTTCTGCTGATACTGGGATTCGGGTCCGGGCTACTGATGCCCGTCGCCGCCAGTAGCGGCACAGTCGTTGTCACGCAGGCAAACCTGCAAGGTTGGGGAGGCGGTGCCGAGACGGGCACGGGTTCCTTCGCGTTCGTAGAGGGTCCCGGCACACCACCGCTGGGCACCGGTAGCCTCGAGCTTACGCTCGACTCAACGGCTTCAGGCGTGATCTTTGGCACTGCCGATTACCCCGGTACACGCCTAGACGAAATCACCACGCTGGAATACAGCACCTACAACAGCGTCGGGAACAACACCGTTGCCCCCGCGCTCCAATTCAACATCGACTACGACCTGACCGACACCACCACCAGTTGGCAAGGTCGTTTGGTGTTTGAACCCTACTACGACAATCCCATCGTAGACGGCACCTGGCAGAACTGGGACGCCCTGGCAGGCCGCTGGTGGTCGACCGGAAATCCAGTTGTGGGCGATGCCCCGGCGACGAAGCACTGTCCGATCTCCAGCCCATGTGACCTTGCGACCATCCTGAGCTTCTACCCAGATGCAGGCATCCAAACCGGGAACCTCTCCGGGCTTCTGTTCAAGGCGGGTAGCAGTTGGCTGGCGGGGTACACCGGTAGCATTGATGCGTTTACGCTTGGCATCAACGGCGAAGACACAACCTTCGACTTCGAGTTCGAGACCTGCGCTGGGACAACCGACTGTTACGTAGACGTAGCAACAGGTAGCGACAGCAACGGCGGCACCAGCTGGGCCGACCCGCTCGCGACCGTGCAAGAGGCGATTGACCGCGTTGCCGCCAACGGCACCGTGCATATCGCACCCGGCACCTACAACGAGATCGCAGAAGACCGCCCCCAGACAGGAACAGGCACCGGGCCATATGACTTCGGCCTGTACGTCGGCAAAGACGGCCTGACACTCCAGGGGTACGACGCAAACGGCGGCAGTCCGATCACCGATTACAATGACCCCAACCTGCCGGAGATTGTCTCAACGGCATCGTCTGCTTTCGGCACGCAAGGGCCGTTCATCAGCGGTGACGGTGTGACACTTACCGGGCTGGGCTTCACCGCTGACGGGGCCGCCAACAACAAGAATATTGAGGTTATTGGCGACGCTTTCACGCTGACACACAGCCGTGTACGCATGAATAGCGGATCATCCGTTTACATCAGTGACTTCGACTTCACTGGGGATGATACCAGCGGCACGTCAACCGTCATCAGCTACAACATCAGCAACAATTTCATGGATGGCGGGATCATCGTCTTGGCGAATGGTGCCGGCTTCGGCAGCCCGATGAGCGATCTGGTCATCAGCAATAACCTGATCCAAGATGGAAGTAATTGGGGCATCCAATTGCAGGGTGCACTAGACACCATCCCCTGGTTGAACCACCCGGTCGGTGTGCCGACGATCACCGACAACACTTTTGATGGCAACCTAGGGAATGTGCGCTTCCTGGGTACATATGACACCTACGCGCCGTCCTATTGGAATGACATCATCGCCAACAACACCTTCGATGATGGCTGGGTCGTAGCCTACGACGGAACGGGACCGGATCTGCGTCCAACTGAGCTTCTCGGCTACACCACCCGCCGTCAGATCGGCAACAGCGTGAGTACCATTCAGTTTGAGGTGGATCGTGCGCTGGTTGGCGATACGGTACAGGTCAGCCCTGGCACCTTCAACGAAGAAGTTGAAATCGCAACCAATGACATCACCTTCAACGGTGCTGGCAGCGACCAGACGTTCCTTGTCTCTACCGAAACCTGCACCAACACCATGAACGCCTCCGCTATTGTCGGTATCCGGCTGGTTGGCGACCATGACGGCATCAGCGTCTCCGGCTTCAACATCTCCGGCTATGACCTGGGCCTGGACATCGGGGAGAACATCGGGCGCACCATCAGCAACGTTAGCATTAGCGATGTGAACGCCAGCAACAACTGTGTGCACGGCATTCTCTCGCAGGCGGGTAACACCACGAACGTGAGCGTTGCCGACAGCACCTTCAACGACAACGGCGCGGGCTTCTCCGCCGGGCGCGGGCTGTGGTTCATCAACGGCACCAAGTCCGGCATCAGCATCACCAATAGCCAATTCAACGACAACCGTCTGGTCGGTATCGACATCAGCGACGGCGATGTGACAGGTGTAATGATCTCCGGGAACACGGTTGTCGGCAACGGCGACTCCGGTATCGGCGTGTTGGGTCCACAGGGGCCAGCCGCGAACCTTGTGTCCGGCAACACCGTGACCAACAACGGTCGCTACGGGATTGAGATTAAGAACCCCAGCGGCGAAACAATGGTGAGCGATAACGTCGTAAGCCTGACCGAACCGGGCAGCGACACCCGTGACTATGCCGGTATCGCCGTCTTCCGGCGTGGTCCGGGCGCAACCAACGCGGACCAACCTTCGGGCGTGTCCGTGATGGGCAACACCGTAACGGGCTTTGTCGAGCCGAACGGCGACGGCGAGGGCTTCGGTATCGTGGTTGAAGGCACGGGCATGACCGTTGCCGGCAACGTTGTGACTGGCAACAATGTCGGCATCCAGGTACAAGAGGGCAACCCATCTCCCAATACCAACGGCACCCCCTTCTTTGACCGTGGGGACGCCAGCGTCATTGCAGATGTCGTGGTGAACAACAACGACATCACGGGCAACGGCGAGGGGATGCAGGCAGTTGGCACCACGAATATCACCGACGCCACCCTGAACTGGTGGGGCGACGCAAGCGGCCCCTCTGGTGAAGGCAGCGGCTCCGGCGACACTGTTAGCACCAATGTGGTCTTCTGCCCGTGGCTGAGCGATAGCATCAGCAACAGCCCATCAGCTACGACGGTCAGTGGCGGCTTTGCCACCACCAGCACCGACGGCCACACCACCCAATACTGCACCATCGAGGAAGCAATGTTCGCCTCTAGTGGTGCCGACCAGGTGGTTTTGGTAGACGAGGGCAACTGGCCCGGCGAGGTGATGAACCGTGACTACAGCGATTCGCCGAACCTGACGGTGATCTCTGAGGGTAGCCGCGCCAACACGACCATTGACGGCATCACCCTGACGGGTTCGAGCTTCGATGGCTTGACCTTCGAGGCCTTCACCCTGACGGGCGACGCACCGACGGCCTCCGGCTTCGACCCCAGCTACACCGTCGAAATCGTAAGTTCGGGCGACTACGCCAACCTGGCGTTCGTCGATAACATCTTCGATGGGGAAAGCACGCCCGACCTGGGCGCGATCTTCTCCAACCGGGGTTGGGACGGCTTCTTGCTGCAAGACAACACCTTCATCAACTACGATGATAGTGCAGCACGTCCAGGCACATCGTTTGGTACTGATAACTACTCCCTGGTCTTTATGGAGGCGCAGGACCTGACGCCAGCGGGCCGTGGTGACAACTTCACTGCGACTGGCAACACCTTTGAGGATGTCGGCCACATCAACGCGCTAGAGGCTTTCCGCTGGCAGAACGTGACCATGACCGACAACACTGTGACTGGCCCGAATGGGCGTCTCATGGTCTGGTCGTATAACACAGACCCGGTCCTGAACGTCAACATCTCGGGTAACACGATCACCCAGACGAACACCAACGTAGAGTACCCGGCAGGTGGTATTGGGATCTTCTATGTTGAAGGTGATGTCAACATCGCGAACAACACGGTGAGTGGCTCGGCAACCTGCTTGAACACCAACGGCGTCACGGATGTTGAAGTCCTGGGCAACACCTTCTCCAATTGTGCCAACATTGGCTACAACTTCAGTGATTCCGACTTCGACGGAGCTGACCCCAACCCGCCCTATGTCGCGCCAGTGAGTGCGTCGATCGTGGGCAATACCTTTGACACGATGCCGGTTGGTGCGCGTAACCAGGCGCAGGTCTTTGAACTGGATGTCTGCGACAATACCTTCATCAACGTGGGAGACCGCGAAGAAGAAGATCCGGGTCCGTTTGCGACCTGCTTCGGTAACTTGACGGTCGTGAAGTCATCTAACCCGGCTGCGCCGTGGCTCGACTTCGGCTTTGAAATCACGGACGAAAACGCGAATCTTGTTGAGTCCTTCATGCTCGATGGCAGCAACGACGGCACTAACAATATCGTGTCGTATGATCTGCAAGAGGGGACTTACACCCTTACCGAGACAAGCAGCCCTGGGAACTGGGACCTGACCGATGTCACCTGTACTGCGGACGGCGCAAGCTATGAAGTTGACAGCGCCAGCTTCGCTGTGACACCCAACGCCGACATCACCTGTACCTTCACCAACGAGCGCAAGCCGCAGTTGCGTGTGACCAAGTACGAAGACATCAACTTGGATGGCACACAGCAGAGCGAAAACGGTGAGAATGGGCTGCCCGGCTGGGAGGTCAGCATCTTCCTGGGTGATGAACAGCAGCAGAGCACCAAGACAACTGGCGCAAATGGCACGGTTGACTTCACCAACCTGGTGCCAGGTGCGACCTACCGCGTCTGTGAAACACCGCAGGCTGGCTGGGTGAACACCAACGCCAACACCGACGACTTTAACGGTCTGGTCTGCCAGGACGTACCCGTAGAATACGGCGAAGTTGTCCCGGTGGCCTTCGGTAATGCCGTAAACGGCTCCTTGACCATCGTCAAGCAGAGCAACCCCACCGCCCCCTGGTTGACCTGGGACTTCGGCGGGGACTTCGGTACCTTCATGCTTGATCTGAACGAAGGTGACGCCACCTACGAGAGCAGCATCACGTTTGATGATGTGGCCCTTGCAACCAGCTTCACCGTGAACGAAACCAACCTCCCCGGCAACTGGGACGTAACGGACATTAGCTGTGATGCTGGTGAGTTTAGCGCCGCTCTGGACAACGCTAGTCTCTCTGTCGCGCTAACCGCATCCGGGCAGGATGTGACCTGTACGTTCACGAACGAGCGCAGGCCGCAACTGGACGTCGTTAAGTTCAACGACGAGAACGGCAACGGCACCCGTGACGAGGGTGAAGTGCTACTGGAAGGCTGGGAGATCAGCATCTTCCTGGGTGATGAACAGCAGCAAAGTACGAAGCTGACCAACGCTAGCGACGGTGTGCCGTTCACCAACCTGGTGCCAGGTGCGACCTACCGCGTCTGTGAAACACCGCAGGCTGGCTGGACGAACACAGGTGGCAACACCTACGACTTCAATGGCCTGGTCTGCCAGGATGTAACCGTTGAGTACGGCCAAGTTGTGCCGGTCGCCTTCGGGAACGCCCAGGATGAGCCGGATATCTACGAGTTGCGCCTCATCAAATACAATGACCTCAACCAGAACGGGGTCAACGACGAATTGAACACTGGGGCAGGCGAATCCCCCAGCGGCAATGCACTGCTCGACTGGGAGTTCGTGGTCTACGATAGCAACGGTAACGAAGTGGGTCGGAACACGACCAGCGTCGAAAATGCGGGCGCCAACGGCGACCTGGGTATTCGCGCCAGCATCCCTGGCCTGATCTCCGGCGAGGAATACACGATCTGTGAGACGCAGCAGGCAG
>CAYWZS010000088.1:0-17445 GCA_964462905.1 uncultured Anaerolineaceae bacterium
AGCCCTCCTCAAACACGGTGATATTGGCGGCTGTGTATGGGACGAGATCACGCAGGAGTACGAGCGCCCTGTCGATGGTGTCATCGTGGTTGAGGCTGTTGCTAGCGTAGTGGGTGATCTGCGTGATGAAATGCTCGACGGTGGGGGGGGGGCGGTGGCCCAACGCATCCTGCATCACCGGGGCGATCCACTGAAGCGGCATAGCGGCGGGGAACACAAGACACAGGTTATATTCGTCACGTAGCGCCTGCGATATGTTGATGTCTGTTCGCACAAACAGTAGATCGCCGGAAAGATGTTCCCGAACGGTCTGCAAACAGTCTGAGATGTCACAGTTCGGGTTGGCATCTAGCAGGAATGCCCGTAGATGTGGCGCTGCGGAGAGGCTGGCGAGGTCCGCGAAGGGCACAGGTGATAACGTCTGCGCTTCGACGGTGGGGGTAGCGTCTGTCACGATCTGCCAGAGGTATTGGTTTTGGTCTGCAATCGTCATTGGGTCTATCATGGGTACCTGCCAAGTGCACTAAGACATTACACCTATTGCGGCACAACCTAAACTAAGCCTGAGAACGTCTTAACGAACCTATGAAATTTCATGGATGATATTGCGATGGAACCGCCACATTCACCAGAACGCCGTTTTGTTGGTGCTTTTTTACTCGGTACCGCTGGGCTGGCCGTCTTTGACTTCTGGTTCCCCGGTTTGGTAATGCTACTAGGTGCCTGTTTGCTCGGTTACGCCGCCTGGACAAACAACACGGTATGGGCTGGTAGAACGGGCGCGGTGTTGTTGCTTGCCAGCAGTGTTTATGCGTTGTGGCGATGGCTGGGTCGGGTCGCGCCAGATTATGTGTTCCCGTTGATAATGATCGCCCTCGCCGTCGGATTTTTATTACGGTTTGACCCACCCACAGATGATGGCTGATGGCTGAGTGGTCTATACCATTATAGCACCAATGTAACGCAATATCGTATGATATTCATCTTTTTTAGGATACCTCCCGTTGCCAGTAGCGCCCGATGACGCCCCCTCCCGGCATTGCGCCGACAAGCCGATGCAGCAAATCCCAGTCGTCCGTTGCCAGCACACCCCCAAACAGCACCCCCCCGGCGTAGACCAGGGCACCGCCGAGAATCCCCAGGGTGAAGTGGACCCAACCGCCGACGATCATCGCGGTAGCGGCCAGCGCCGCCGCAACCACCGCCCGTGCTACCCGCCCCAGCAGGCGGCGCGTCGCTAGCCCGTCCTGGCGGAAGGTCGCCAGCAGCAGCGCCAGCACGACGAGTTCCGCCGTTACTGAGGCGTAGACAAGGCCCATCACGTCCATGTCAAAGGCGATCAACAGGGTGAGGTTCAACGCGAGGTTGAGCGCCAGCCCCCCCGCCCGGATGACCAATAGCTGCCGTTGGCGGTTCTGGACCATCATCCCCTGGGCGAACACGTTGACGATCATCGCCGCCAGCGCGTACCAGATGAGCACCCGCAGCACGCGGGCCGTTGGCGCGAAGTCCGCCCCGAACAAGGGCAGTGTGACCTCCGGCGCGAACAGGCTCAGGGTGAGAGCAACCGGCAGCGTGACCAGCACCGTGAAGAACACTAGTTTCCCGACGATAAAGCCGAACACCTGCCCGGCATAGCGCGACATCACCGGGTAGGTGGCAATCAGCACGGTGCTGTTTAACAGTTCGATCACGCCCGTAATCACGACGAAGGCCGCCGTTAGGTAGCCCGTGCTGGCCTCGTCTAGCAGGCGGGTGCTAAAGAGCTTGTCCGCCTGTTGGTAGGCCAACGACAGCACCGCCGAGGCCGCTAAGGGCGAACTGTTCACGAGCAACGGCCATGCGATGCCGGCATCTAACGGGAACTGTGGACGGACGCCCGTCCGGGCCAGCGCAACCCCAAACGCGACACTGCGGGCGGTCCCCGCGACGACCCCAGCGAGGTACAGCCCAAACAGCCCATAGCCCAGCAGCAAAGCCGCTGCTACCGCCCCAATTCGTAGCAGGATGTGCAGCGTCTCCACCACCGAGGTGACGATCATACGCTCTTGGGCGAGCAGTTGGTCGCTGCACATGTTGCCGTACACGTCCACAATGAGGCCGATACCTGTCAGCGCGGTGAACACGCGGATGGCGTCGCTGTAGCCGATGGTCCAGGCGGCGGCGTTCATCACGAGGTAGGCGATACCGATGAGGGCCGTCTGCATGTAGAGTGTCGCGGTGAGGTACTTCCCCGCTAATGACGGGTCGCGGGAGACATCGCGGACGACAATGAGGCCCATGCCAAAGCTGCCCATCACGGTTGCGATGGTCGCGAGTGCGCCGACCGTGCCGTAGATGCCGTAGTCGCTAGTGCCGAGCCAGCGCCCCAGCACGACGACCCAGGCGAACATCAGCCCCTTGCTGAACAGGCTGGCAGCGGCCAACGCCCCGGCGTTGCGGGCGGCGCGGCGCGCGTCCTCACCAGAGGGCTGCGTTGTGGAGTCGAGCGTGCTCATAGCCGGTCCTTTGGCGCAACACACGCCACAGTATACGATACATGATCTCGTGAACGCCGATGTAGAGCAGCAACAGCGGGAAGGCCCACGCGATGCGTGTGAGAGGCAGGCCATCGTTCCCGATGAGTAGGAAGGCGACCCCGTAGGCGACCATGTAGCCGAGGCCCTTCACCCCAATATAGCCCAACTCCGTGATGAGGCGCGTGCCGGGCGTCATACCGTAGCTAATGCTGACCATCGCCAGCAACCCGGCCAGGCCGATACTCAGGAAGGGGTCGATTGCCATGAAGACCCACACCGCCAGAATCCACACGAAGGCCCCCGCAAGCGCCACACTCGCCCCGGCCAGCACCAGATTCGGGATGTAGAGCGTGAACAGGATCACCGCTGCGCCGGACATTACCAGCGTGTAGATGAACCAGAAGCGGCGCGTGTCCGTGTAGATGTGGTACCACGCCGCAAAACACTGCCACAGCGTCACCACATGCCCGGCGGCAGTGGCAGCGACAAGATCATAGAGGCCCATCTGTTGCACGCGGTAGGTGAGGTTGCGCGTTTGGTTGAGCGCGAAGTAACCGAGAATCCCGGCGTAGAGCGGCATGGACACCACTGGGAGCAGAATCAGCGCAGCGATGAACAGGTCCAGCACAATCTCGCCAAAGCGCCGCAGCCGGGTGTGTTCCCGATGCACGCGCCCCGCAAAAATCGGATGCACGCGCTTGGAG
Organism: uncultured Anaerolineaceae bacterium; assembly: GCA_964462905.1. Lineage (GTDB taxonomy): Bacteria > Chloroflexota > Anaerolineae > Aggregatilineales > Phototrophicaceae > DAOTTY01. The sequence goes on from CAYWZS010000088.1 coordinate 3,224, forward strand.
GCGGCCATCGTCCGCCACAGGTGCCAGATATGGGAGTGCATTAGCGTGTCCTCCGGTATGAGCGCACACGGGATTCAAGCAGCGGGAGCGATAACGCGGTCAGGCGCTCCAGTTCGTGCCACAGCAGGCGCACGAGTAGCTCATGGGCGGCGAGATACAGCGCCAGCAACCCCGGCAGGACGAGAAAAAACGCCCAGGTCACGTTTGGGGTCAATACGACAATCAGGCCCAGGAACAAGCCCACGCCGAAGTAGATCACGAGCTTGCCGATGCCGTAGACCAACATACCTAGCAGGCGCGTCCCCATGTTAACGCCACTCAGCGCGGTACGTATGGCGATGAGGCCACCAAGCAACACACTCAAAAACAATTCGGCACCCAGCCCAACTAACCCCAGCAGCGCAACGCACAAGAGGAGCAGAAACTCACCCGCATCCGGCTCCGTTCGGATGTTCACGAGAAAGGCAAAGATGAGCATCGTCAGGCCGAACGCCAACAGCATCAGCGCGAAGAGCGCCACCCGCCACAGGCTGCGCGTGTTGCGGTCCCGGTGGAAGGTCGCGGCGAAGCACCACCAGTATAGCCCGCCGGGGCCGTCGGTGGCGGCGGCAAGCAGGTCATGGTTGCCCAGGGCCGTCAGCCGTTGGATGTTGCCGCGTGTGCGGTTAAAGGTGCTGAGGCCGAACAGGATCAACAGCAGCGGGGTGAGCGCCCACAGGAGGAACAACAGCGGTAAGAGCGCCATCTCGCCGAGGAGGGCGAGGAAGCGCCGCCAGCCGGGGAGGTGGGGGCGCATCAGCCCGTGGTAAAAGGGGTGGACGTTACGTGAGGCGTACAGTATCCGCCAGAGGGTGAGGGTGGCAAGTTGCATCTATGCCGCCTCCGCGTCAAACGGGTCTGTTGTGTGGATGATTGACACCAACAAAGGGAGCGTCAGGCTTGTTCGCCGGACGATGCCGCGCCACAACAGGCGTACAGCCATCTCACAGACCAGCGCATAGAGAATCAGATAACCAGGCCACAGCACCAGCAGCAGGTCCGTGACGCCGTTACGCCATGTGAACACGATCAGAACCAACCTGCCGATGAACAGCGGCATCTCAAAGGCGATATACACAAACGACGCCAACATGCGCGTCCCCGTGTGGATGCCATCCAGGGCGCTGCGGATCGCCAGCAAACCGCCCAATAGGATACTCACTGCGAACTCGGCCATGAGCAGGCACAAGCCGAGGATTATCGCCAGCAACAGCGCCAGCCCCACCACTGGCGAGAACGTCACAGGCGGCAGGTGGCCCAGCCAGGTGACAACCACCAGGGCCACGCCAACAGCCGCCGAAAGCATCCAGGCCCTCAACGCCATCTGCCATGAGCTACGGTTGCTCACGTCTAGAAAGACGGTGGCTGCAAAGCACCACCAGAACGCCCCCACAAGGCCGAGGGTTGTCGCCCCGATGACATCGTGGGTGTCTCGTTCCACAAAGCGGTAGATGTTGATGCGGGTATCGACGAACACGCGCTGCCCCATGCCAAACGGAAAGACAAGGGCCACGGGGGAGATCAGCAGGAAAGCCAGAAATATGAACACCTCGTTGATATTGTGCAGCATTCGTAACCACAATGGCCTTCGTGGACGCATAACCCCCCCGTAGAAGGGATGGACGTGGCGCGATGCAATCAGCAGCCGCACCAAGTCCACAGCGAGGGAGCGCCCACTGTTCACCACCGCACCAACTGACGTGGGTGCAGGTCGGTTTCCTGGGTTTGGGCGGTCAACTGTTGCCACAAGCGCCGATGCAGCCACTCATACAGCGCCAGGTACCCCACCAACAGCAGCAACGCCGCCGGGCCGACCGCCCACGTCCACGGGATGAGCGTCAGCACGGCGTAGCCCCCGGCGAACTCCAGCGCGTAGGTCACGAGCTTGAACGCCACATAGCCAGCCTCCGCGACAATGCGGGTGGTGCGTGTTAGGCCGTAGGCGGCGCTCAACAGGGCGACCAACCCGCCCAACGACACGCTCAGGAACACCTCAAGGTAGACGTAGGCGATGCCACACAGGAAGGGCAACGCCACCGCCATCACCCCGCCGGAGACCGTTTGCGCGAGGCCCCACAGGATCACAAACGGGGACATGAAGGCCATCACCGCAATGTAGACCTGCCACGCCCGGACGGTGCCGGGGTCGCGGTGGAACCAGGCGGCGAAGCAGGCCCAAGTCGCGCCGAGTGGCCCCAAGGACGAGACGGCCAGCAGGTCATAGGCGTGTTGGCGGTTCAACTGGTGGATGAAGGTGCGCGTGCGGTGGAGTGCCGCGTAACCGAGCAACCCGGTGTAGAGCGGGATGAGCACGGGGAAGAACACCAGCCCCCCGGCCAGCAGCAGCACGCTACCCAGCGCCCACCACAGGTTCGCCGCAGGCTGGTGGGGCGTCCCGGCGAACAGCGGCGGCACGTCCCGCGAGGCGGCTAACGCTCGCCACACCTGCCAGGTGACGAGGTGCGAGCGCGTGTCCCACAGTGACCCGACGATCACCGCAATATGCCCCCGCTCTGGCGGAAGTACCCCTGCCGGATAGACCGCGCCTCATCCATTGCGATGAAGGCCTCCGGGTTGATCTGGCGGACGATGTCCGTCACATGGCGGGCGTCGCGGCGGTCTATCGTGGTGCGGAGCATGGTCACGGCCCCGTCACGGCCCTTGCCACGGGTTTCGGTGACGCCGAAGCCCGCCTCTCGTAGCGCCAGCGCGATCTCGTGGCCGCTGATACGGGCGACGACATTCACGGTGAAGAAGGCCTGCACGAAGCGGCGTTCCAGCCACAGGCCGACGTAGCTACCAATGCCAAAGCCTAGGCTGTAGGCGCTGAGCATGATTGGGTCTGTGAGGTCGTTGACGACGTTGGCAACTGTAAACGCGAAGATCAGCGATTCAAACACGGCCAACACGGACGACAGCGTGTTCATGCCACGGGCAATCGCGACAAAGCGAAGCGTGGTGAGGGCGTTGTTGAAGATCCGCAGGACAAAGACGGCTAGGGCCAACCAGAGGTTGCTATCCATGATGAGGGGGTGTTCTCCTGGGTGGGGTGGATGATGGTGGCGCAGACAGAAAAACGGACGCGGCATGTCGCGTCCCTACCGATGGTGCCGTATGGTGTACGGACAGGGCGTACCCTGTCCGCTTGCTGTTACGGGGCGGTTGTCGGAAGCGGTTGTTCCTCGGCCCCAGTGGGGTTCAATGTGGGGACGGCCCCCGCACCGCCTGCGGGGGGCGCGATGGCATCCCCTGGCAGGACGATACCGCCTGTGTCCGGGGTGACGGGGGGGGCGGGAATCTGGCTATCCGTGTTTCCGGTCGCGCCCTGTGCGCCGTTTAGCCCGGTTTGTGGGGCCGCCGCACAACGGAAGCCCAGCCACGGCTCGGAGTCGTTGGGGACGGCGCTCTGGCGGTGGACGGCACGGGCGAAGAACGGCACGGCGTCCCACGAGCCACCACGCACCACGCGCTCCGTCCCGCCGAGCGGCCCCTGGGGGTCGGTCCCACTGGCGTCCGGCTGGCTGTAGTAGGTCGCGCCGTACCAGTCGTTGACCCATTCGGCGACGTTCCCGGCCATGTCCAGCACACCATAGGGGCTGGCCCCGGTCGGGTATGAGCCAACAGGCACCGCGCCGATCTCCAGCGGGTTATCGGTCACAGGGCGGTTGGTTTTGGCGAGCGATGTGTCGAACGGCCCGGCACCGCCCCACGGGTAGATGCGGCCATCGGTACCACGGGCGGCAAACTCCCACTCGGCCTCGGTGGGCAGGCGGCGGCCCAACGCCTCGCAGTAGGCGGTTGCGCCGTACCACGTCACGTTGACGACGGGCAGGTTGTTAATCACGTTGTTCACGTCGTAGGTTTGGCTGTTGAAGCTGACGTTGCTGGCGTCGGACTCGTTGCGGGTGGCGATGCACGGGTTGCCGTCACAGCCGGACAGGTGGCTACGCGGCCCCATCAGGTTGAGGAAGGCGATATACTGCTCGTAGGTGACTTCCGTCCGCTCGATCTCAAAGGAGCTGATGGTCACCGGGCGAGCCGGGGCGCTGTCCTCCACGTAGGATAACTGGCACAGCCCGCCCCACACGTCCTGGCACTCGCGGACGGCCTCAGCGCCCTCAGTGATGGTCGTGCCCATCTGGAACTGGCCGCCGGTAACCTCAACCATATCCGTCTTGAGTACATCCAACACGGCGGGGATGTCCCCCTCCGCGCTGGTCGTTACGCCACCGGCACCGAGCGCCTGTGCGCCGAGGCCGGGCGGGGAAGGGGCTTCCTCATTCTCGGTGGCGACATCATCAATGTCTAGCTGAACGGCCTCCGCCGGGGTGGGTGTTGGGGCGACTGCCACGCTACCGGCAACGGTGGGCGCGGCATTTGCGCCGTCCGGCGGGTTATCCAGGCTAAGGTCACCTGTGTCCGCCGTCGGTGCCGCGACCTCCGCATCTGGCAGGGCGGGTGTGGCGGACGGGAGCGGTGTGGCGGACGGTATGGATGTGGCGGTTGCGGGGAGTGGTGTGGCGGTGATGATCTGAATCTGCGCCTGGGGCGACGGTCCAATCGACACACCCGGCACTTGCACCACCCCAAAGGCGACCGTCCCGAAGAAGGCCGCCACCACACACCCGAACAGAATGATTCCCATAATGAAACCAAAGGCGAACCACTGCCATCCGGCGCTTTGTGGCCTGCGCCCTAACGTACCGTAATCTTTTGCCATGGTTGAAGTGTCTCCTCAGCGCATCGCTGCTGGCGGATACGGAACAAATCGGTGGGTATCATACAGAAAAATGGGACACATTCAAACCGCCGTCTTGGGTGCCCACCGTTCGTTAAGGTGCCGCTGCGAACGAGGACATAGCCGCCATTGGGACTCAGGCGGTTATAGGCCGAGTTCGGCAATCAGGCGGTCGTCGGCGCTGTAGTCCACGGGGTCCATGTTGGGTAGCGTGTGTTCGCGGTCCCAGGCGACGGTGCGGCGTAGCGCCTCGGCCATATCAATCGGCTCCTTGTAGCCCAGCTCCTCGCGGATGCGCCCGCTGTCCAACGTTACATCCTGGCCGTGGGTGTTGAGCTGTGCTGGGGATGGCAGCAACTCCGGGCGAACGGGGACCACGCGCCCGTTCCAACCTGCTGCGCGTCCGATGGCGTAAATCCACTCGGCCTCCGTCAGGGCGGTTTCGTGTGGCTCGGCAACGTGATAGATGCGCTTCTCGGCGCGTTCGTCGGTGGTGACGAGTGCCAGCGCGTGCCCCATGTTGTCTACGTAGCCACGCGGGGCCTTCCAGTTGGCGGTGCGCTGGTCAATCAGGATGATTTTGCGCCCGTCGTCCATGCGTTGCAAGTAAGGCGCAACCCGCCGCTGGTAGTCGTACTCGCCGTAGACCATGGGCAGGCGGAGCACGGTGGCCGGGGGCTTGCGCATCTTCATCGCCACTTGCTCGACGTGAATTTTGTCGTAGTAGTAGCGCCAGTCCTTGTTTAGCTGGTTGCGGTAGGGGTAGCGTTCCTCGCGCAGTGGGCTGATCTCCGTCAGCGGGACGGTGTCTGGGGGGCCGGGTTCGGTGTTGAGCAGGCGGCCCCACGCCCGGTAGACATCCGCACTACTGATGACGACCACGCGCTCGGCAACGTCGCGGAACACGCGCATCATGGCGGTGGCGTCGCCCTGTTCCATGAGGTTCATGTGGACGACGACATCCGGCGCGTAGTTGATAAAGGTGTCGCGGTGATCGTCGAGTTCGGCGCGGTTCCCATAGAAGTGTTGCACGCTTTCCGGCAGGGGGTTGTTGCTCTCGCCTCGGTGGAAAACGGCAAGGTCGTGGCCCTGCTCCACCAGTTGGATCACGGCGTTACGACCGATGAAGCGTGTGCCACCAATAAACAGTATTCGCATAAGGTGAAAGCTCCGATAATGAATCGTCGCGGGGGCGCAACGCTGGACGCCCCCCGCTACGACGAGGTTTATATCTTTGTGACAGTATTCTACCAGCAAACGGGGTTGGGCCAAAATAGATTGCTCGGTTCGCCCATATGCACCAAAGTTAGCCGCCTGCGGTTAAAACCACAGGCTACAGCCTAGCGCGTCCACTAAAGGGACGCCAAAACAGCCGTGTGAGCCGGTGTCCCCTTCAGTGGACACGTTTTAGCCGGGGGATTTTATCCCTCGGTGGGGGATAACGCTATCTTTTATGTGGAATAGCCTAAGGCGCACGATTGCCCCGGCCCATAAATGGAAAGTTGAGCCTACTTCGACTATAATTGAGACGTGTATAGGATAAAGAAGGTGGGCCGTGCATGACAAGTGTTCAACAAACCCCAACATTCGAGGATTTAGAACTAATCGTTGAGATTTCGCAATTGTTGACGTTACAGAACCTCAACACGGTGATGGAACGGGTTATTGGTATGACGGGGGACGCAGTTGGCGCACAAAAGGCCAGCCTCTTTCTTTTGAATGGGGTTGAGGTGGACTGGAACCACATCTTCACCGCTCGTAACTTGGACCAGGTGGCGTCCATACAGGCTGTGACCAGTGTGTTGGATGGTGGCCTAGCGGCCTGGGTTGTCCAAAACCGCGTGCCCGCACTTGTGAACAACGCCGATGAAGATGATCGTTGGTTGGTCTTGCCAGACGACCAACGCCAGGTAGGGTCTGCAATGTGTATCCCCTTCATGATGGACGGCGAGGTGATCGCTGTGTTGACGCTAGACCACCCGGAAACCAATCATTTTACTGACTATCAACTGCGGCTGATGACCATCATCACCAACCAGGCCAGTGTTGCCATCCGTAACACGCAGCTTTTTAACCGCTTGCTGGAACAACAACGACAGCTCGAAGTCGTCTTGCGCTCCATCCCGGATGTGTTGCTGGTGACGGATGAGGAGACTTGTATCCTACGGATGAACAGTGGTGCGGCAGAGCTATTGGGGCTGGCGCGGATTGAGGACGGCTTGGGCCAGCTCGTGACCAACCTTGCTCAAGGGTCCGACGTGTTGACGAAGATGCTAAACAAACTGGAGCAAAACCCCATCCGACCCGGCGGGGAGATAAGTTTTGAGGCGCGTTCTGACCGCCACCAACGGGACTACGCGATTACGGTTTCCCGGTGGATGGAGAATGCGGGCAAACTGGGCGGGAATGTGGTGGTGATGCACGATATAACGACCCTGCGTGACCTTTACCGCTTTAAGGATGAGATGCTCCGCATTGCCTCACATGACCTGCGTACCCCGCTGTCCACCATCTCCGGGTATGCTGATATGGTGGACTACGACATCCCGACAGATTCCCCGCTGCGCGAGTACACCGAGGCCATCCACCGTAGTGTGAAACGGATGAACACCCTGCTTGAGGACCTGTTGCAAGTGCGCCAGATTGACGAGAAGGGCCTCAATATTGAGGTGGACACGTTTATCATTGACGTGGTGCGGCCCGTGTACCAGGGGGCGCTGTTGGCGGCCCGTCACAAATCGCAGACGGTTCACGAGGAAATTCACATTGATGAGAGCGTGCGCGGCAATGTAGACCCGATGCTATTGCGACAGGCGATGGAGAATTTCGCCAGCAACGCTGTTAAGTACACCCCGGAGGGCGGTGAGATCACCATCCGCGCTTATGTTGAGGAGCGTAGATTCTTCTTCGAGGTGCAGGACAACGGTGTGGGCATCCCAGAGGAGAGCCTACCGCACCTGTTTGAGTCCTTCTACCGTGTAAACCCGAGGGCCAATGTGTCTATTAATGGGGCTGGGCTGGGGTTAAGCCTGGTGAAGTCCATTGTAGAGCGTCATCACGGGGAGGTGTGGGTGGTGAGCGAGGTGGATAGTGGGAGTCTGTTCGGCATGTGGCTCCCGTTATAACCTGTTATGTCGAACTCACCGCCTTCAACCGCCCCCTCTGGGGAGCCTTCGCTAACGCCAGAACAGATCAACCGGGCCTTGGCGGAGATCACCCAACACCGGGATATGCTCTCGCCAGAAACCTACCGGGTGGTTATGGCCGCTTTAGAGGTCCAACGGGACCGGTTACTCGCAGCCGCGACTGACCACCCGGAGGACGAGATTCGGCTGGTGACGGTGATGTTTGTTGATGTGGTGGATTCCACCGTTATTGCGGAGCAACTCGGCTATGAGCGATGGCGCGAGGTGATTGGCGAGGCGCATCGCCGCTTTGCGGAGAAGATCAGCGAGTGGGGCGGGGAGATTGGGCAGTACCTTGGTGATGGCCTGATGTGCTTCTTTGGGGCGCGTCGTAGCCAGGGGAATGATGCGGTGCGGGCGGTGGCCTGTGCGCTGGAACTCCAGCAACAGGCGTACAGCATCCACACGGATTTTTTCGCCTCGGCAGAGGCGAACGACAACGAGGCCCCGGAGGAGAACAGCCCTTCATCGCAACCGGTGCGCTTTCAGGCGCGGTTGGGAATCAGTACCGGGCGGGTGGTAGTGGGGATCATTGGCATCGAGGAAAAGTCCGAGACATTGGCGCTTGGCACAACCACCGTTCGCGCTTCCCGCCTCCAGGCGATCTGCCCACCAGACCAGGTGCTCATTGACGATGAAACGCAGCGGCGTGTTCGTGGTGTCTTCGACCTGATGGCCTGCCCCCCTGCTACCCTGAAAGGGTTCGCTGAACCTATCGCGAACTATCTTGTTATCCGGGAAAGTCAGCAGTCCGAGCGCGACCAGGGCGTCAACCAGATTGAAAATATCACGGTGCCCTTTGTCGGTCGTCAAAACGTTTTGGATGAGGTCACCACCCACTTACAAGGCACCCAGCAACGAACAAACGCTCACATGCTGCTCATGACAGGCGACACCGGCATGGGCAAGAGCCGCATTCTTCAGGAAATTGCCGTTGATCCACTAGCACAGCGGTTTTTTCATGTGTGGATGATCGCTCATTACGAGCGGCGCAACACAGACCACAACCTCCTGCGCGATATGCTGGCCCGGTTGATGAAGCTCCCCAGCGGGATTTCGGACAAAGCCGCCGAAGCCGAGATTACGCACTACACCACCGCCAACTGGGACAGCCCAGACGCCCAGGATGCGGCGGCGGTTGTTGGTGCGCTGGGGCGCTACGGATTCCGAGAGAGTGCCCAGGTGCGTTCTCTCGAGCGGGACAACAGGCCGGAAACCCGTTACCGCCGCTATGAGTGGGTGCGGCGGTGGCTTCGTGGGATTGCGGGGGAGCAACCGGTGCTACTCCTGCTGGACAACCTGCAATGGGTGGACCCTGTTTCGCTGGACCTGCTGAATTACCTGTTGAAAAACGAACAGAACCTGCTGATTTTAGGCGCAGCCCGCCCCGAATTTGAGATTGACGCGAGCATCTACCTTGACCTTACCCGCGTGAGCACTACCACCCTGTCACCGTTGAGCGAGACCCACACCCGCCGGCTTATCGGCGCGGTGTTGACCTACGTGGAAAATGTACCTGCGGACCTCGTGGACACGATTGTGGACCGGGCAGAGGGCAACCCGCTGTTTGTGGAGGAGTTCCTGCGAATGCTGTTCGATATTCAGGTGTTCCGCCGGGAGAACGACGTGAGTTGGCGTATGGACCCCTTCCAATACTACGCCATGCGCGACAACAACCACCTACCAGACGGGCTAATTGGCGTGTTCCAGGCCCGTTTGGACGACTTGCCCAACGCAGAACGGCGCATCGTCCAGGCAGCGGCGGTGGTCGGCCAAACCTTCTGGGAGGGCGCGGTCACGGCCATTCTGTCCACACCGGTTAAACCCTGGCTGGACTCGCTGGTAGACCGCCGCATTATCACCCGCCGCACGGAAAGCGGTTTCGCCGGCACCGACGAGTATGTCTTTCACAACGCGCTGTATCATGAGGTGGCCTACACGATGCTGCCGCAGGCGGTGCGGGTTGCCTATCATCGGAAGGTAGCGGGTTGGTTGTCGATTGTGGCAACGCGCAACCCCCGTGCCCTGGAAATTCTCGCCACACATCAGCACCGCGCAGAGAACCGGATTGATGCTTTAGAGGCCTACACAGCGGCTGCTACCCACTACCTGGAGCAAGAGCAGCACAGTGAGTTGCAACGCATGTTTGATGAGGCTGTCAAAGTCAGCGGGACCCTGGTCCGCACAGAGATAGACGCCGCCCGCCCCTACATGAGTACATTGTGGATGCTACTCGCGGAAAAGGCCTACAGCCAGCGCAACTACCCGGAGGCCACCGCCGCCAGCCAGACGGCCCTCAACATGTTGCAAGATTTACCTGAGGATACCCACAAGCACGAACGGCTACGCGCCGCCGTTACGCTGGGGAATGCCCATGCCAGCCTGGGCCACTATGAGGCCGCGCTGGACGCGCTCACCAATGGCTATCAGTATGTGGGGGACGAGCAAGACCCCGCGCAACGGACAATTGTGCTGCGGGCCTTTGCCCAGCTCTTCTGGGTGCGCGGCAACTTGGTAGAGGCGACCCTCTACGGGCAACGGGCGCTGGCAGACGCGGGGGCCAGCGGCAGTGTGCGGGAGCTTTCCGCAACGCAGGCGGTACTGGGACGCATCCTCGCGGACCAGGGCAGATTGGAAGCGTCGCTGACGATTTTCGAGCGAGTGTCGCAGATCAACCAGCGCGATAATCACCTGCTTTATCAGGTGGAGGACCTGCTGATGATCGCAGACATCTATCATCATCTTTTTGCCTACGACATGGCCCTGGGGATGTTGCAACAGGCGGAGGTGTTGTGCCAGCGCATCAATTATCGGCCCTCGCTGCTGGGGATGATTCGCGGTGAGATCATGATCGCCAAGGGGAACCCAGAACAAGGCTTGGCTGACCTCCAGGCGGCATATAAGGCGGACCACCCCAACCAGCATACGCGCTATCTGGTTTACTTGGGCTACCTGCGTGGTTTGGTGCAGGCCAACAAGCCCAACGAAACCCTGGTAGAAGCTGGGCAGTTCATCCGGGAGATTCAAGACCATTCGCCGTTGTTGCATGGCCGGGTACAGTTATGGTTGGGCATGGCCCAACATCACCTACAGCGGCCTGGTGCGGAGGATAACCTGTGGAGCGCCCTCGCCAGCGAGACGACCCACGGCGGGCGTGACCTGTGGATGTGCCACTATGCCCTCAGTGTGGTTTTGCAGGACAGCAGGACGGCAAACGAACACCGCCAGATGGCCTATACCCTGTTGAGCCAGCGTGCGGCGACCATCAGCCAGCAACCGGACCTGTACGCGATTTCGCGGAATCCATCATGGGCCGACGCCATCTTTGAGGATTCGCAGCCAGACGCCGGGACCGCCTGAAAGACAGTCTTGAGCTGTGATGGGGGGGAGATGGGCGATTGCAGGCTACTTCAACCGCCGCAGGACCGAGAGCACCTTGCCGTGAATTTGGCAGTAGGCCGCGTCAACGTAGATTGGCTCGTAGTTGTCGTTGGCGGGCATGAGTTTGATACGATTGCCCTCGTGGTAAAAGTATTTGAGCGTCGTCTCGCTGCGGTCTGCTAGCCACACGGCCACCATGTCCCCGTTGTTGGCGATGGACTGCTTGCGGAACAGCACAACATCTCCCTCAGCGATCATTGCGTCAATCATGGAATCGCCCTTCACCTTCAGCGCGAACACCTCGCTGGGGTCTACCCCGCTCAACATCATGCTACTGATCTCGATGAGGTCTTCGTCGTCAACACTCTGGCCGATGTCATCTGGCAGTGGGATGGGGTGCCCGGCGGCGATATTGCCGATCAATGGGATGCTGGGGGAAGCGGTGTGTTGGCGGCCCCGGGTACGGTGGCTGATGCCGTTGGGGATACGAACTAGCAGTTTGATCCCACGCGACACCTTCTTCTCGCGCTCGATGAACCCCTCAACGTTGAGCTTGTTCAGGTTATAGTTGACAACCGAGGTGGAATCGGTATCGGACGCATCACCGATCTCGCGAATCGTTGGGGGATAGCCGTTTTCTGCGATGTACTGGTCAATGAAGCGCAGCATCTTACGCTGGCGGACGGTTAACTCGTTAAATGGCTTCATCGGATATGTCACCTTTGGATCACGATTGTAAACGTTTGTTTTTAGAAATAGGGTGCTGGTTGGGTGTAGAACCCAAATAGCGACCATGCGTTCTACCTAATACTGTAACACACTTGTTCGTGTTTTGTCCAATATGAGTTTAACAGCATGTTCTAAACTGGTATACTCATAAGGGGGTATTCGTTGTTCAATCACCACTGTATATATTTGGAAAGGACGCCCATGCGAACGCTGTTACAAACGTTGGTCGACACAGACGAGGCGGTACTCAGCACGATCACCGCCACCTGGGGGCTAGGCGAGCGTCCTAAGGGGAAACAGGCGTTCGTCGAGGCGCTAGAGGCGCTCATGCTGAACGCCGAAAAAGCCGAACAAGTGTGGGATAGCCTGCCGGACGACCAGCGGCAGGCGCTCCAGACCTTGCTGGCGAGCGGCAACGCGCAGATGCCGATGGCGATGTACAACAAACTGTTCGGGGAGATTCGTAAGATGGGACGCGGGGCCGTTGAGCGTGAGCAGCCGCATAAGTCGCCCATGACAGCGGCGGAGGGGTTGTTCTATAAGGGGCTGATTGCCGAGGGCATCCAGATGGCGGCGAATGGATCACAGAAGTTCGCCTATGTGCCGGATGACCTGCAACTGGTGTTGCCCACGCACAAGACGGGCTACGACGGCATTGAGGCCGAGCCGGACCCGCTCACCGCGTTGGACAACCGCCAACTGAGTTCGACCCAGCCAGCGGACACCTCCATTGTGGACGATATGACGGCGTTGCTGGCGTTCGTGCAGTTGCACAATCCTCCGGTGGAGGGCGATTCGCTGGCGGAGGGTAGCCTGCGGGCGCTGTTGCCGTATCTGCTGACGCATGGGACGGCACGTGTGGCGTTTATGGTGACAGCCGGTGTGACAGCGGGTTTGTTAGCGGTCCGTGAGGGGCGCGTGACCACCGACCGCGCACAGGCGCGGGGCTGGCTCGGTGCAAGTCGTTCAGCACAGTTAAAGGCACTCGTAGATGCGTGGCTCGCCAGTGAGTTTTACCGGGAACTGTATCACCTGTCCGGGATCACGGTGGAGAACGTCACGGACTACGATCCGCGTATCCCCCGGCGCACGCTATTAGGCAAGATGAAGGACACGATCCCCGGTGCGGCATGGTGGGACAGCGAGGAGCTTGTCTATCTTGTGCGGAACAGTCAACCGGGATTTCTGCGCCCGAACGGGGACTACGCAAGCTGGTACCTGCTGGACGCGGCGGGCGAGTATTTTAAGTCCGACGAAGACTGGGAGCTTGTGGAGTCCGAGATCCTCGGCTATATCATCCGGGGGCCGATGCACTGGCTGGGTCTGCTGGATGTCTCGCCGGAGGCGGCACGCCTGACGGCCTACGGGCGTGGTGTAGTTGGCATGACCCCGTTCCCCGACCCGCCAGAGGAGCCGGAGCCGATCACCGTTGGCACGGACGGGACGCTGACTGTGTCGCGCAAGGTGTCTCGGCTGGACCGTTTCCAGGCGGCGCGGTTCACGTCCTGGGGGGATGCGCCGCCGTTGGGCAGTGAGGCCGCCTTCAGCTATAAGCTAGACCGGGCGGGTGTCGCGCAGGCGGACGCGCAGGGCATAGAAACCACGCACATTCGCGCCTTCCTGGGCCGGATGCTGGGCGATGACCCGTTGCCGGAACGAATCGAGCAGGTGTTAACCCACTGGCGCGGCGGCGGCGACACCTCTACCGTCACGCTGTCGCAGGTGATTGTGATGCAGGCCACCTCGACACAGGTGTTAGACGATCTGCTAGACGACCCTGAAGTGCGGCGCTTTTTGGGCCGGCGGTTGGGGGACCGGGCGGTCGTCGTCCGTGATGACCAGTGGGAGGCGCTGAGCGCGGCGTTGGCGGAGATGGGTATCCAGGTGAACACGGTGCGCTGACGACGGTTCCCAGCGCGTCGTCCACTGATGTGGGGCTAGGGGCAAATAGCGCATGTAAAAATGTGTTTCATTTGTAGATTTGCATGACTTAAAGGTTATAATGTTGCTTTGTGTGCGTAATCTCGGAGGAAGCAACGTGCTATGAAAGCAGAGAGTCTCAAAATCTACAAAGTTTTCAGTGGTGGGGGAGATGTTCATTGTCTGAAAATCTCGCTGTTACGTTTACGAAAAAAGGCGGTGGAAACCCT
>CAYWZS010000089.1:0-17306 GCA_964462905.1 uncultured Anaerolineaceae bacterium
TGACCCCGGTAGGATTCGAACCTACAACCAGCGGATTAAAAGTCCGATGCTCTGCCGTTGAGCTACGAGGCCACGTGGTTAGAATCATACAGTAGCCATACAGATTTTCAAGTGGATTTCCACGGAACCCAGGCATAAAGTCAATGTAATTTCACATTGCAGTTTGCGTCTAAGTCATTACACTGACCACATAATGTCTTTTCCGACCGGGCCAGGGACCAACACTGCTCATGCAACCCGACGAACCCACCCTGATTCGCCGCGCCCAAGGCGGTGATCTCGACGCCTTCAATACCCTGGTATTAGCTTATCAGGATCGCATCTACACCTTGGCCTACCGCATCATGGGGAGCCATCCCCCCGCTGCTGACGCTGCTCAGGACACGTTTATCGCCGCCTACCGTAAGCTCACCACCTATCGTGGTGGGAGCTTTAAATCCTGGCTCATGCGAATTGCCACCAACACCTGCTACGATGCACTCCGCTACCAGAAGCGCCGCCCAGCCACCGCCTTTGAGGACTTACCCGGAGCCGACATCGCCGATGGTCCATCGATCCCGGACAGTGCCGAAACGCCCGAACAGGCCGCCCAACGTGCCGAACTCAACCAGGTAATCCAGGACTGTATCACGGCCCTCCAACCAGATCAGCGTGTCGCGCTCGTGATGTGCGATGTTGAGGGGTACAGCTACCAAGAGATTGCCGAAACCGCAGGGACGACACTGGGCACGGTCAAATCACGTATTAGCCGCGCCCGTAAAGCCGTTCGTGAGTGTTTACAGGGCGTGCGGGAACTTTTGCCGTCCGAATATCGTCAATCAGATAACGAATCGTTACAGTGAGTGCCGCACATGGTTTCTGAACAGAACTTTGAACGACTCTCAGCCTATATCGACCGGGAACTCCCACCGGATGAACGAACTGCACTGGAGGAGCGCCTTCAGCGTGAGCCAGACCTGCGCCGGGAACTAGATGAGCTGCGGATCATCGTTTTGGCGGTACGCGAACTGCCCAAAGTGCAAGCGCCGCGTGATTTTACTCTGACGCCACAAATGGTCGGTAAAACGCCCACGTCGCGATTCCTGGTTTTCCCGGCAACTGGGCTGGTGAGTGTGTTATCCTCAGTTGCAGCAGCGCTGTTGCTCATTTCAGGCGGCTTGTTGTTGTTCGGCTCTGCTGGACAGTCCGGCGGGCCAGCGCTTGCGCCAGCAACCGCAGAGTTAGCGATGCAACCGACGCTAGAAACCAGTGCCACACAGCAGCCAACTGTCACCTTCACACCGCAGATCGCCGCGACAATGCCAATAACGCTGGACGATGCTGGGGCAGCAGTCGCGGGTGATATAGACATGGCGGAAGCTGAGGAAGAGATACAAGAGGATGACGAGACATTGGAGATGGAAACCGAAGAGGAGGCTATGGCCGAAAGCGCCGAAGAAGCCGATGCGTTGTTCGAAGACGATATAATCGAGCAGGATGCTGATATGCCTGCTGCCCCGGCTGCTGGTGCTTTCGCATCTGAACCGACCATGACGCAGGAGGCCACCCTTGGGCGTTCAGCAGCAGATGATGCGCCGCCGACATTTGATGATGCTAGTGGCTTGGGAGCAGTGCCAGAGATGAACGAAAGCGTACAAATGACCGTATCTGCTTCGCTACTTCCTACCCAACAACCGATACTAGCCCCCACGCGCCCCCCAGTGACCGCCACCCCCGCCGCAATTGCCCAGGCTCCACCGTCGCCGCCCCGCCAACTGTCGGAGCCTTACCCAATGTTGATCGCTGGGTTATTACTGGCGCTTGGCGTATTGTCTGCTGTCGTCGCCCTCGGTACCACCGTACAACGGAGGCGCAACCGTGGCTGCACATAAGGCCTACAAACACTGTCCCATTTGCGGGGTCGCACTTAAGATGATCCAACGGACGGGCGACCTGCGCCCGGTTTGCCCCGATTGTGACCACACCGTTTACTACGATCCCAAAGTCGCCGTCGTGATGTTGGTGTTGCGCGGCGACAGTGTGTTGCTCGTCAAGCGTGGCGTAGACCCGGAGAAAGGCAAGTGGGCGCTCCCGGCGGGGTTCGTCAACGCAGGCGAGGCCCCAGCAGACGCAGCAGTCCGCGAAATCCACGAGGAGGCAGACATCACCCTGCTCAACATTCGCCTATTGGATGTGTTCGCCAACCCCGGCGACGGCACCGCCGATATTATCATCGCTTATGGGGGTATAGCCGCTACCGATGACCGCGCCCAAGCCGCCGATGATGCTGAAGAAGCGACCTTTTTCCACCGCGAAGATTTACCCCCTACTGCATTTAAGACAACCGAGTGGCTTATTGGTCGCTTGCAACGTGGTGAAATCACCCTTAACAATTAAAAGCTTACTAAAGTCGTGAGTTCAATATGAGAAACGTGGTACAGCTTACGGTTAAGACCGCGTTCTATAGTGTAGATTGACTTTCGTTGGTCAATGACATGAGCGAAATGGAGAGGTGACAGATGGCGCAGGAACAGTACGACTTGATTGTGCTTGGCGGTGGGTCCGCCGGGCTGGTGGCGGCGAAGTTTGCCGGGCGTTTGGGTGTGAAGGTGGCGTTGGTGGAGGTAGAACGCCTGGGTGGGGACTGCACCTGGCAGGGCTGTGTGCCGAGCAAGGCGCTACTTAAGGTCGCGAAGACGGCCCACGCCGCCCGTTCTGGCGCACACTATGGGATTACAACAGCGCCCCCAACGGTGGACATGGTGAAGGTCCGTGATTATGTGCAGGGTGTGGTCCAGGACGTGTATCACCACGAGACGCCGGAGGCCGTCGCAGAGGATGGGGTCGAGACGTTTATTGGTCGGGCTGCCTTCTTGGACCCGCATACCATTGAGGTGACGCTGAACACTGCGGATACGGTTAGGCTGACGGGCAAAAAGTTCGTCATTGCGACGGGCGCAACCCCGGCCCGTGTGCCTATCCCTGGCCTTGAGAATGTACCCTACCAGACGTACAAGACACTGTTCCAGAACGCCGTTTTGCCAAAGCGCATGGTAACGATTGGTGCCGGACCGATTGGTATGGAGATGTCGCAGGCTTACGCCCGCCTGGGGGCCAATGTGACCATCGTGACACAGAAGATCCTCCAGCACGACGAGCCGGAAGTCAGTGAGACGATGCAACGGGTGTTCGAGAACGAGGGCATCACGTTCAAGTTCGGCACGGTGATGGCGGTCGAGAAGTCCGGCGACGAGATCATTGTTCACGTTGGCGACGACAAGCTCATCACGGCGGATATGCTGTTGGTAGCAATCGGGCGTGTCCCGAATGTGAAGTCGCTAGACATGGAAAAGGCCGGGGTGGCGTACACCAATCGTGGTGTGCAGGCTGACGACAACCTTCGCACCACGGCGGATCATATCTTTGCCGCCGGAGACATTCTCGGTGGGCCGCAGTTCACCCATTATGCTGGGTTCCAGGGGTATATCGCCGCCCGTAACGCGTTGTTGCCAGGGACCAGCAAGGGCGTGACGGAAATTCTGCCATGGGCAACCTTCACCGAGCCAGAGGCCGCCCACGTCGGGCTGACGGAAGCCCAGGCGCGTGAACAGTACGGCGACGAGATCAGCGTCAAGCGGTTCGACATGAAAGACGGCGACCGTTCCCAGACCGAACATGATGTGGAGGGCTTCATCAAGGTCGTTCACCGTAACGGCAAGATGTTGGGCGCGACTGTGGTTGCCAACCGCGCAGGCGAGATGATTAACGAGTACACCATCGCACTTTCGAATGGCTGGAATGTGGGCGGCATCTCCAACAGTATGCACGTCTACCCAACCTACGGGCAGATTGTGGAGAATGTCTCCAGCAAGATGAAGGTGGAGCAGTTGCTCAACGGCGTTGGCGGCAAAGTGCTTCAGGTCGCCCGCAAGGTGCTGTTCTAAGCGGGGTACGGTCATGGTCCCACTTACAATAGTGGGGCCGTCCCCGTGAAATTTGCTGAACCCCACACCCGGCGGTAACGTTGGGTCCACTTGGCTCACCACACCACAGGACAACGTTGATGAAAGTCTATATCACCCGTCGCATCCCCGAAAAACCCGTGCAGATGCTGCGTGACGCCGGTCACACCGTTGAAATTTGGGATGGCGACCTGCCCCCACCCCGCGACACGTTGTTGGCTGCCGTTGCCGATGCCGATGCGCTGCTGTGTATGCTCACGGAGATGGTGGACGACGCGCTGCTAGACGCCGCGCCGAACCTCAAAGTGATTTCAAACTTTGCGGTTGGCTACGATAACATTGACGTGCCAGCAGTGGTGGCGCGAGAGATCGCCGTCGGCAACACGCCGGATGTCCACACGGAGACGACCGCCGACACCGCCTTTATGTTGCTGATGGCCGCTGCCCGGCGGCTCCCGGCGGCAATACAGGATGTACACAGCGGCAAATGGCAGACGTGGGAACCGCTGGGTTGGCTCGGTCAGGATATTCACCACAAGACATTGGGGATCATCGGCTTCGGGCGCATCGGGCAGGCGTTGGCGCGGCGCGGACGCGGCTTCGGAATGAAGATCATCTACTATAACCGCTCTGTCAAGCCGAACGCTGAAGCTGAAATGGACGCAACCCGCCTGGAGCTGGATACCCTGCTGGAACAGTCCGACTTTGTCAGCCTGAATGTGCCACTGTCCGATGAGACCTATCACATGATCGGAGAGCGCGAACTTGGCCTGATGAAGTCGTCGGCAGTGCTGGTTAACGCCAGCCGGGGTGGCCTGGTGGACCCGTCCGCGTTGTTTGTGGCGTTGCGGGCGAAGATGATCTACGCCGCCGGGCTGGATGTGACCGAGCCAGAACCGATTCCGTCAACTCATCCGTTACTGTCACTGCCCAACTGTATAATTACACCCCACATCGGCAGCGCGTCGGTGGATGCCCGTACAGGCATCGGTATCCGCGCTGCCGAGAATGTCATCGCCGGGTTAAACGGAGAACCACTACCGTACCCAATTGGCTAGTGATATGTTGGGAGCAGATCGCCGTGCGCTTCAATTAACTCGTCCACCAGCGACCAAATCTGGTCTAACGAGAGTTCGGCGGCGGTGTGTGGGTCTAGCATCGCTGCGTGGTAGATGTGCTCACGCTTGCACGTGAGCGCCGCCTCCACCGTGAGCGCCTGCACGTTGATGTTCGTCTGCATCAGCGCGGCGAGGTGCGGCGGCAGTGCGCCGATTGTCGTCGGCTGAATCCCGTTGGCATCTACGAGGCACGGCACCTCCACACAGCAGTCATCCGGCAGGTTGCTGATAATACCGCCGTTGGGGACGTTGCCGTAAACCGTGCGCGATGTTCCGGTTTCCATACTGTGAATGATGAGCGAGCCGTACTCGACGCTGCGCTCAAACTGGTCGTAGTTCACCACATCGCGCACAGTGTTGTTCACCATACGCGGCATGAGGTTGATTCCCGCTAAGGCCTCGCGTACCTGCCCCTCGGAGACGGTTTGGCCGTTCATACGGGCGGTTTCTGCAAGGTTCCAGGCGGTGATCTGTGCCTGGCACCGTGCCAGGTACTCGTCTAGCGGGATGTTGTGCTGCTTGATCAAGTCCGGGCGGTCCCGCTTAATAAACCAGGGCGTGTACTCGCTGAAGTGTTCGCTGCTCTCCGTCACGAAGTAACCAAGCCGCCCGAACATCTCGTAGCGAACACGGTTCCAGTCTGGCACGCGCCCCTCATCCACCACCTGCTGAATCCGTGGGTACAGGTCCTCGCCTGTCTCACGGTGTTCAAACGTGAGGTAGAAGGCGACGTGATTGATCCCCGCTACACGATAGGTGATGTCCGCGTAGGGGACGCCGATGTCCTCCGCGAGTTCGTGTGCGGTGTGCGGGACGCTGTGACACAGCCCCACTGTCTTGATGCCACTCCCACGACTGAGCGCCCACTGGTTCATTGCCATCGGGTTGACGTAGTTGAGGAATAACGCCTCCGGGCAAAGCTCCTCTATATCATGGGCGATGTCCAGTAAAACGGGAATCGTCCGCAGGCCACGCATAATCCCGCCGATCCCCAGTGTGTCGCCAATCGTCTGGCGCAGGCCGTACTTGCGCGGGATCTCGAAGTCAGTCACGGTAGCGGGTTGATAGCCGCCCACCTGAATCATACAGATAACGTAATCCGCACCTTTGAGCGCAGCCCGGCGGTCTGTCGTCGCCTGCACCGTGGCGTTTGTCCCCAGTGTCTCGTTAATGAAGTGCGCCACCTTCTCCGAGGTTGCCAGGCGTTCCGCGTCAATGTCCATCAAGACGAGTTCGCTGTCCGCGAGTTCGGGAAAGCTGAGGATGTCGCCCATCAGGTTCTTCGCAAAGACGGTGCTACCGGCACCGATGAACACAATTTTTGCCATGTGGTTGCTCCTGTGATGATGTGGGTTCGCCATTGCCGTCATTTGACCAGAATCGGCACCGACGCGCTAGGGGATTTAGAATGGTTTGAGTTCAGTATAGCGTGTGACCAGTATAGGTAGGTTATGCAACAGAACAGCCGTCATACCCAGGACCAACAGGGCGTAGACGGGCGGCATGTGCTCGCGTAGGTGGTCTGTCAGCATCCCAGCTTGGATTGCCAATAGGGGAAAGACGTGTAGGGTATAGGTAGCCTTGATGGTATCGCCCATCACAGCCGGGTAAGTGGCGAGAAACCAGCCATAGCCAATTAATGACACCCATGTCACCAGCGGCAACAGCGCCTCATCGCGCGCCGCGTCGGTTTGATCGCGGAGCCACACAAAAATACGGTTGATCCCGTATAATAGGCTCACAACAAGTAGAGTGGTGGGCAACAGGCCCATAACGTTGACCCGGCCTAGGTAGGCGACCATCTCTGCGGGGGGGCTACTGGTCCAGACGGAAAACTCTAAGACGGGGATAAACCAGAATCCGCCGAAGTCGCCCCACATTTCACTGTAGAAGATCGGGATGATTTGTTCCATGCGCGTGCTACGAAACGGTGCGCTGAACAGGGTTCCGCTTCCCAGGCCGATGAAGAAATCGAGTGCTTTTCCCGTATCCTGGGTGCGATTGAAGGCCGTCACCGAGCCAAACCGTAGGGTCGTCAGCTGGTAAAACCAGCCGCCAACGAGCAATGTGAGCAGGTAGGCCCCGGCCCCTGCTCGAAAGAGCGCCATATCGCGCCGCTGTAGCACCACAACCAGCGCCCATATACCCATAGCCGCCGCCGCCAACACGCCCCACTGTCGGCTGATAATGAGTAACCCCGTCCCTACGCCGTAGATCAGCAGATCGCGAACCCGGACGGCTCCGTCGGCCATCAGCAACAGGCGGTGAACCAGCAATACCACCAAAAATGTTGTCCAGGCCTCCCCACGTAGCATGACAAACGACCGATACCAGACGGTCATCACACCGAGTAAAACCAATGCCCAAGTGCGTGCTGTGGTGCTTTGTGGATAAAGCTGTGTGCTAATTAGCAGGGTGAGGTAAAGCGTGGCGATTGCCAGGACTACGTTCTGTGTTTGGCCCGCTTTCGCAGTGATGAGACATGACACCGTGTTGGTGCTAAAGGCCGGGCACGGCGCAAGCCCAACGGTGGTTGCCAGGCGGTGCGCGGTCGCTGGAACGAAATAGGCCAGCGGTGGCGCGAAGAACTGATTGCTTTCATCCGGCGTTGGTAGTCGCCCTTCAGCTAATGCCAGGGCGTACTGGAAGTGGTCGGTTCCATCGTAGGCTACCCACGGGTTATGACGGGCGGCGTTGTAGGCTGTTAACATGGTAATCGCCACAAAAACGATTGCTAACCCCACCTGCAAGCGTCCCTCGTGGCAAAATGGCTGCGACCAGCGCCGCCTACAGCGTATGCCCCGGACCCACGGACTGAGCATCACCGCCCCGAGCAAAACCCCTGGTAACACCAGCACCCACAACATCTGCCGGACAACCGGGATGACCACTGCCTGCCCAAAGCGTGCCCCACCTTCGGTGTCTGCCTGGAGTGCCAATGTTACCAGCGAGGCACCATCACCCGCGCAGATCGTCTGTGCGCCGCTGGGAAGCGCAAGGGCGGTATCGCCCACAGTGAGCGTCGTGATACCGTCAGTTTCCCACTGAATGTCCGCACAGCCCCCCCACAGCGCCGACGGTACGACCAGCAGGTCAATTTGCCCGTCCTCGTGTTCAAGCTGCATTGCGCGGGGTTGCTCGGCAAAGGCGCGGTAACTGATGACCGCCAGCGCAACCCCGGCCACCCCGAAGGCAACCGCTGCCACGATCACCTGCCAGCGCACGGGGATCGTCAGCGCACGCCGCAACCCAGGCATCAAGTCCCGGTCACGCGGCCATACGGGGACACTCATCAAGACCCCACCCACTATAAACAGCGGCAATATCCAGCGTACTAGAAACGGCTGTAACACATAGACCGGGAGCGTGTAGTGGCGCACCTCTCCCGAGGCGATTTGTACCCGCCAGTCTGGGAAGGCTGGATCTCGGTAGAAACCACGGTAGCTACTCGGTTCGGGGAGGCACCACTGTTGCTGCCGCGAGCCAACAGTCGGTTCGCCGTCTAACCACACCCCGCTGATGTTCTCTATAGACCACGAAATCTCGGTGCAGCTATCGTTCCACCACACGGCCTGCTGGCTGGCGTTGAGTGTGATCTGTGCTTCGTTGAAGGTCGCCTGCACGGTAGCGGTTGGCCGCTGTGTGACCCCCGCCATCCCCACGAGCGCCGCTATTGCGCCCAACCACAACGCCAATCCCGCAATAAACCAGCCAGACGACCAGGGGCTTCTGTGCATAGGTGTCATTCCTAACCATTTAATCTGAGACAACAAGGTTAGTCAGATAGTACTGATTGCCTAGCAGGGTGCCGCCACCACTGGTGACACCCAGCGGAATGAGGTCATCGGGGTTGTACATGCCGAGAATCAGCGGATAGCTCGCGGGAGGGGTGTCGCAGGGGATGTGGACCGTTCGTACATCCAGCATATAGCGTTCGCGCTCCCAAATGCTTGTGGGGAGTGTCCCGAGTGGCCGGTTGGCCTGGGTGATTTCCCCCCCGTCATCTGCGACAAGCACAGCCTGAAGGTTGTAATTGGCGCTGGCTGCTGTCGCCGCAACCCACCAGCTTTCCAACTGACGCGCCTCGCAGGGCCGTACCGTCTGGTCCCCCACAATCCCCCAATCGCCCAATGCCATCTCCCCCCCGAAAACGGCCAGCGGCTCACCGTTCGGCGCGGTGCGAACTTCACCAGAGGCCGCTAGATCGTAGTAGTAAACCTGCTGATTCTGGGGATGTAGTGGCAAACGCAAGGTGAGCGGCATCCCTGGACCAACAAAGCGCGGTTCGGTCGCGTAGGTATGGGGCGAGATCAGGTAATCCGCTACGACCGTCTGGTCTAGCGCGATGTAGTGGTTGTGGCCCAAAAAGTAACCCGGCGCAAAGCACAGATCATTGCCGATGATACAGGTGCCACGGGGGAAATCCGGCGCGAAGCGTGTCACCTGCCCCGGCTCGCGGATGCTGGCCCGCACTCGCGAGAAATCCGTCGTGTATTGGGCCGCGATGACCTGTTCTTGAATAACATGTGCCCGTACTTGCAGGTTGGTCGCCGTGTAGAAGCCCAGCGCCAACGCCAATACCACCCACACCGCCCAACGCCACCGGGCCACCGGGCGCAGGAGGGCGGTATAGGCGAGAAGCACCAGGCCAAGCGCGTACATCGTCACGTAGATATGCGCGGCGGCGAGGTTCATCGTGAGATACAACCACAGCAGGCCACTCACGACGCTGAGGGCCAGCGGCAACCGAACGGGCGCTGGTGAATGCCATAGCCCCACCACCGCCAACCCGTACACAACCATTACCACCGCCAAGCGGGTCAGCGTCGGCTCGAAGGGGTCAGTCAGCATGGCGTAGCGCCAGGGCATGTCCCCCGCTAGTTTGAGCGGGACCGCCCACAGGGCGATGCGCTCCGTCTGGATGGTTAGGAAACGGCCCCAGGCTAATGCGCTGCGTTCGGGGTCGGGGGTTGTTGGGCTGGCATCCGGCGCGTCCGCTGTGAGAAATGGCAACTGGCGCTGCATACTGTCTACGATGCTGGTTTCCGTGATGGGAATGCCTCGGGTTCTGGCCTCCATCGTGGTGTTATAGGCTAGCCACGCCGCACCAAAGGCCACCGCGATCACCGTGACCCAGAGCGCGGGTAAACGCAAGACACCCATCACGCGACGGCCAAGGGGGGTATCCCGTTGTGTCAGATGTTGCAACGCTGCCCACACTGCCCAAGGAGCCAGGGCAAAGCCGATGACGTAACCGCGCCCGAAGCACATCGTCACAAGCACCACGGCGATCAGTCCCCACAATGGGGTGTGCCCTGCCTGATAGCGGGCGATGGTGTAGGCCACGAGAAACAAGCCCAGTAAAACCGGCGTATCGTAGTGAATCATGTCTTTGTAGTACAGCATATGGAAGCTACTGCCCGCCAGCACCACCGTCGCTAGCGCCAGGAAACGATTATCCACCGTCAACCGCACCAGCCGATACGCCATGAACAGCACTCCCAGGTAGATCAGGTTCATGAACTGGCGCATCAGGTGAACCTCAAGCTGTAGGTCGTCCGTAAAGCGCAGTAACAAGTTCCCCAACACGGTAAACCCGACCGGGTAACGGTCAAAGTAGATATACCGCACGCCTTCCGGCTCCATGTAAGCCTGCGTGTAGGCGACAAATCCCGTGTCTGGCGTGGCGTGGGTCATCAGGGCCAGCCCATGTACGGAAGTCCATCCGTGATGCGCGTTCCAGAAGCCCGTATGCGGCGCTTGTGTCACGACAGTGATAATGAGCACCAGCAGCATCGCCGCCGCAACCCCCAGTTGCTCGCGCAGATCATGCCCCATCACGCGCCCCCTTCTACAAACAATGTCGTCAGGTAGAGTTGGTTACCGAGCGGCGCATCGTCCCCCGTGCGAACGGGCAATGGGGTGAGGTCATCCGGGTTGTACACCCCAATAATGAGCGGATACTCACCGGGGGGCGTGGTGCAGGGTACAACGAAGCTACGGGCGTCGAAGGTATACTGTCCCAACTCCCAGACACCTGTCGGCAATGCACCCAACGGACGGTTTGCCTCGGCAACTGCGCCGCCGTCCGGCCCGACCATAACGGCCTGTAGGTTATAGTTGGCCCCCGGTGGCGCATCCAAAGTCCACCAACTTTCGACCCCTACGCGCTCACACGGGCGCACGTTGATAGGCCCCGCCAGCGACCACGCGCCCAGTCCCAGCATGTCCCCAAAGCGATAGGCCACCGCAGCGGGTGTCGTGCGCGTCTCCGTCTGGGCGAAATCCATCAGGTAAAGGTGGGTGTTCTCCGGGTGGGTTGGCCCCGGCACGATCTGTGTTGCGGTGTTCGGCGGCGCGAACGGGTCCGGCGCAAAGAAGGGTTGCTCACTCAGCGCGAAGTCTGCCACATCAACGGTCGTGGTGAGGTAGGTGTTGCCCAGGTAGTAACCCAGCGCGAAACACTGCCAGCTACGGATAACGCATTCTGGGTTCGCCCGTGGGATGTCCAGGTAGAGGGTATGGCGGTCATCCCCCAGGACGGGGCGCATTCGGTCGAAGTCATAGGTGTACGGTGCGCCCTGTTTCACCTCGGCGGCCTGTGCGGTGCGAACCGTCCATGCAGATAGCCCATACACGGCAATCGCGACGACCGCCAAGCCGAGCGCGGCCCGTGGTCGCCCGTCGAATGGGCGCAGTAACGCCGTCCACAGCATCACGTTAAACCCGGTCACAAACATCAGTGTGTAATCGTGAACCGATGTTAGGTTAACCAGCCCGAACACCAACGGAAAGCCCCCAAAGGCGATCACAACCGCTGTTCCACGCAGGGGCGGCTCCAAGCGCGTGATAAACGTTATCACCGCCGCGAATGCGCCCAACGCCGCAATCAACAGCCAACCGTTGACCAACACAACCGGGGGCGTGGTGTTCGTCGTCACCTCTGCGCGGAGTGGCCCCGGCGTCCACACAACCTGCGGCGTGCTCACACCAGGGTCGAAGCGGACTCCGATTGCGCCACCAGTACGCAAGGGCAGGCTCCAGCGCATGAGCCGTTCGGTTTCCACCAGCAGGAACTCGCCCCAGCCGCGTAGCCCCTCCGAGGTGGCGGCCTGCTCACGGGCCGTCGCCGTTACCGCGCCCTCCACAAACGGGAGCCGGCGCAGGGCACTGTCCACAACGCTGGTTTCGGTCACAGGAACATCGCGCATTGCCGCCTCCGTCAGTACGTTGGAGCCTATCGCCGCGACCGTGAGCGTCAGCGAAATCGCAATCGCGTAGACGGGTGGTTGTAAGATTGCCACGGTGATCCGCTGGTGAAGGGATTGCCTGGACGTCGTCCAGCGTGCGAACGTTTCCACCAGAAACCACACACCCAACATGAACAGCATCGCATAGCCAAAGCTGACCAGCGTCAACAATGCCGCCGCAACCAGCACCAGCCGCCGCTCACCGTATAGCCGATACCGCGCAATCGCGTAGGCCAATACCAGAAAATTCATCGCGACGGGTTGGTAGAAGTCGATCATGTCGCGGTAGTACAGCAGGTAGTAGCTCGAAAAGCCCAGCGCCACCACCGCCACCGCCAACGGACGTGTATTGATGAACAGCCGCGCCAACCGATAGGCGAAAAACAGCGACCCGACGAAGAACACGTTCATGTAAAGCCGGGCGAAGTAGATTTCGGTGGGGATGTCGTCGGCAAGGGCCAACACAGCATTCACGGACACACTGAAGAACGGGGGATAGCGGTCAAAGTACTCGTAAATGGGGTCGCCGCCCGCATCACGGTACATCATGGAGTAGCCGACAAAGCGATTTTGTGGCTCCGAACGACTCATAATTGCCATGCCGTGTACGGAGGTCCAACCGTGGCGGAAGCTCCAAAAGCCGATGTTGTAGCTTTGCAGCGCAAATGTCAACGCTGCCAGTAACAGCAACAATCCGCCCGTGATACGTTTGGAAATCGGCAATGGATGGTGCCCCGGTTCGCCAGCAAACAGCGCCATAGTTTCCCGCGAAACACCGCTGCTGTGAAGGGCGAAGCTAATATTCCTCCAGCCGAACTACCGCGCCGTATAACCCCTTTGGCAGCAGCAAGGCATCGCGCAGCGCCACCCCGACCAAGCAGGTATTGCGTGGGATCGTGTCGTTAACCACTAGCAGCACCCGCGCCTGATGCTTGTGATAGTGGATTGTGACCTCGTCTACATCCGGCGACACATCCGCCGGGTTCACATGTAAGTCGTGGCCGTCTACGTAACCCATGACCATTAAACCCTCACGAAAGGCGGTAGGCTGTTTCAGTTCGGACCACAACGCAATCAGAAAGCCCTGGTAGTCGCCTGGCAAGTTGTACTCCGCCGCCCCCTCGCTGACGGCATAGATGTAGTTCTCTGGCGGGCGAATCTCCGGCAGGACAGGCTTAATCACCTTATAGGTAATGGCTTCGGCCTGTTGTTCATCTGGGAGGGAAATACCGATGTTGCTACGAATGTAGATAATGCCGTTGCCCTCGCGCAGGTCCAACGCGACCCGGCACTGATTCCTGATCTGGTAGGCCACACCCCATACACACAACCCTGGGGCAGCCAGGACATCAGCCGACCCTCCATTCAACTTGGGTGTAAAGCGGGTGAAAGCCAAGCGATGATCGGGCAACACCGCAGGACCTAGTGCAACAGCATTCGGGCAGACACGAGCCATATTGCGGCTTGCCATGTTATTGCCATAGGCAAAGTATAACTCCGACACGGGGCATCTCGTTATGTTGACTTTACAGGTATTATGCCCCTGCCCGTGAGGTTTGGCAAAGGGCCATACCACCCATGCAGGCATGACGTAAAAATATTAGCAAATCTGTTAAAATCAGTGCTAACTATCCGATTCGATCCGCAAAGACGACAATCCGCTCCGTGTTCACCCGGTACGGATAACACGAGATCAGCGTCGCTGTCGCCCGCCCCTGGCTCAGTAGCACATGAACATCGGTGGGGTTCACCACCTCTGTTCCCGTCACCTCATACAGATGCACCTCGTTGCTCGTTTGTATCTGGAATTGGTCGCCAGGTTGAAGCTGGTCCAGGTCTTTGAACAGTTCGCCGTAGATGTCGTTGTGGGCGGTGAGCGCCACATTGCCCACATCATCGCCGGGATCATAGCCGTTGAGCACCTGCCCGACCCCCTGTTTCAACGCCTCCCAGTCCGACCCCTGCACGATGGTCTGTTCGACGCCGAGCTTGGGAATGTTGAGGGCCAGGGCCGTTTCATCTGTCGCGGGTGGGCGCGACAACACAGGTTGTGTGATCTGGTCTGCGACGGCAAAGCGCACGTTCTCCGGGATTTCCTCAATGTTGAGTGTGGGCGTTTGGCCCTCTACCCACTTATGCCCACCGGGGAGCACCACCTGGTTGAGCGCCAGCATCGGGGTCGGCTCGATGGTCGGCACAGTACGGGCGCGGGCCTCGTCAGCCGCAATTTGTGCCTCGGCGCTCTCCCGCTCCAAGATGTCGATCCCCTGGATGAGTTCGTACCCCAGGTAAAACAACCCCAGCACCGCCGCCGCCTCTACCAACAGCAACAGGTTGTTCATCGCTCGCTTGGCGATCCGCTTGGATTTTTTGGTCGGGGCGGGGAGGTCCTCGGCGGCCTCACCATCCAGCAGCATCACGGTGTCTGGGGTCGGTTCGGCGGGCACAATAGAGGTGCTGTTGTCGGTGGTGGGGTTGGACGCAAGCGCAATCACCCGGCCCTTACGCTGCATTCGCGTCAGGCGTTTCTGGCGTTCCTCACGCTTACGTAGCGCCAACACCTGTTCTAGTTCCTCGATTGAAAGTTCGTCTACGCGTCGTCTATCTCGCATGTCCTCATTCGCCTGTGACGACTAGATTTGCCCCTCAGCCTAGTGCAGAACGCGCCCCCGCGCAACTACGCTAGTCCTGTTTGTGGGCCACCGCGAATACCTCTCGCTGGAAAAACCACCGTAACGGGACCGTGTCGAACGCGAGGCGACGCAGGAGTGCCAAAGCGGGGTTCTCGCTGCGGTTTTGCGGGGGGCTGTCTAGCCAGACAGTCGCCCCAAAGCCAGCACGCGCCAGGGTGCGATACATGCTCCACAGCGACTGCTCGTTGACATGCACATGCTCGTTAACGTCCACCAAAAACTGCCGTGGATTAGCTGGGTAGTTGGCTCCATCCCCGGTCAACATGCGGAAGATACGCACGACCGGGTAAGCGTAGCGGTCGTACCACACATTCGGCGCGGTATGTACCACCAGTCGCCCATCCGGGCGTAGCACGCGCCGCACCTCTAACAGTGCATCGTGCAGTTCCCAGGGGTGTAGGTGTTCCACCACGTCAAACAACAGCACCCGGTCGAAAAATTCGTCCGGGAAGGGGAGCTTTTTGGCATCTGCCAACCCCACACCACCATGGCCTGGGGTGTGGTCGCCCAGCGCGTTGAGCACCTGCTGCGACATCTGCACGGCAACAGGGGCATAGTCCACGCCGAAAGCATTTGCGCCCAGGTTCGCACAATGCCGGAGGATTTCGCCACGCCCACAACCGACATCCAAGACGTTCATGCCGGGGACGACCTCCGCTAGGTGGAAAGCTGCACTTAGCCGCCGGGACAAGTGTTCACCCTCAGAGGTGTTGAATTCGTCGTAGCCTTCACAGGCGGTGCGAAAGTACTCTTCGGTGTAGAGCGCCGCCGAAACGGGCTGTTGTCGTTTTGCCATCGAACTGTTTCCGTCGCGTTGCAAGTTGGCGGGCATTATAGATAGCCAAAGGCACTCTAAACAAGTCCGGTTCAAAAATGAAGAAAATCCCAAGATTTTGCAAGTATAGTGGCCTATTCATCGCCCTTAGCCTTCCTTTATGGTATATTGATACTATAACCATAGAGACAAGAGCCGTGTGATGAGCCAAATACCTGCAAAATTACTGATTGTTGACGACGAGCCACTTAATCAAAAACTGCTCGAACGCATCCTGGACCGCCAATATGAAACCGTTTTGGTGAATCATGGTCGTGCGGCGCTAGAGCAAATCGAAAAACAGACGTTTGACCTCGTCCTACTGGACATCATGATGCCCGGCATGAATGGGTTTGAGGTTCTACAATGTATTCGTTCGGTCTACACGCCGGACAAACTCCCCGTGATTCTGGTCTCGGCGTTGGCACAAGACGAGGACATCGTCTTAGGGCTGTCGCGGGGGGCCAACGACTACCTCCAAAAACCGCTCCAACCGCAGTTGGTCCTTGCACGTATACAGTCACAGGTCTATTTGAAGCGTCTGAACGATGATCGTGATCGCCTCATCAGTGAGTTGGAACGCGCCAACCAAGTCCGTAATTATCTGCTACGGGTAGCATCACATGATCTCAAGACGCCCCTTCACAACATTGCAATGGTGCTCACCCTGCTATCAGAATTTCCGGCTGCCACAGACGAGATGTTAGATATGCTGAAGGTGGGGTCACGTAGCGCCCAAACCATGTTAGGCATCATCGAAAGCTTCCTGGATTTAAACGTGTTGCGTGAGGATCAGATCACCCTGAGCTTCAAACCGTTGAACCTCGCCCAAATTTTGAGTGAGGTCATGTTGGAGTTTCGAGATGTGGCTGCGGAGAAACGGATTACATTCGCTGTGCAGCTTGCGGAGGCGAATATCTGGGCAGATGAACAACATCTCCGGCAGGCCTTTGCCAACCTAGTTAGTAACGCCGTCAAGTACAGCCCAATCGGTAGTACGGTGGAGGTCTACACGGACATTCACGAGGACATCAACGCCGCAGTGGTCCATGTCATCGACGAGGGCAGTGGTATCCCATTGGAAGAACAAAAAAACATCTTCGAGCCATTCAGCAAGGTCAGCACCCAGCCGACAGCCGGGGAACTAAGCACCGGGATCGGCCTGTGGATTGCCCGTGAGATGATGACCCTTCAAAATGGGGAAATTGGGATGCAAACGGCAGCCACGGGCGGGTCGGACTTCTGGTTACAGATTCCACTGGTACCTACACGACCCGAAAAAAAAGTGGCTCTTCATGATCTCGCGTGGTGAACAAGTTTGGTTCTTTAGGACTTCGCGTGGTGAACAAGAGTTCTAGTGAAATCCCAAAGAGCCGACAAATATGTGAGGGTGTTCTTGTGACGCAGCATCAGATCGTGATTCTCGACAACCAGGCGCTGGCACGCAACGGCTTGCGGGCGCTGGCACAACAGGCCGGAGTCCCGGCAGG
>CAYWZS010000090.1:0-17266 GCA_964462905.1 uncultured Anaerolineaceae bacterium
ATCGTAAACGCCGAGGGTGACGCCTCCACACAGATCACCCAGGCCGAGCAGGCCATCACCAACGGCGCACAGGTCATCCTTATGGTAAACTTGGACAGCGGCTCTGGCGCGGCCATTATCGACCTCGCCCGTAGCAGCGACGTTGCCATCATCGACTACGACCGCCTGACGATTGAAGGTCCCGGTGCAGACTTCTACGTCAGCTTCAACAACGAGGCGGTAGGCCGTTTGCAGGGCGCTGGCCTCGTCAACGCAGTGGCCCAACAGGGCATCATAGGCCCGAACGTCGCTGTGCTCAACGGCTCCCCGACGGACAACAACGCCACACTGTTCAAGAACGGCTACGACAGCTTCATCAACCCCTTCTTTGAGACAGGGGCCTGGACCGAGGTCGATGACCAGTCCGTACCGCAATGGGATAACCAGGAGGCTCTGGTGATCTTCGAGCAGATTCAGACGGCGGCTGGCGGCTGTGACGGCGTCAACGCGGCCATCGCTGCCAACGATGGGCTGGCTGGTGCGGTTATCGCTGCCCGTGAGAACGCAGGTTGCGACTACATCCCGGTAACGGGCCAAGACGCCACGGTTGCTGGCCTCCAGAACATCCTGGCCGGCAAGCAGTCCATGACGGTCTACAAGGCCATCCGCGCACAAGCCGGGGCCGCCGCTGAACTGGCGATTGCGCTTGTCAACGGCGAGGACACCGCCGGGCTAGTCAACGGTGAGACAGACAACGGCACCAACAGTATCCCGAGCGTGCTGCTGACGCCGGTCCAGGTAACGGCGGACAACATTGCGTCCACCGTGATTGCCGACGGCTTCCGCACCGTTGATGAGATCTGCACCGACGACATCGTCGAGTTCTGCGAGGCTGCCGGCCTGATGGGCGGCATGTAAGACTCGGACTTCCCGGCCCACCGGGAACCCGTGACACCGAACAAGCCAGGGACCTCGTCCCTTGGCTTGTTTTGTTATAGGGGAAAACTGGACTGACCCCCTACCACGGGGAGAAGGATTTAGAGTGAGGGCTTCGGTCGCCCCCCTTTCATTTAATCAACCAGCTTAATTTGAGGAAGCACAGTTTTGACAGCACCCATTCTTGAACTCAAGGGCGTGTCCAAGCGATTTGGCGCGGTGCAGGCCCTCTATAACGTGAACTTTGACGTGCGCCCCGGCGAGGTTATGGCACTAGTGGGGGACAACGGCGCGGGCAAGTCCACCATGATTAAGGGCATCGCCGGGATTTATACCTACGACAGCGGTGATGTGTTCTTCGGGGGCAAAAAGGTCAACATCCATAGCCCGCGTGACGCCGCCCACCTCGGCATCGAGATCGTCTACCAGGATTTGGCGCTGGCGGATAACCTGGACGTGGTGGCGAACATGTTCCTAGGCCGCGAGGTCCGTAAAACCTTCGGGCGGCTGGACGAGGTCGAGATGGAGCGCAAGACGATCGAGACGCTGGAGAGCCTGTCCGTTAGCACCTTGCAGAACGTCCGCCAACCCGTCGCGGCCCTGTCTGGTGGGCAGCGGCAGGCGATTGCTGTGGCGAAGGCCGTCATGTGGAACAGCAAAGTGGTGATCCTGGACGAGCCAACGGCGGCGCTCGGTGTCGCGCAGACACGCCAAGTGCTCGAACTCGTCAAGCGCCTGGCCGACAAGGGGCTGGCCGTCGTCATCATCAGCCACAACCTGCACGACGTGTTCGAGGTGACAGACCGCATCTCCGTGTTGCGCCTGGGCCAGATGGTCGCCGTGTACGAGACATACAAGACAACGCAGAAAGAGGTGGTCGAGGCGATCACGGCTGGCGAGCTAGAAACCGTGCCGGGAATGCAAGAACAGGAGGTCACGGCATGAGCAGCGAATCCATGCCAATGGGCGACGACAAGCCCAAAATCGAGAGCAACTTGAAGCGACAGCAGACCTTTGGCGACTACCTCAACGGCTATGTGGAGCGCGTGCGGGCGGGCGACCTCGGCATCCTGCCGATTGTGTTCGGCCTTGTGCTGATTGCGCTTTTCTTCCAATGGCGCAACAGCAACTTCCTGACGCCGGGCAACCTGTCCACGCTGATCGTCCAAATGGCACACATCGCGATCATCGGCTACGGGGTGGTGTTCATCCTGTTGATCGGCGAGATCGACCTATCCGTAAGCTACATCAGCGCGGTGGCCGGGGCTGTCATGGTGATTACCATGTTGGAGGACCGAGGGCTGCCGATCCTGTGGGGGATGGGTGAGGAAGGAGGGCTGGTTGTCACGCAAACGCTCGTGCTGGACTGGTGGGCGGCGATTCCGCTGGCGCTGGTTGTGGCGGCGCTGATTGGCCTGCTTCAAGGGGCGATCATCAACTTCCTATCGGTCCCGGCCTTTATCGTGACGCTGGCGGGCTTTCTGGTGTGGAGTGGGGTCGTGTTGCTGTTGCTCGGTCGCGGCGGCACCCTCCGCATGAGCGACCCCGTGATTAACGGCATCGCCAACACCTACCTGCCGGACTGGGCGGGATGGGTGTTGGCGGCCCTGGTCGTTGGGAGTTACCTATACCTCGCCGTCTCCAACCACCTTTACCGCAAGCGCCAGGAACTCCCCGCGAAGCCCTACTCGGTCATCGCTTTCGAGACAGGCTTTGTGGCCGTGCTCACGGTGGTGGCGGTGCTGGTCCTCAACGCCGCCGACACGTCTAACCAAGACCGAGGGGTGCCGCTGGTCGGTGTGTTCCTGCTGTTGTTCTTGGCTGTACTCACATTCGTTGCCGAGCGCACGACCTTTGGCCGCTACATCTACGCGACCGGGGGCAACCAGGAGGCAGCCCGCCGCGCTGGGATTGACACGCTGCGAATTCGCACGGCGGCCTTCGTCATCTCCGGGCTGATGGCGGGCTTCGGCGGGATTGTGCTGGTGTCGCGCCTACGGTCCATCAGTACCAGCGCGGGCGGCGGTGACCTGCTGCTGAACGCGATTGCCGCAGCGGTCATCGGCGGGACGAGCCTGTTCGGTGGGCGCGGCAAAGTGCAGAGTGCGCTGTTTGGCGCGTTGGTGATCGGCTCATTGGCGAACGGCATGGGCCTGCTCGGTTGGAGCGCGGGCGTGCAGGCCGTCGTAACAGGTATCGTGCTGGTGATCGCGGTCTTGCTGGACTCGCTCTCGCGGCGGGCACAGAAACGCGCTGGCCTGGCGTAAGCGCCTGCTCATCCCCTCTTTGCTCACAGGGAGGGGGGTCTGTCACGAGCGCTGCGCGTGCCGTCGGGGGCTAGTTCCCCGCCCCGGCGACTGCCCCCGACGTGGTGTTTTTCGGGTTCTCGCCCCGTTTGCGCTGCCGCCGCTTACGCCACTCGCCGATGAAGTAACCCACCAACAGCAGGTCCACGCCAATCGAGAAGATCGAGAACGGGATACCGTAGTGGTCCGGGTCCCAGTAACTCACCGGGCTGGTGAAGCGCAGGTCCCAGTTGAAGGGGAACAACAGCAACGGCCCGTCATCGTGGTGCGTGGGAATATCCAACGCACTGTGAAGCGCGTTCCCCACCGCGAACCAGAACAGCCACTTGCCCCAAGTACGCCCCTGCCGAAAGCCGAAAAACCAGCCGATTCCCATCCACAGGGCGACCAACAACGGCGCATGAAACAGGTGGTGGGCGGTGATCCAGGTTGGGTCGAAGTAGAACATATCGTAAAAGGCAACGTCAGCGGCCTCTGCTGACGAGAGCGCCCCACCGCCCCAGGTGTGCCACGCAATGTAGCCGACCGAGAGCAAGGTGAGGGGGATGTCTGGCATGAACGAGCCGACAACCAGTGCGGTGTACATCGGGCGGACACCGCGCTTTTCCAGTTGTTTGCCGAACGCAGCGTTGATGAGCATGTGTGAGGGCGTATTCATGAGGGTGATTTTCGCTCCAATTCCATCCGTGACCCAGTATATGCCTATTCGCTAACTGTAGTCGATAGCGTTACACGTAACGCTCATACAAGGCGCTGGCTGAACTAGCAAACATGCAGTAGCCCACTCGCTGCACTTTTCGACGATGAACCTTAACGGAATGCTGATAGAAAACTGAACCCTTCTGAACTATATTGGTTCAGTTTGAAACAATTAGGAACGACACCGTCTATGATTAGCGAGAAAACCCTGGAGACGCTCGAACTCCCCAAAATTCTCGAGCGACTGTCCCGCCATGCCTCATTCTCTGGCGGCAAGACACTGGCGCTAGACCTACAACCCACCGATGACCTTGAGGAGGCCCGCGTCTGGCAGGCAGAGGTCA
This sequence comes from uncultured Anaerolineaceae bacterium, assembly GCA_964462905.1. Classification (GTDB taxonomy): domain Bacteria; phylum Chloroflexota; class Anaerolineae; order Aggregatilineales; family Phototrophicaceae; genus DAOTTY01. The sequence goes on from CAYWZS010000090.1 coordinate 4,265, forward strand.
CAGAGGCCCGTGAACTGCTAGAGAAATCCGAGGCGCGGCTGAACTTCGGCGGTGTGCGTGATGTGCGCGACGTGGCGATCAAGGCGACACGCGGCGCGATGATCGAGGCGAACGTGCTGCTTGATATTCGCATGACACTTCGCCGTGCGGAGACGATGCAACGCACGCTAGGCCGCATGAGCCACCAGTACCCCAACATCGCCGAGATCGTGAGCGAGATTGAGCCATGTGCAGACCTGCAATCCTCGATTGACAGCGCGATTGACGACAACGGTGAGGTCCGCGATAGCGCCAGCCCCAAGCTCGCCATCATCCGCCGCGACCTGAAAACCACCTTTGACCACCTCCAGACCAAGCTCAACCGCATGATTAGCAGCCCACAATATGCGAAATTCTTGCAGGAGTCCCTCATCACCACGCGCAACGGGCGCTATGTGATCCCGGTCAAGGTGGACTTCAAGGGGCGTGTGCGCGGCATCATCCACGATATGTCATCTTCTGGGCAGACGATCTTCGTGGAGCCGGAAGGCACGGTGGACCTCAACAATGATTACCGCGAACTTCAGCTTCAAGAGGAGAAGGAGATTCGCCGTATCCTCATGGCGCTCACGGATGAGGTCGCCGAGGTCAGCGAGGACGTTGTGCGGACGGTCGATGTACTGTCTTATCTGGACCTCGTAAAAGCCAAAGCGGTCTACGCCGATGAGATCAACGCAATTCAGCCAATTTTGCAGCCCTTCCGCGCCCGTGACGACGCCCCACAACACCCCGGCAGCATGATTGAGATTGAACAGGCGCGGCACCCGCTGATTCCCGGTAAGGTGGTGCCGATTGACGTGGACTTCGGCGAGGGGACGTGGGCGCTCGTCATCACCGGGCCGAACACGGGCGGTAAAACGGTTGCGCTCAAGACGGTTGGCCTGATCGCGCTCATGGCCCAAAGCGGGATGCACGTCCCCGCAGTTGAGGCCAAGCTGACGGTTTTCGAGGGCATTTTCGCGGACATCGGCGACGAACAGAGCATCGAACAGTCCTTGAGTACCTTTAGCGCCCACATGACCAACACCATTCGCATCTTAGACCGCTGCGATGACCGGTCGCTGGTGTTGTTGGACGAGGTCGGCGCGGGGACTGACCCCGGCGAGGGGTCCGCTTTGGCACGGGCCATCATGAACACACTCGTGAGCCGTCGCGTCACGACGATGGTCACGACGCATCACCCAGAACTCAAGAACTACGCGGTCGAGACGGACGGGGTGCGTAACGGTAGTGTGGAGTTCGACCTGGAAACGCTGGCCCCCACCTATCGTCTGATTGTCGGGCTACCGGGGCGCTCCAACGCGCTCGCAATTGCTGGGCGGCTGGGGCTAAACGATGCCATCATCAACGACGCAAAAAGCATGGTTGCCAGCGCCGAGCTAGACGCAGATAAGCTGCTAGATGAGATCCACCGCTCCCGTGAGGAGATTCGACGGCGTGAGGAACAGATCAACGCGATGGCGACGGATATCGAGACGGAACGCGCCGAACTCCGTGAGCGCCTGAGCAAGATTGAGGACGAACGGCGCGACGTGTTGATCCAGGCACAGCGCAAGGCCGAAAACGATGTCGAGGACATCCGCAAAGAAATCAAGCGCCTGATGAAGGAGGTCCGGGCGGCCTCGTTGCCGTTAGAGAGCCTACGCGCCGTCCAGGAAACGGCAGACCGATTGGTGCAGGTGGCCCGCCAGCCGATTGAGGGTATGGAGGAGATCGAGATTCCGGCAGCAGACAGCCCTGGCTGGCAACCGCGCCTGGGTGATCAGGTGTGGCTGGAGACGTTGAAGGCCGAGGGCAAGATCATCGAACTGGAGAAGAACGAGGCACTGGTGCAGGTTGGCACGCTCAAGATTCGCGCCAAGATTGACGATATGCGCCGCCCGAACAAGGCCGATAAGCAGATCGCCGCCCGCGAACTCTCGCGTCGTCGCCAACGACAGGAGTATAAAGACCCGGTGCCGGATGTGGCCTCGCCGGGGCTGGAACTGGACCTGCGTGGTAAGCGCGTGGAGGAGGCGCTGCGTTCACTGGACGACTACGTGAACGCTGCCTATCTGTCCGGGCTACCGTTTGGGCGCATCATCCACGGTAAGGGGACGGGCGCACTCCGCAAGGCCGTCCGCGAGATGGTGGAGGGCCACGCGCTCATCTCCAAGGTGACGGCGGCGGCACCCAAAGAGGGCGGCGAGGGCGTCACGGTGATCCACTTGGCCGAGGCGCGGTAGCAGGCAAACCCCCATCCCCGGCCCTTCCCGAAGGTGCTGTGTCTACGTAGCCGCGTAAGCGGAGAAAGGGCGCAAAACCCTCGTCAGACTTCGGTTTGAAGTCCCCTCTCTGTTTACGGAAAGGGGATTTAGGGGTGAGGTCTACGCCTCCACCCGCAATTCCTCCAACACCTCGCACAGCAATTGCGTCCCCTCTGCCATAACCTCGTCCTCGCTCATCGCGAAACACAGCCGCATCGTGTTATCCGGCGCTTCCCCACGGACAAACGCCCGTTGCCCCGGCGCGAAGTCCACGCCGCGAGCGTTGGCCGCCGCAAGCACTTGTGTTGCCGTCAAACCGTCCGGGAGCGTGGCCCACACGAAGTAGCCACCGTTCGGCACCACGTAGTCTAACCAGTCCGGCGCGTGTGCCTTCAGCCCGTCAATCATGATGTCGTGCTTGCGCCCATAAATGCCGCGCACGCGGTCTAGGTGCGGGTAGATGTCCCCCTGTGCGATGAACTCCCCGACAAGTTGCGACATAAACACGCTCGTCGCCGTTGTCTTGTACGGCAACAGCGCCTCGACCTGTTCCGGCGTACACCAGGTATAGCCAATCCGCAGCGATGGCATCACCAGCTTGGCGAACGATGCCGTGGTAATCACACGTCCGCTGTCGGGGTCGTAGGTGCGGAGCATAGGCGGTGGCTCCCCGTGGAAGTAAAGCGGTTGGTAGGTGGCATCTTCGAGAATCGTAAAGTCATACTCGTGGGCCAGCTCGACCAGCCGCCGCCGTTTTTCGTCGGAGTAGTTATGCCCGGTCGGGTTGTGATACGTCGGGATGGCGTAGAACATACTCACACGGTCGCCGTGTTCCTTGAGCATCGCCTCCAGCACGTCCATATCCACACCGTCGGACAGCATCGGCACGCCCTGGACCGCAACGTGGCTTAGTTCGAGCTTGTGTATGATAAAGTAGAAGGTTGGGTTTTCCACCAATACCAGATCACCGGGTTTCGTCAGGTAGCGGCAAACCTGGTCCGTGGAGCTAATCGCGCCGCCTGTAATTTGCAGGTTCTCCACGCCGACCGCCTGCCCGCTGAGGGCTGTCAGCCACGCGGCCACCTGTTCGCGGGTCCAGGTGTCGCCGCGCATATCGCCCACGTATTGCAGCGGACGGTCACGGGTGAACAGGCCCGCGCTCAGTTCGGTCAGGCGCTCGCGCGGGACGATGCTCAGGTGCGGGTAGCCGATTTTTAGGTCATAGGGATGGGTAGACGTGCTCATGGGGGAAACTCTCTCAGGTCAACGGGTTTGCATTTTCCATCCATGATACCCCCAACAAATAGGGGGCGCGAAAAATGGGCTTGCGCTATACTGGTCGTCAAGCAAGCGACACACGCGGAGCGTCTACACGATGGCGTTGTTTTTCGGCACTTTGATGGGAATCGGCCTGTTGTACCTGCTGCTGGTGATTGCAGGTGGGCTGGGCGATGTGTTCAACCTGGACGGCACGCTAGAGAGCATGGGCTTAGGCGGTCTGTTCGGGATTGATGACCTCTCCGGCATCGCAGACGCTGCGGATGCCGCTGATGCCGCCGACGTGACCAGCGCGGGCGGCGAGGCGGAGGGCATCGGCTGTATGGTGCTGTCCGCGTTTATGGCGATGTTCGGCGCGGTTGGCCTTGTCGGGACGCTCACCGGGCGTCCGCTGTGGATCACGTTGATCGTCGGCGTGGTGATGAGCTACGCCGTGGCGCGTTCCGTCGCGGAACTGCTCAAGTACGTGTTCCGCCAGCAGGACAACGACGCCTTCTCGATGAATGACCTCATCGGGATGACAGCGCGTTCAACCATCAAAGCCGACGCCGGGACCACAGGCGAGGTCATGGTGGAGCTTGGGCGTGTGCTCAAGTTCCCCGTGCGCGAGGTCAACGGGGCGGCGCTGGCCCGTGGCGATCAAGTGGTGGTCGTTGGCGTAGACGGGCGCTTTTTGGAAGTCGAAAAAATCACGACCTAGTGTTCTGGACGGCAAATTGTAGTAACAGGGCTTGCCCTGGCTGCCGTGGACCAACACCGGACATACGATTGCGAACATGACTAGGGAGGCGAGAAATTATGGACTTAGGCGGATTAATCATCATCGGCGTGATCGCGGTTATCGTCGTCGCGCTGATTAGCTGGATTCTGAGCTACTACCATCGCGTGCCACCGAGCAAGGCAATTGTGATCTTCGGTAGCGGCAAGCCACGCATCATCACCGGCAGCGGGGCCTTCGTGAAGCCCTTCGTCGAGGACTACAAAATGCTGGACCTCACGATTATCACGATTAAAACGGAAAAGGACGAGGTCTACACCCAGAGCGGCGTGCCAATCCAACTAGACTGGGTGGCCCAGGTGCAGATCGACAGCGAGGGGGCCGCACTCCAGACGGCGGCCCGTGCCTTCCTCGACAAAACCCGCGACGAAGTCCGTCAGGTTATCGAGGAAACCCTCAGCGCCAACTTCCGCGCCATCGTCGGCCAGATGAGTGTCGAGGGCATCCACCGCGACCGCGACACCTTCGTCCAGTCCGTGCAGAACCTCGCCAGTGACGACGTGACCGCGATGGGCGTGCGGATCATCTCGATGGGTATCGAGGAGATTACAGACAACGAGGGCTATTTAGAGGCGATGGCCGCGCCACAGATTGCGGCGGTTAAACGTGACGCCAAGATCGCGCAGGCTGAGGCCGAGCGTGCGGCACGGGTCAAGGCGGCAACTGCCACGCGAGAGGCAGACCAGGCCGAACTCGAAGCCCAGCGCGAGACACTGGCCCAACGGGAGGCGCTGTCGCTGCGTGAGGTCGAGGTTAAGCGTAAGGTGGAGATTGACGAGGCCGAGGCAGACCAAGAGGTCCAGCGGACCCGCGCCCGCGCTGTTGAACAGCGTCAGGAGGCCGAGGTACTGGTTCCGGCGCGTGCCAAGAAACAGGCCATCGAGATTCAGGCGGAGGCCGAACGCCGTCGCATCCAGCTAGAGGCGGAGGCAGACGCGCTTGCCACCCGTGAACGCGCCAACGCTGAGGCCGAGGCTACCGAGAAACGCGGTCTAGCAGAGGCCACCGCCTTCGAGGCGCAACGCCGCGCGGAGGCCGAGGGTGAGAAGGCCCGCCTGCTGGCAGAGGCCGAAGGTCGCCGTGAACTGGCCGCCGCCACCGCCGCCGAAGACTCCATCAACCTGCGTCAGTTTATCATTGAGGAGGTGACCAAGGCCGATGTGGCTAAGGTTCAGGCGATTGCAGAGGCGCTGGCCGGGCTGGGTGGTAACGTGCGTGTCGTGCAATTCGGTGATAGCGGCAGCGGCGGGAGCGGCAACACCTTCATGAACCTGCTGATGGAAATTCCCGAAGTTGCTGACATGTTCCGTACCAAGGTGGAGGCCCTCAGCGGCGAGGACTTTAACCAGACCATCGAACGCATGATGATGATGTTCAACAGCCTCAAAGGGGTAGATGTAGACGACTTTGGCGGTATGGGCAACCCCAGTAACAGCACCAACGGCACCACGATTATCCCGCCAGATGACAGCGGCACGGTGTCCTAGCACGACACCATGAGGTGACGGGTCAATCCCTGTCGTGGTTGAACGTCACCTCAATCGCCCGCACAATCATCGACAATGTCAACGTTAGCACGAGGTAGGTCATGGTGATGATGTTGTAGGCCGGGAAAATTGTGAAGGTGGCGGAGTTGAAGTTCCGCGCCAAACGGGTGATGTCGTCCACACCGACGATAGACACCAATGAGCTTTCCTTCAACATCGCGATGAAATCGTTGCCCAGCGGCGGCAACATATTGCGAATCGCCTGGGGCAGCACAATATAGCGGTTCACCTGCCATGTTGACATGCCCAGGCTGCGCCCGGCCTCGCGCTGGCCGTCGCTGACGCTCTCGATCCCCGCCCGGAACACCTCCGACAAAAACGCACTATACGACACCGCCAGCGCCACAATCGCCCGCAGTTCAAAGCCAATGTCACGGGTTCGCATGGTGGCAAGGTTCTCACTCAGGCCGCCGAGGGTTGCCCCCTGCGCCACCAACCCCTCCCCCAACATGTTCAGCAGGCCAATCCCCTGTGGAATGAGCGCCAACACGATGTACAACAGCAAGACGAGCGTCGGAATACCGCGAATGATCTCCACGTAGAAGGTCACAGGCTGGTAGACGAGGATGTTATAGGCTACAGACTGCGACGGACGGCGCAACAGCGCGATGACAAGGCCCATCAACAACGCAAGGCTGTAGGCAATCAGCGTCACGCGGATGGTGACGAAGATGCCGACCTGCACGTCCTCCCAGGCTTCCGCGTAGAGCACATTGTCCGACACGGTGATAACCAGCGCCAGCACCAGCACCAGGATCGCCAGCAACCACCACGGGGCGCGGGACAAGCGCCGGATAATGATGTTCGACCTCTGCGGGTTGGGGCGAGACTCAGAGTAGTGTTGGTTCATGGTGGCATCACCTCACCCCCAACCCCCTCTCCATCATGAAGAAGGGGGCTTAGGTAGCTATTCACAAGGTAAACAAGTTGGCGGGGGTGGGGGGCTGTTAGGTTTATTCGCCAGCCAGCGGGGTGAAGTCCACGGACCACTTGTAGACGAGATAGTCCATGTAGCCGTCGTCGATCATGCTTTGCAGTGCCTCGTTCATCGGGCCGACGATCTCGCTGCCCATCGGGAAGATGAAACCCATGTCCACCGGGTCCGCGACCGGTGGGCCGACCAGTTCAAACAGGTCGCCGGTGCTACTGACAAACTCACCGCCGAAGGCGTCCACGACCATTGTGTCAATGTCGCCCGCCTCCAGGGCTACCAGCAACGCGCCGAACTCCTCAAACGTCACGATCTGGTCTTCCGGGACAGCGAAGGCATCCGGGCCAGCGAGGAACTGGCCGAAGGAACCGTTCTGCACGCCGATCAGCATATCTTCCTCAGCGGCAACTTCAGCGAAGTTGGTGAAGTCCGTGAAACGGTCCTCACCCGCACGGGCCAGCAGGTAGGCCTCAGCCTGGGAGTACGGGATGCTGAAGTCATAGATTTCCTGGCGCTCCTCGGTGATGAACAGGCCGTTCATCGCCATGTCGTACTCACCGTTGGCGGTCCCGGAAAGCTGAATGTCGAAGGTGGTGTTCTCGTAGGCCGGGACGCAGTTGATGCGGGAACAAGCCTCATCCACGATGTCGTACTCAAACCCGATGGGGCCTTCCGCACGCGGGTCTACGAACTGGTACGGGGTGTAGAGATTCTCAACAGCGATCAGCACCTCAGCGCCTTCCAGGTCCGGCAGGTCATCGTAAACGGCGGGGTTCGCCAGGGCGACCATCGGCAAAGCGGCCAGCAACAGGGCTACGGTCAAGATTATGTGCAGTTTTTTGGACATGGGCATCTCTCACTAAATAGGTTGTTGTTTGGACGCGGCAAAATTTAACATATTTGCGGGGACGAGGCAACCAAGTTGCGCTGGGACCCCTGCATTTCGGCGCTTGTCGGTCTAAAGGCGCGTGTTATACTCGCAAGCTGAAGCGATACCGATATGCAAGGAAAGCCTTTCATGAAAGCCCCAAAACTCAGCCAGGACCTCTTAGACATGCTACGTTGCCCGGTCGGTGTGCAGATGGAAGGGGAGAACCCCGGCGCATTAACCGTAGAGCGTGACGGCTGGTGGCTGGTATGTGCCGCAACCCAGCATAAGTACCCGGTGCGGAACGGCATCCCGGATATGTTGCCGGACTCTGGCGCGGCCTGGGCCGAAACGGACGTGGCCGACCTCCCCGTCCCCCCGCCGGACGCCACCTAACGCGCCCCGCTCGTGTTCAAAATCGGCGAATTTGCCGCCCTCACGCAGATCGCTGTTAGCCAGCTCCGCTACTACGACGAGATCGACCTGTTTAAGCCGGCCCATGTGGCCCCAGACAGCGGCTACCGCTACTACAGCGCCGACCAAATCCCGATGTTGGACCGCATCATCGTGTTGCGTGAACTCGGCTTCTCGCTGGACCAGATTCGCGACCTACAGCAACAGCACATCACCCAGGCGGAAATCTGGCGGCTTCTGGCGGAGCGCCGCGAGCAGATCATCCAGAATGTGCGCGAGGAGATTGCCCGCCTCCGGCAACTCGAAACACGGCTGGAACAGTTCGCCAACCACGGCGACCCCTTCGCCGTGGCCCACCGTGTCATCGTCAAGCAGGTGCCAGCACAGCCCTACCTCTACACAACCAGCGCCGATGCCCATGACCACGAAACCCGGATCGTGGACTTGTACGCCGCCCGGCACGAGGTCCGCACCCGGAAGCAATTGCTGGCGGTGCTGCACGACACCCGCGCCGCCTTCCCCTATGAAATTGGCTATGTGGTAGACGGGCGGGTACGACAGGGTACCACGCTCCCCAGCGGGATGACGTTGGCGCTGCGGACACTCCCCGCTGTGCAGGAGATGGCGTCGCTGGTGTACGCGGGGCGCTGGAACGACAGCCACGCGGCGACGGCAACGCTCGGCTTATGGCTAGAGCAGCACGACTACCGCATTAGTGGGCCGTTTCGGAAGGTGTTTCTGCAAACAGGCAACCCCATTACGGATGCGCGATCCGTCGTGGAGCTACAAATTCCAATCACGCCAAAGGCGTAAGCGGTTGCGTGCTCTTCGGCTTACGGCGTGCAAACTGCACCAGCCCCCGCTGGCCGTTGTGCCGCCAGTGAGCATCCGTTGCGTCTAAGGTGCGGACTTGCTCCTCCGCCAGCCCCACAACCGGGTCACTCTTGAGGGTTCGCAGCGCCACCAGCGGCGAGGGGAACCCCCCCATCACCTCCGTAAAATCCGTGGTCGGGTCCCACAGCGCGTCCCCCACAAAGCGGCGGTAGTTGGCGTCGCCCTTGAGCACAACGATATTGCTGTCGTCGAACACTCGCTGTAGCTGACGCGGCATGTCCCAGGCAAAGTTGGCACTGTTCCAGAACAGGTTCGCCGCCAGCCGCAGCCGTCCCTCATCGAAGGCCACTTGTAGGCGTTCGCCGAGTTTGCTGATGACAGATGACGGCTTGAGGCCGCCATGTGGCCCCCGGATGAAGCGTTGGATCAGGTCGCGCACGTCGGCGTTGGTCGCATCGCTAACAAACGTTGGGAAGACCTTGGTGTGCAGGGTGAGCACATCGCAGAAACCCACGAGTAGCGTGTCCGCCAGGACAAGGTCCATCGCCAGTTCAGCGCCGGCGTTGTCCAGGATGATATGCCCCACACCACGCTCGGCCTCTGGGAAGTAAGCCAGGCTAGACCGCATCAGGTGGTCTAGCACCTGTTCGGCGTCGTCCACCAACAAGTCATCGGTCGAAGCATCCGTCCCGCGTTCGGCGGCGGCGGCATAGCTCAGGTCCATGCGGTTGCCCCAGGTCGCGAAGTGCAACAGCCTCGGCAGGCGGTCATAGGCCCCACCTGGCACGGCCAGCGCTTCCTCCAACAGTACCCACATATCATCGCGCAACATTTCGGCTGCTTTGATCGGTCCGTAGGGGTCGCGCCCGGTTTCTGGGTAGCGCGATAGTTCCACAATCAGCCGAAACAGCATCGTCTCCGCAAAGAACCAGTCCGTATTCAGCCAGGTGAGCCGCTTTGCCTCCTGGCGCATCCCGCCCCGGTTTACCTGTTGCGAGGCCCAGTCGATATAGTCCGGCGGGGGGGTGGGGAACAGGTTCAGCATGAGAATGGGCGCGTTGTTTTGCAGGTCTTGGCGCAACAACAGCAACTCCTCAACGATGATCGGCGAGAAGTCCGGGTTGGCGTCAATCACCTCCTGGATCATCTGGGGCTGGCGCTCACGCATAGTTTGGTGGGCGAAGGGGTTGGTGCCATCAGTGCGGATGGGTGGGGGTAGGTTTTGGGGGGCGGGCATAGGCAACAACTCCAAGGACAAAAACAGGGTACAGCGCACCATTTTAGCGGATGTGTGGTGAATGCCCCACCATTTACACCCGGCACAGCCCTGTGATAGTATATCCCCCGGTTTGGTGCCAACCTAGCACCGCCAAAAAATCCCACTTACCTGGACCCGATGCGTGTTGTCCCCCCTGATAAAGGGGATTCCAGTCGGGGCGGAAGGGTAAGCACGCGAATAAACACAGGCACAATTTAGGAGAAAACATGCCTTCCCAAGTTACACTACGGAATATGCTTGAGGTGGGTGTTCACTTTGGACACCGCATCCAGAAGTGGAACCCGAAGATGAACCCGTACATCTTCACCCAACGCAACGGGATCCACATCCTCGACTTGCAACAGACCATCAAGAACCTGCACGAATACCACGATATGATCCGCGACCTGGTAGCAGGCGGCGGCACCGTGTTGTTCGTGGGGACCAAGCGCCAGGCCGCCGAAACCATTCGCCAGGAGGCCAACCGCTGCGGGATGCCCTACGTCAACCACCGCTGGCTCGGTGGGACGCTCACCAACTGGGAGACGATTCGCCGCCGTATTGACGCGCTGAAATCGCTTGAAAAGGAGCGCGACAGTGGCCGCTGGGAGTTACTGCCGAAGAAGGAGCAGCTGATGAAGCAGCGCGAGGTTGAGAAGCTGCAACTGCGCCTGGGCGGTATTCGCAACATGAAGCGTGTCCCGGACATGGTGTTCGTGGTGGACGCCATGCGTGAGGACACCGCCATCAACGAGTGCAACATCCTGGGCCTCCCAGTAATGGCGCTGTTGGACACCAACGGCAACCCGGACACCATAGACTATATCCTCCCCGCTAACGACGACGCCATGCGGGCAATCAAGCTGATGGTGGCCGCAGTGGCGGACGCAGTCCTGGCGGGCCGGGCTATGCGCAAGGGTGAGGACGCCGAGGACGACACCTTCGACACCATGGCACAGGTGAACCTGGACCGCTTCGATGACAGTAACGACGACGAGGACGAGGGCAGCGACGAGCAATATCTGGGCCAGTCCACCCTGGAAAAGATCCGCAGCCAGCGCCTCAACGATGATGAGGACAGCGACGAGTAAGCATCCCACACAACACACCGGGCCGGGTGGGGCCGAGGCTTCCCCCCCTGGCCCCCGCTTCACATACACATGATTCGTACACGTACACCACAGGAAAGAGAGACGGATGGTTAAGGTAACAGCAGCAATGGTGAAGGAACTGCGTGAGGCCACTGGCGCGGGGCCGCTGGACATCAAAAAGGCGCTGGAGGCTGTAGACGGCGACAAGCAGGCCGCCGTAGACTACCTGCGTGAGAAGGGGATCGCCAAGGCCGCCAAGAAGCTCGGCAAAGAGCGCAGCATGAACGAGGGCACGGTCGCGCTGTGGCAGGACGCCGAGGAGAACCCGCAGCATGTTGTGATGGTGCAGGTGGACTGCGAAACGGACTTCGTGGGCACCAACGACAAGTTCGTCGCCTTTAGCGATGAACTGGCTGCACACATCGCCCACGAGTCCCCGGCAGATGTTGAGACGCTGATGGGCCAAACACTCCACGATACGGACACCCCGATTGAGGAGCGCCTGAAGGAGACGATTGCCGAGCTAGGCGAGAAAATGCAGGTCGGTGGAATGACCAACGTGCAGGCCGAGGGCGGCACGATTGGCGTCTACCAGCACTTCAACAAGCGCATTGGGGCGCTCGTCCGCCTGGACAAGCCGGGCATGGGCGAGCTGGCCTACGACATCGCCATGCACATCAGCAACCTGAAGCCGGAGTACGTCAGCCGTGACGCTGTCCCCGCCGAGGTGGTGGAGCATGAAAAGGGCGTACAGTTGGCGCGTGCGCTGGAAGAGGGCAAACCGCAGAACATCGCGGAGAAGATGGTCGAGGGGCGTATGGGCAAGTTCTACGCCGAGATCGTGCTGCTGGAGCAGGAGTTCCTGAAGGATGACAGCAAGACTATCGGCCAGTTAGCGAAGGAAAACGGCGTCGAGATCACCGCGATGGCGCGTTTGGCTGTCGGTGAGGGCGACGAGGACGAAGCCGGGGACGATGAGTAAGCACACGCGCCATTTGGAACGAACCACACGTTTCATCTGCTAAACCCGCAGGGGATTGGTTTTTTTGCCAATCCCCTTTTTTTATGCCTGCAAACCGTTATCTGAGGAGGAAACCACATGTCATCGAAGTACAAGCGTATCGTACTCAAGTTCAGCGGGGAGTCGCTTGCGCCCGACGGCGGCAGTTTGGGCATCGACCCGGACAGCGCCGAGGAGATTGCCAACAAGGTGAAGTCGTTACACGGCCTGGGTGTGCAGATCACGATTATCGTCGGCGGGGGGAACCTGTGGCGCGGCGCGATGGGCGTGGCACGCGGGATGGAACAGGCCACCGCCGACTACATGGGGATGATCGCCACGGTGATGAACGGGCTGGCGCTCCAGGACGCGCTGAAGCGGCTGGATGTGGACGCCCGTGTACAGACGGCCATTCACATGGACGAGGTAGCCGAGCCGTACATCCGGCTGCGGGCAATGCGCCATATGGAGAAGGGGCGCGTGGTCATCATCGCTGGTGGCATCGGCAATCCGTTCTTCACGACGGACACCGCCGCCGCGCTGCGTGCCGCCGAACTCAACGCGGAACTCGTGATTAAGGCGACCAAGGTCGATGGCGTCTACTCCGCAGATCCCAAGCTCTACCCGGACGCCGTGCGCTACGAGCGCCTGTCCTACGAGGAGGTGCTGGACAAGAAACTGCGGGTGATGGACCTCACCGCCTTTACGCTGTGCCAGG
>CAYWZS010000091.1:0-17028 GCA_964462905.1 uncultured Anaerolineaceae bacterium
CCAGACGCCCACACTCATTTTCGTCTTCGTAAGGCGCTCTGGCGCTGGCGGAACGCAGGGCCACACCGTCTGTTCATCATGGCCCGCCGCCGTGCGTTCAACCCGGCCTACCTCGCAGGTGTGGCCCTGTGGCTCGTCGGCTGTACCATGCAGACGAGCCAGCCCACAGCCACGCTAACCCAGGCCTCGACAGCGACCCCCGCCCCCAACAGCGATACTTGGGTGACGCTCGCACCAGGGCTGGAGCAGCGAATTTACCGTCCGCCAAGTGGCCTGTTCACCCGCCTGACCACGATCCGCATTGACCCCACCCAGTACAATTTTCGCGTCCACTACCAACCGGGCGACCCGCAACTGCTCTCCGAGTGGGCCGCCGACCACCCCGACGCAGCCGTGATCTTCAACACCAACTTCTTTGACCGCGCCGACATCATCCAGGGCTTACTGTTCGCGGACGGCGTGGCCTACGGTGAGGCGTATCGCTGGCGAGGCGGGACGTTCTTCGTGCGGGGCGGGGTTCCGGCAATCAACAGCAATCGCGTTCAACCCTACAACGGCGAACGCTACGACCAGGCGGTGCAGGCTTTCCCCATGCTCGTCACAGACGGCGCACAGTCCTACTTTGACACCCGGCCAGACCGCGCCACCCGCCGCACCGTTGTCGGCGTAGACGACCAGGGCCGGGTCGTCGTGCTAATTACGTCCTTCGGCGGGATTACGCTGCTAGACCTCGCGGACTACCTCGCATCCAGCGACCTCAACCTGGTGGACGCGCTGAACCTGGACGGCGGCGGCTCGTCCATGCTCCAGGTGCAAACGGGTGATGTGGCAGGGGTTAGCGTCGGCTCGTTCGATCCCGTCCCGGCGGTGATCGGGGTCTATCCCCGGTCGTAGCTATTCTTACCACCGAACACACAAAAGATTAACAATGGGTAGGGAACAAATATAACCCCACTCACTGTTATTCACTGTCCATTTGCCTCATAATAGAGGACATGACACACGTTCGTTTTATTTGAGGCAACGCCATGCACGCATACCGTAAGGACTTCCCCACATTGGCGCAGTCCGTTAACGATAAGCCGCTGGTCTACCTGGACAACGCGGCTACCTCCCAGAAGCCGCTACACGTCATCCAGGCACTAGACGAGTACTACCGCAACTACAACGCCAATATCCACCGGGGCATCCACACCCTGAGCGAGAAGGCCACCGCTGCTTATGAGAACGCCCGGCGGTTGGTTGCGGGGTTCATCAACGCGCCAGAAGTAGAAGAGATCATCTTCACCCGTAACACCACCGAGTCAATTAACCTGGTCGCCTACGGTTGGGGGCGTAAGTTCCTGAAGGCCGGGGATGTGATCGTCGCAACGGAGATGGAGCACCACAGCAACCTTGTTCCCTGGCACATCCTGCGTGAGCAGATGGGTGTCGAACTGCGCTTCATCCGCGTGAATGAGGATGGCACCCTAGACCTGAGCAATCTTGACGAACTGCTGGACGGCGCGAAGTTGGTGTCGTTCATGCACGTCTCCAACGTCCTAGGGACAGTGAACCCAGTTAAGCCGATCACGCAGGCCGCCCACGACGCCGGGGCGCTGGTATTGATCGACGGTGCACAGTCCGTACCCAACATGCCCGTAGACGTGCAAGACCTGGACGTAGATTTCTACGCCTTCAGCAGCCACAAGATGTGCGGCCCAACGGGGATCGGCGTGTTGTGGGGCAAACGCGAGCTGTTCGCGGAGATGAACCCGTTCATGGGCGGCGGCGATATGATCTACGAGGTATTTTTAGACCATAGCAACTACGCCGACATTCCGCACAAGTTCGAAGCGGGGACACCCAGCATTGCCCAGGGCATCGGCCTGGGGGCCGCCGTCGAATATCTGTCCGAGTTGGGCATGGAGAAGATCGCCGCCTACGAGCGCCAACTAACGCAGATCGCGCTGGACAAGCTACGCGACGTGGACGGCCTACGGGTCTACGGTGAGGCGGAGGAGCGCGTCGGGGCGATTAGCTTCACGCTAGAGGGGGTGCATCCGCACGACCTGTCCACCATCCTTGACCAGCACGGCGTCGCGATTCGGGCGGGGCATCACTGCGCCCAACCGCTCATGCGCCGTTATGACATCGCCGCAACCGCCCGCGCCAGCCTCTACTTCTACAACACGCCCGAAGACATTGACGCGCTCGTGGACGCGCTCAACAACGCAAAGGAGATTTTTGGCTTATGAACCTCGGCTCGCTCTACCAAGAAGTGATACTCGACCACGCCAAGCACCCGCACAACTACGGGGAACTGGACCCGCACGACGCCGCTGCACATCGGCTCAACCCGACCTGCGGCGACACAGTGGAAATTCAGTTGGTGCTAGGTGAGGACAACCGCATCAGCGCGATTAAGTTCAGCGGGCGGGGTTGCGCCATCAGCCAGGCCAGCGCGTCCATGATGACCGATATCATGATAGGCAAGACAATGGATGAGGCGCACGCCGTCCTGCGTGATTTCCAGACGAAGATGACCGACTTAGACGGTGATTTCGCGTTTGAGGCACAGGAGATGGAGGAGCTTGAGGCGCTAGGGGGCGTGCGCCAGTTTCCGAACCGCATTCGATGCGCGACGCTGGCCTGGCACGCGCTGGAGGATGCCCTCAGCAAGGTTGACGGCGAGTAGCCACAAACAAAAAACCCCCGCTACCCGGGCGGACAGCAGGGGCGAGGGTTCACCCCTGGGTGGGAACCGGGACTCCATGCCCGCTTCCGGCGTCATCGGGCCAGTAACCACGGCATCGTTCACCGTGACCGGGCCGTCTGCGCCGTCAACCGTGCCAAACTCGTAGACACCCATCTCACCCGTGTCAAAGGGCAACATCGGGAACAGCGTCTCGGTGATCTCGCCTTCCAGCGTCACAACGATGTCCTCGTTCACGCCAGCGACCAGCGGCGTCTGGCCCAGGACCGGGCCGGGTGCGCCGTCGGCGTCAGCGTGGATCACCAACCAACCGGGGCCGTCACTCAACATTGTTGCCGAAGTAGCGGAAATCCTGGGGTGGCAGATAACGGACAACCGCCCGCCCGATGATATTGGACTTGGGAACCGGGCCGAAAGCGCGAGAATCACGAGAGCGGTTACGGTTGTCGCCCATGAAGAAATACTCGTTCGGGCCAAGTGTCCAGGTATTATCGCCGCAACGGGAGGTGCAGGGGGTGTTAACGAAGTACGGTTCCGTGAGCAGGTCGCCATTACGGTAGACCAATCGCTCGCGAATTTCGATGGTATCCCCTGGCACGCCGATAACCCGCTTAATCAGGCGGTCATCCTCGTTGGGCGGGAAGAACACCGCTACATCCCCATGCTGGATGTCCCCGAATAGGTAGTGCAAGCGGCTAATCAGTAGAAACTGGCTGGTGAACAGCGTCGGCTCCATGCTCGGGCCGTCCACCACAGCCCGCGCCGTAGATAGGTTCACCAGGGCCACCATTGCCACTACAAAAACAGCCGTTTGCACAACTTCAAGGAGGGGGCCACGCCGACGCAGCCGGGGACGGGAGGTTGTCATCGCAGGTTTCCTGATCGTTTGCAGCAAATGTCAGTCGGCGAGTTTAGCAGAGACACCCAGGGATGAGAACCACCAAGGCGTGAGCGGCTATCGGTCGCGGTTTTTCAGGAAGCGGCTTACCACGACCCCGCCAATGAGACTACTCAGGCCGCCGCCGGGGATGAGGTCAGAGAGTTCGGCGTTGCCGTCGCCGTCGCCGAAGTTGTCCAGCACATTACCCAGCGCCCGTGTGAAGAAGCTCAACACGCTAAAGACCATCCCCAACATCACCAGGCCCATGCCACAAATCCACCCGGCGTAGAACGAAACCCCCATCGCCGCGCTGACGGCCTCCCCTGCGCGAGTGGTCCCCAGGTAGAAACTCCAGGCACAGCCCAACAGCCCGAACGAAAAGCCGGACATCGCCAACAACCCGACACAGCCGCGATTCGTGCTTCTCTTGCCTGCCATCTACGTGTGACCTCCCGATGATTTATGCGCTGACAGGCCTAGTGTAGCACGGAACACAGCTAGGACGAGAGCGCGGGCGCACGCAACAGGTTAATGAGGATCGCGAGAATCACCTTGGTCATATAGTAGCCACCACGCAGGAAGGTGATGGACGACACCCCGGTTTCACGCGGGGACATTTGCACGGCAATCTCACACAGACGCAACCCGGCCCGGTGCAGGATGATGATCGCCTCTGGTTCGGGGTAGTCGTGGGGGTAAAGCTGGGCACAGAGGAGCAACGCCCGGCGGTTGGAGGCACGGAAGCCGCTGGTCGGGTCGGTGATGCGTTGCCCGGTGGTCATGGAGAGAATACGCGCCAAAATCTCCCCGCCGACCCGCCGCGCTGCCGTCTGCTGGTAGCCGGGGCGGGCGGGGTCGATGAAACGCGAGCCGATGACAACATCGGCGTTGTTGGCTGCCAGGGCATCAACCAACCGTGGAATCTCCTGGGCCGGGTGTTGGCCGTCGCCGTCCGTCTGCACCGCCACATCGTAGCCGTGCTGGGCGGCATAGATGAACCCCGTCTGGACTGCCGCGCCAATCCCAACGTTATAGGGCATATCCAGCACAACCGCCCCCGCCGCCCGTGCTAACGGTGCAGTGTCGTCGTTGGAGCCGTCGTTAACCACGACTACATCTGCCGACGGCACATGCTCCTGAATGCTGCGGACAACCCGTTGGATGCTGCCGCTCTCGTTGAGCGCCGGGACAATCACGAGGATACGCGGCACAGGCTACCCCTCCTTCGGCACCGGGAATGTCATGCGGAAGTTAACTACCTCAACGATCACGAGTGGGTCGTCTTGGTTGAACGGGGGGAAGTGCGCCCCGTCTACCGACAACGACTCCAGCCCTGGGGTGATGCTCACCGTCCCCCCGGCAGTTGGCTCCGTTACGAGGAACTGCCCGTCACGTTCGCGCCGTTGTAGCAACTTTGCGGGGAACGGATTGGCGATCGTGTTGAACGGGAAGCGCAATAGGCCAGACTTGACCTGTACCTGGAAGAAGGGCGTATCGGCATATGACGCAGTGAACCGTCGTACACGGTCGTCGATTTTGTCCACCTGGAAGGTTGCGCGTTCCTTGGGGATACCCCAGTTCTCCTGGCCGTTTTCCACGCTGGCCTGCGTGGAGACGTAAATTTTCGTGATAACGTAGCAGCGCCGCCGCCCAAACTGGAACTGCCCAGGGATAAACAGCAGTTCGCGGTATGGCCCGACCGGGGAATTATGGTAGTCCACCCACATCACCGCACCGAAGCCGCCTCGGTATTGGGGCAGTAGCCAGTCGGGGACATTCGCGTGATTTTCAACAAAGTTCTGGGTAAAGCGATACAGAAAGATGTAGCCACTGCCGCGCAGCGACCAGGGGGGCGCAACCCGTTCGAGCGTCTGGGACATGGTGCCTCGTCAATGTGGTGGATAGTCGCGCCACATTGTGACAGGGCCGGGCGGGTTTGGCTAGGCTTAACGGCCCTGTAAAAAGGCACGGATAGTCTGCACGGTGGCATCAACCTCAGCGCGTTGGAACTCGTGCAGGACACCGAGCGGGATACGTTCGCCGCTCCGTAAGACGAGGTAAAGTGCAAACGTGCTGAACTCGTCGTTGTGTTCGACATGCGCGTGCGACACGCCGTAGAGCGAGTGCTGTTGTTGCTGAGAGCGCCACCCGCCCGGCTGCAACACCGTGACGGTTTCGGCAGTACGGTCGAAGATGCAAGTGGTGCCGCGCAACGTCGTAATGGCCGTCTGTGCGCCGAGCCACGTAAAAAAGACACCAAACACAAAGACAACGGCTAACCCGAACAAACGCCACCCGATTAGGTCTGGCGGTGGGGTCTGTGTGGCAACGCGCACCGTCCCGCTGACCGCCGTCCCCATGACGACGAACAACCACAGCAGCGCCCCCACCGCGAACATCACCCCGAACAACATCGACCGATTACGCAGTGTCAGGCGATCCGGCTGGTTTTCAAGGATTTGCATGGTGGGGGTTCTCTTTAAGTTGTGGGTTATACGCTCATTATAAGGCGGGTATCCACCCACAGAAGATTAGCAAACTCCTAGGCATCTTGGCGGGACCACAAGGCACCGCCGCCTGAAGGCACCATCACAAAACACACATCCACACGTTATGCTTGATTTGGAAGTGGATTTGATGTTGTGTTGTTTTTACTTTACCGAAACGCCTATGCTATTTCTGTTTGCCCGCCCAGCCCCACGGGTCCTCGCGCCATGCTTGGATGACCGCCAGCGTCTCAGCGTCGAAGGTGCCGCGCTCGTGAGCACGCGCCGCCAACACCCGGAACGGCGCGAGCACATGCAGGCGCACCCCGGCCTCCTCGAACGAGTGAATCGACATATCGAACTCGTAGCTAACGATGGCGATACAGTCCGTTACAGTGGCCCCAGCATCACGTAGCGCCTGCACCCCGGCTAAACTGCTGCCGCCCGTCGAAATCAAGTCCTCCACCAACAACACATGCAGGCCGTTCACGTCGCCGCCCTCCACACGCTTGCCCGTACCGTGTTCCTTCGGCTTCTTGCGAACGAACAACGACGGACGCCCGGTGCGATAGCCGAGCACCGCACTGTGCGGGATGCCTGCTGCCTCAATACCCGCAATGGCGTCGGGTTCGATGCTATACTCGCGCATCCATGAGCGCATCCCGTCCAGCACCACCGTCCAGGCAGAGGGGTAAAACGGGAGCGTGCGGTTGTCCACATAGACAGGCGAAACGATGCCGCTCTTGAAGGTGATGGGGGCATCTGGCGAGAAGCCCACTGCGTTAATGTCCAGCAGAGCATCGGCGACATCGTATTGAATGGATTCGGTCATTGTTCGTTCCCCTCTCGATAGATAATAGCGCCAGCGGTTGGCCCCCGGTAGATCAGCGCGGAGTAGTACATGAGCGCGTCCGCCCCGGTCGCACATTGAGCGCGATAACTTTTGCCATCCAGCACACCACCACAGCCGATCACAGCGACCTTATAGCCACCCTTCTTACGTGCAGCATCCAGCGCCCGCACGGCAGATACGGCGGCGGCGTGCAGGTCGCCGCCGCCCGTCCCGCCGCGATGCCGCCCGTCGGGTGTAAGTTCTGGCAGGGTGTTAGTGGCGACGACTGCCGCAACCCCCACCGCCCCAAACCCGGCCATCAACCCGGCATACTGCACATCACTGAGGCCGGGGCTAATTTTCACCCACAGCGGGGCGTCCCCGGCCAGTTGATGCACCAGTGCCCCGCACAGGTCACGGGCTTTGGCCTCGGTCTGGTTTCCGGCTGGGTCGTCCTCGGTATTGGGGCAACTCAGGTTAAGTGTAACCCAGCTTGGCCGAACCCCCACCTCCTGAAAGCAGGCCAGCGCCGCTGTGATCTCCTCGCGCTCCTGGGCCAGTTCATCTACACCTGGACTCACCGCGATGTTGATCCCATAGACCGGGGGCAAATCCGCCGCGTGCTGTGCCAGGAAACGGGCCGCCGCCGCCGCGCCAGGGTTCTTTAGGCCGACACGGTTCTGTGTGGAGCGGGTGTCTGGCCGCCGCCACAGCACCGTCCCCAGGTTGCCCACGCGGGGATAGCGCGTATAGCTGCCGAACTCCACCGGGCCAGCGATCAACGGCATGGTGCGCCAGCCAGGGATGATGTTGCGCCCCGCATCCACGGCAGCGAGGGCAGCCCCCTCGTCGTCGAAGCCGTCCCCCTTCACCAGCCCCGCCGACAACACCAGCGGATACGGCAGTTCCACCCCGCCAACGGTGACGGGGGCATTGGGGAGGGTCCGTGCGCCGAGTTGGGAAGCGGCCCAGCGAGCAAGCGGGTTGCCGTCCGCCCAGCGCAACCCGGCGATAAATTGGTCGTGGGCCGTCTGCGCTTCCGTGTGCAAGGTGAGTGGGAGAATCGTCTGGTAGGCGCGGTCAATGAGTCGGATCATAGGTTGTCCTCTCCGTACAAGTTCACCCCGAACCCCGGTTCCACCAGGAACCGTTCCCTGTCGTAAACCTGTGTCCCGCGAATCCACACCTCACGCACTTTTCCGTAGACGGTCATTCCCGCAAACGGCGACCACCCCGGCGCGGTGTGCAGCGCGTCGTTCGTGATCTCATAGCGGGCGTCAGCGTCAATCAACGTGTATGTGTCCGGGGGCATCGGTAGGCCGAAAATCCGGCGGGGATTGTCTGCCAGCAGCGCAGGGAGTTGCTCGGCGGACAGGCGACCCTCACGCACGGCCAACAGCATCAGCGGGAGTGTCGTTTCTAGCCCCGGCACCCCATACACGGGACGCCCCTCGGCGTTGTGCTTGTCCGCGAGCGTGTGCGGGGCGTGGTCACTCTCGATCACGTCCACCACCCCGTCCGCCAGCGCCGCCCATAGCGCGGCCTGGTCTGCTTGCGTCTTGAGGTCCGGCTTCATCATACCCAACGGCCCCAGGTGCGCTACGTCTGCCTCGGTGAGATACAGGTGATGCGGACACACGCCAAGGGTCACGGGCAGCCCCGCCGCCTTTGCCTCGCGCAAATACCTGATTTCCTGGGCTGTGCTGACATGCAGAAAGTGAGTTGGACGGCGGTATTTACGCACCATCTCCAGAATATCACGGACAGTTTCGCCCTCGGCGTGGACGCTGACCGTGCGCCCGATGGTCCAGGCGGCGTAGTGCTTGTCGCGGTCTGCCTGGTTGTCGATGAGCAGGTTGCCCGTGGTCGCATTGTTGAAGATCTTCAACCCACACACGCCCGTCAGCCCGGCGTATTCAGTGGTGTTGTCCGCCTGGGATGCACCAAAGTACACACCGAAATCGCAGAGTGCGCTGGTGTTCAGCATGTCGAGTTTCATCTGGAGTGCAGCGCGGTCAGTCGTGTTGGGCGGGGTGTTTGGCATATCAAACACGGCGGTGTAGCCGCCTGCGATTGCCGCCCGCGTCTCGCTATCGAATGTTGCCTTGTGCGCCCAGTCCAGGTCGCGCAGATGTGTGTGTGGGTCCAACATGCCGTCAATGCGTAACATGGTTAGCCCACCTCAATCCCCATTACCAGCGCCAACAATGCCATCCGTACAAACATGCCATTTTCCATTTGTGTGAAGTAGACCGAACGCCGATCCTCGTCCAGTCGGTCGTGGTCGGCTGGTGACCCCATCTCGTGTTTGCGCGGTAACGGGTGCATCAGGATGGCGTCCTCACGGGCACATGCCAGCACATCCGGCGTCATGATGAAGTGGTCAGCAATCGCGTAATATTGGGTTGGGTCGTCAAAGCGCTCCTCCTGGACCCGCGTCCAGTAGATGACATCCGTGTCCCCGATGACATCATCCAGATCTTCTGTCTCCACAGTGGCGACCTTCCGCACGTTCAGGTATTGGATGATCTCACGCGGCATTTGCAGGCTCTCCGGCGAGACAAGGTTGATGCGGGTGCGCTGGTCCTCGTAACGCGCAATGAGTTTGGCGAGGCTGTGAACGGTGCGTCCGTGCTTCAAGTCCCCAACGAGTGTCACGGTGAGATTATCGAGCGTCTTTTTGTTATCGAGGATGGTGAACAGGTCCAGTAGCGCCTGTGTCGGATGTTCGCCGATGCCGTCCCCGCCGCTGATGACGACAGGCTGGCGCGTGATCTGTCCGTGTAGTTGCTCCAAATAATAGGCCGCCTGGTAAGATGAGCCGCGTTCAGGGTGGCGCACCACGACCACATCCGCATAACATCCCGCCGCCCGAACGGTGTCTGCCAGGTTCTCCCCCTTGTAGACCGACGAGAACTGTACGCCGCCGCTGGGGGCAACCACCTCCCCGCCAAGCCGCCGCATCGCCGCCTGGAACGAGATGTCGGTGCGCGTGCTGCTCTCGAAGAACAACGATGCCATAACCCGGCCAGCGGCGAACCCCGCCACCTCACGGTCCCCCGCGACAACCGCCCGCCGTAGGCGGTTCGTCACCTCAAATAAGCGGTCCAGGTCCTCGCGCTCAAACTGTTCTACCGTGATGATGTGTTTGTTAGCAAAGCTGCCGTGAATGCGGGGTGGGGTGTAGCGCCCCACATATTCCGCCGACCGGCGTCCGCTGTCTGGTGTGGACACGGTGGTTTCTCCTTCCCCGTGATGTGTGTAGGGCGAACGGTCGCCCGGTGCCCCTAATTTACAGTTGTTTTACACCCGCGCCAACAGTGCTTTACAGGTTCCCGGCATACTGCTGTTAAATCAAGTAAACCTACCAGGAGACACACATGTTTAAACTCAAGCAGTTGTTGATAAGCGGTATCGCCAGCCTCACCCTGATGACAGGTATCGCCGGGACCGCCGTTGTCGGCGCACAGGACGACCCCACCACGCCAGACCCGACCACCGAGGAACCCTTCAACGGGCGCTTCGGGATGTTCGGCGGCCCCCGCAATGGTCCCGGCCCCCGTGGTGGCTTTGGGATGTTCGGCGGCCCCCGCAATGGTCCCGGCCCCCGTGGTGGCTTTGGGATCAACATTGACCGCGCCGAGATCGAGGTGTTGCTGGAAACCTACACCGGGCTAACCCCCGACGAACTGCGTTCCCAACTGCGCGAAGGTGCGACAGTAGCAGAACTGATCGACGCTAACAGCCAAAGCGTAGATGCCTTCGTGGCGGAGGCCGCAGCCCCAGTTTATCAGCGCATCGACGAGGCCGTCGCCAACGGACGTATTGACGAGGCACAGGCCGAACCCCTAAAGTCCCAGTTCACAGAGCGGCTGACAGAGGGTTTACAAAGCGACCGTCCGCGCCGTGGGGAACGACTCATGAACCGCCTGGACGGTGAAATCCTGGCCCTGGCGGAGAGCTACACCGGGCTGACAGCAGAGCAAATCGTAACCGAACTCCGCAGCGGCGCAACGCTGGCGGACCTCATCACAGCCAATGCAGGGGATGTGGACGCCTTTATCGCGGAGGCCGTCACTGTCACCGAGACACGTATTGACGAGCGAGCCGCCCAACGCAAGGCGGCGCTACCCGGCATGATTGAGGCACTGGTGAACGGTGAGCGCCCGAATGTGATGCCACCCGCCGCTGATGGTGAGTAAGTCTAACGACATCGCATCACAACAAAAGCCCCATGAGCGTTCATGGGGCCGTTGTGCGTTATCCCTTGAAGCGATAGGCCGGTTGTCCGGCGACTTCCACGCGCACCCGGTATAGGTCGCCCTGGTTCTTGCTGGGTGCGCCGTCATCCGTCCAGGCGGACGTAATATACAGGTCGCGGAAGTCCTCACCACCGAAGGCGCAGCTGGTCGGGTAGGTGGCGGGGACAGGCAGGCGTAGGTCCACAGCGCCGCCTGGGTCATAGCGCACGACCTGTGACCCACCCCAGCGGGCGCTCCATAGGTAGCCTGCGCTGTCCACCGCGAGGCCGTCCGGGAGGCCCGGTTCGTCAGGATCGTTGATGAACACACGGCGATTGGTGGCGGTACTGGTTGTGGGGTCGAAGTCGTAGGCGTAGATTGTATAAGCGGGGGAGTCCGTAACGTACATCGTGCGCCCGTCAGGACTCCAACCCACGCCATTCGAGATACCCATTTTCGTCTGGATCACGTCTACGGCAAGGTCCGGCGTCAGGCGGTACAACCCAGAGATGAACTCGCCGTGGGTCATCGTCCCCGCCCAAAAGTGACCACCAGGGCCTACTGCGCCGTCGTTCATGCGTGACTGCGGGATGTGTGTCTCAACAGCGGCAATCGTCCGCAGGTCACCGTCGGCGGGGTTCCAGTAGGCAAACCCGCTGTAGGTCGCCAACACCAGCCCACCTCGCGCGCGCAGGGCAATCGCCGTGGGGCCATCCTCAAAATTCCAGGTGTCCTGTTGCCCCGTGGCTGGCGTGTAACGGAATACCTGCTTGCTCTTAATATCTAACCAGTACAACGCCCCTTCGTCGGGATGCCAGATTGGTCCCTCTCCGAGTTCGTTCTGCGTTGCCAGAACCTTCGTGACGTTCATACCCTTCCCTATCCTGTTTTAATTCTATGTTTACTTATCATAAAGGCTTTGGGCGTGGTTGGCTATGGGGAAGGTTGGTTAGGAGCAACGTCGTTGTTACAGCCGAAACGCAATGTGCCTCGCTAGTCTATAGATGTTTTGTCGTAGGCGCATGGTGGTATGCGGTGTAAAAATTCGGTCACCACATCTGAATTAAGCAATAAAGTGGCATACGGGTTGGGTCATCAATCTACTCTACGCCGCCTAGGTGGACCTAGCCGACCACCGCCAAGGGTTTCGCTTGGCCGTCATTCAAGCGCCAGTCGTAGTCGTTAAACCGCACCCGAAAACGGTTGGCGTTTGCTGCTAATGTCTGCTGTGCGTCTGCGTCCGTCAGATGTGGCGCGATCCACCGCAGAATCGGGGCAGGATGCCCATATCCCGCGCTGACGAGGAAACCTGCCCCAAAGTCCAGCGCGTACCACTGAAAGATCTTCGACAGGTGGGCCGTTTGGCGGTCCAGGTTGATTTGTACCTCAGGACTGTTCACAAAATTCCGCGCCGCGAGGTCAAGCTGGGCGTCCAGGTGGTCCGCATCGTAGAGGGCAATCGGTGGGCAGGAGACGGCTGCACACACCAACGCAAAGTGAATGCGCGGGTCCAGCGTGGGCAGCGCCAGCGCCGCCCGTGGATCGCCTACGCGGAACTGTGGCCCCGGCAGCCCCGGATAGCCAGCATTCGCCCGCAAAATCCCCTGCTCAACGTCGTGCAGGCTGTAGAAATGCCCCCCGACAATGTATCCCGGTTCCCAAAAGGCATGGGGAACGTCCACGATGTTTGTCAGCCCAGCTTGGACGACGATGTCCACCGTCAGCATGTTGTAAAGGTTGATCCAGAACGCGGCCTGTGCTGTTGCTGTCAGTTGGGATGGGTCAAAGACCGCCAACCCTGGCACCAAATCACGATAGTCGGCGTAGGCGCTACTGTCGCGCAACGCACGGTAATCAACCCGGCCATCGGGCGTGAACGCCATCCGCCGGACAGCCCGAAATTGCTGCTCTAGCGCCGCCATAAAATCCACAGGAACAGCTTGTGGGGTGCCGGTGTTCAAGGGGGTCTGGTTGATACGCAGTAGCCGCCGATAAAACTGGTGCGGTAGGGGACGGGGGTGAAACTTGGGAACTGATGACATGGAAACAGCCCTTTTTGCTCGGCTTTGATATTCCTATTATCATCTGCCGACACAAGAGGAAGTTGAACAGGTGATAAGGGGTCTGTGACCCCCTATCACCCACATACAGTTACGGTTAGTCGTCGTCTATGGTGCGTTCCAGAGTGGCTATCGTTACTGGTTTGTTGTCGTCATTACCCGGCGGTGGCGCATACACCACAGGCACGGTTTGTGTCTTTAGTGTCGTTGGTGGCAGCACCACGTTCATGATCGGGTCGAGGAAACGCAACATGATCGGCCCGAAGATCGCCATGACCAGCACATAGGCGGCGGTCAACGGGGCCAGCATCGGCTCCACCACTGCCGCTGAGGACGCCAAGCCCGCGATCACGATGGAGAACTCACCACGGATGGTAAGCATCGCCCCGGCGCGAATCTGTCCGCGAGTAAACACGCCAATGCTCCGGGCAGCGTAGACCCCCGTGAAGAACTTCGTCACGGCGGAGACAGCCCCCAGCCCCAGCGCCAACAGCAACACCGGCGGAATGCTGGACGGGCTGATTTGAAGGCCGAAGAACACGAAGAACACCGCCGCGAACATATCACGGAGCGGCGCAATCAGTTCGTGGACGTGTTCGCTCAGTTTACGCGAGAGCGCAATCCCGGCCAGGAACGCGCCCACAGCCGCCGACACCTGGAAGTATTGGGCAATCCCACCAACGAGCAACATCAGTGCTAACACACCCAACAGTAGAACCTCGCTGTTGCGGCTGTCTATCACCTTACTGAGCCGTTCGCCACCAAAAATCGCAAACGCGCCGATAATCAACACCGTTACGGTAGAAATGACAAGCGAAGTCAGGCCGGACAACAGGCTATCACCCACCAGCAACACCGTCATCAGCGGCAAGTAGAACGCCATCACGAGATCTTCAAAGATCAGGACCGATAGAATCGCGGGGGACTCACGGTTACCCAACCAACCGAAGTCGCTTAACAGTTTGGAGATAATGCCGGACGACGAGATGTACGTTACACCGCCCAACAGCAGCGCCATTACAAAATCCCAGCCGAGTATCAATCCAAGCGCAAAACCGGGCGTGAAGTTCAGCACGATGTCCACCAACCCAGCCCGGAAACCTGTCCTCATACTGCTCGCGAGTTCGGGTGCGGTGTACTCCAGGCCGAGGATGAACAACAGCAACAACACGCCGATCTCCGCCCCAGCGGCGATGAACGCCTCCGAGAAGTTCACGGGCAATACCCCCTCGACGCCGAAGGCCATCCCAACCAAAAGATAGAGCGGAATGGGCGACAACCCGATGATCTGGGACAGCCGGGCGGCGATGGTTAACGTCAGGAAGATCAGCCCTAACTCCATGAACAGAAATGCAACTTCGGGACCACTCGCAGCAGCAATTGGGAAAATCGGCATATTTACTGTGACCCCGCCATCAGATCGTGTGCCTTGTTGATGCTCTCCGTCTTGCCGATCACGACCACCATGTCCCCTGCCTGCAAGAGCAGGTCGGTCTCTGCTGCGGGGTGGGTCTTGTCATCGCGAATCACGGCGATAACATTGGTCCCCGTCTGGTAGAGGCCAAGCCCCTTGATGCTTTCGTCCACGCAGGGCCAATCTGATTGAACCTCAATCCAGTCAATCGAGAGGCCGCCCATGGCCTGCTGAATGGTGCTGTTGAGGGACTTCACCACCTGCGACGCGCCCATCAGCTCGCCGATAAGCGCTGCCTCCTCCTCAGTAAAGCTGATTGAGCTGGCGCACTTATCCGGGTCATGCACGGAGAACACCAAGAAGTCGCGGCGTCCAGTGTTGTGGGCGATCACACCCACACGATGCCCCCGCTCAATCTCAAAGTCCAGTTGTACCCCAACACCGGGGAGTTTTGTCTCGCGAATTTTGATTTTCATGGTTTGTTCTCTCCATCCAATTCTTTTTTTTGCCCATTTGCGTTTTAGAGGGGCCACGCATGAAAACTATAGCAGCAGATGTGTACACCTGCACCTATCATTACGGGATATACAATGCGATTTGTGGTGTGATGCTGCTGCATCATGTTACGTTTCTGTGGGCACACCCTCCCGCAGCCCCAACTTACGACACAACCGGCCTAGTTCGGCCTGTTCTTCCGGGGTGAGGACAGCCATCTCATCTACGATCCGCCCAACGTGGGCCGGGAAGATACGCGCAATCAGCGTTTCGCCTGCCTCTGCCAGTTGCACCTCCATGTAACGGTTATCCACCTCGGACCGCTCCCGTTGGATCAGGTTATGGCGCTCCATCGTCTTAAGCACGGAGGTCATGTTGCCCGTGCTTTTCAATAGTTTTTCAGCCAGGTCACGCTGGGACATCGGCCCCAGGTGGTAGAGCGCCTCCAACACCATGAACTGCGACAGCGTCAGGTTGTGGTCTGCAAGGTAACGTGTCGTGCGGGCGATGCTGGTTTCAGAAGCGCGTTGTAGTTTGATGTAGGTGTTAAGCGCGAGACGTTCTTCGTCCGTCCCCTGGTGGTGTGTCCCCATGTGTTTTCCTTCCGGCTGAGATTCATGTGCTTCTCACAGTGCGTGGATTGACAATTGTGATCGTATCATGTTCAATAGGCTTAAGTCAAATAGTTTGGCATTTAACTATTTGACGCAACCCCATAAACAAAAACACCCTAGACAAGGAGTGATAAGTTCCATGAACCTGCATGGCCTACACCACGTCACCGCCATATCCAGCAAAATCAGCGAAAACCACGACTTCTACACACGTGTATTGGGCCTGCGGATGGTCAAGAAGACCGTCAACCAGGACGACACCAGCGCCTATCACCTGTTCTATGCGGATAAGGTCGGTAGCCCCGGCACGGACATGACATTCTTTGACTGGCCTGCCCCGCCGGAGCGCCGTGGCACAGACGCAATTGTAAACACCGCCTTTCGCGTCAACGGCGAGGAGGCACTCGCCTACTGGCACACGCGCCTGGAGAGTGAAGGGGTTCAGCATCACGGGATCGAGACATTCAACGGCCATAAGCTGCTGCGGTTTGAGGATCATGAGGGGCAGCGGTTGGCTCTTGTGGACGATGAGGGCGCGGTTTACGCGGGTAAAGCCTGGGACGCCGCCGACGTGCCGACCGAGCACGCCATTCGTGGTTTTTATGCCGTGACGCTGTCTGTGCCGAAATTGGACCGGGTGGAACCCGTGTTTACGCGCCTGCTGAACTTCGCTGAGACAACACGCACCCCTTACCCAGATGGTCGTGAGGTCGTCGTTTACAGTATGGACGGCGGCGGCCCTGGTCGTGAAGTGTGGGTACGTGTGGAGCCAGACCTGCCGCTGGCCCGCCAGGGCGCGGGTGCGGTCCATCACGTTGCCTTCCGCTTGGAGGACGAGGACGAGCAGCGCGGCTGGAACAATCGCATTACCACGATGGGCGTGCCGACCTCCGGCTATGTAGATCGTTTCTACTTCAAAAGTGTCTACTTCCGCATCAGCAACGGTATCCTGTTCGAGCTAGCAACCGATGGTCCCGGCTTTCACGCCGATGAACCAATCGAGACAATGGGGGAAACACTGGCGCTCCCGCCCTTCCTGGAATCGCGCCGCGCTCAGATTGAGGCCCGCCTGAAGCCGATCCAGACACCGACAACGAACTAACACGCCCCCCGTTGGACGGACACCTACGCGCAGGTGTCCGTCATTTACACCTTTCACAACCTCTTTTGCCTTCTATTCATTTCTCCGTTACAATACAAACATCCTTCGCAAAATATACATCCTATGTATATATTAGCGTAAAATATACGGGAGGTAACGCATATGTTCCGCTCCGTTCCCTATTTCCCTGGTCTAGTTCTCATCGTCCT
>CAYWZS010000092.1:0-17014 GCA_964462905.1 uncultured Anaerolineaceae bacterium
GTGGGGTGGGCGCTGAGTGCGCCGATTAGTAGTTTGGTGGGGTCTGCGACGGTGACGGTGGCACATGCGGTAACGTTTGTCGTCAGCCTGGGGATCCTAGTGGGGATACGCAAGAAGCAACTACAGGGCGTGCTGACACGCATCCACACGACATTTGACCGCTACGCGACGCAGCTTGAAAGGCAACCGCATCAAAACCGGGAGCAGCGACAGATTGAACGGGAGCGGCGGCTGGCGGCAGAACAGCGCCGGGCGCGGCAACTGGTGCAGCCTGCTATTGGGCTACAAACGCCGATTATGCGGATTCGGCCAGACCTGAACAACATTCCGCCGTCGTTGCGACCAGGGGCGAAGCCGATTGTGGAGGAAACCGAGGAAGAACTGGAAGCGCATCCGTTGTTCTCTGGTGCGGTTGAGGGTGAAACTTTCAACGTTGTTGGGGATGTGATTGAGGAGAACAAGAAGACCGGGGTGACGATGGTGCGCCGTCCAGACGGGCGGGTGAAACAGTATTTTAGCTTGAGTGCATTGGATGAGCCTCGACGGACGGGGCGGCGGCGTAAGGACTGGCCGGAGCTTGATATTTTGCAGGACATCCCGATGAAGCGCCCCGACGAGGAGGAGATCAACACGAAGGTGGTGTTGATCGAGAACACGCTGTTGGAGTTCGACATTGATATTGATGTGGTGCGGGTGCGGGTGGGGCCGACGGTGACGCAGTATGCGTTGCGCCCATATAAGGAGACGGACAACGAGCGGACGCAGCACACGCGCATCAGCAAGATTGCGTCCTACCAGAATGACCTGGCGCTGGCGTTGTCTGCAAAGCGTTTGCGAATTGAGGCACCGATACCGGGGAGCAACAATGTTGGTGTGGAGGTGCCAAACAACGAGCCAAGCACCGTTGCGTTGCGGTCCGTGTATGAGAGCCAGACGTTTTATAACAGGCTACAGAAAGCCAAGACGCCCTTGCTGTTACCGTTGGGGCGCGACGTAGCGGGGGAGGTGTTCTCGATTGATTTGGCGGCGATGCCGCACACACTGGTAGCTGGGACGACAGGTTCTGGTAAGTCGGTGGCGTTGGCGGCGATTGTGATGGCGTTGATTTTGCATAACACGCCGGATGATGTGCGGTTTGTGATGTTGGACCCAAAGATGGTGGAACTCAGCCGATTTAAGGGGTTGCCGCACCTGATGGGGCCAGTGGAGACGGACACTGAGCGCATTTTGGGTGTGTTGCGGTGGTGTACACGCGAGATGGATGACCGCTACCGTAAGTTGGAGAAGGCGGGAGCCCGTAACATCATGATTTACAATGAGAAGGAAGCGGAAAAGGGCAGCAAGGGTGAGCCGTTGCCGTATATCGTGATTCTCATTGATGAGGTGGGTGATTTAATGATGAGCAACCCTGAAGATACGGAGCATCACCTAACGCGGCTAGCGCAGATGGCGCGTGCGGTGGGGATGCACATGGTTGTTGCGACACAGCGACCGAGTGTGGATGTATTGACAGGGTTGATTAAGGCGAACTTCCCTGGGCGAATTGCGTTCTCAGTGGCGTCGGGCGTGGACTCGCGGGTGATTTTGGACGCAAACGGGGCAGAGGCGCTGTTGGGGGCTGGCGATATGCTATTTTTGTCGTCGGATGCGAGCGGGCCAAAGCGCCTACAGGGGTGTTTTGTGGCGGATGAGGAAGTTCGCGATATGGTGGCGTATTGGGAGAAATGGGCACAGGAGAAGCGCGAGGCGGGTAAGCTGGAAGAACCCCGGCGGGGCGCACCGTGGGAGAAAACGCTCACGAAGCTGGAGTTACTATCTGAGACGGATGACCTGCTGGAGGATGCGCTGGAGGCAGTGGTATTGGCGAAACAGGCGTCTACAGCGATGTTGCAGAAACACCTGAACGTCGGATTCCCGCGTGCCTCACGGATTATGGACCTATTGTTCGAGTTGGGCGCGATTGGTCCGCCGGAACCGGGTGGCAAGATGCGCAAGGTGCTCATTTCGTCCACGCGGAAAGACCCAATGGCGGAACTGGCGAAGCGTCATCGAGAACAGGAGAGCAGGGAGGCGAAGGTCAAACCAAAGCCGGATGAGTTCGCAGACGACGATTCTGATGATGGGGACGAGGACACCCGCGAGAGCGACTCCCGCACGAGCTAGAATAGGTTCAGTTGTTGTGGTCCGTTGTCGCTGGGGTTCTTAAAGGGCACGATGTTCTGGGGACTGTCGTTAGCGGGCTTGTTAACTACTTTGGAGACTTCATAGTAGGCAAACGTGGCTGGTGTGAAGGGGCGTAACAGGGCGCGGCGAGCGTTCAGGTTGTCGCTGTGGAGCCAGGTGTTGTAGTCGCCTGGGTGAAGGACGACGGGCATTCGGTGGTGTAGCGGTTTGAGGTTGTCGGTGGCATCGGTCGTGAGGACGGTGCAGGTGTGAACCTCGCTCCCGTCGGGACTTGTCCAGCGTTCCCACAACCCCGCGAAGGCGAATACGTCGAACTGATCCCGGTGGATAAACATGGGGGTGTTTGGCTTTGTACGCCACTCATACCAGCCGTCGGCGGGAATGAGACAACGGCGATACTGCATGGCCGCTTTGAACGAGGGTTTTTCGTGGGCAGTTTCGGAGCGGGCGTTAATCAAACGGTTGCCGATGGTGGGGTCTTTGGCCCAGAAGGGAACCAACCCCCAATTGAGATGGGTTAGTGTTTTGGGCTGGTCGTTGGTGACGACGGCTACGGGTTGCGACGGCGCGACGTTGTAGCGCGGTTGGAGCGGGGGAACGGCATCCAAGTTGAGAGCTTGTTGGACGGTTTCGCCATCAGCGGTGAGGGTGAAGCGGCCACACATGGTTAGCGGTCTTTTTCGTCTGGGCGGCCCAGTTCGGTAATCTGACGGACCATCGCCATAGCTGCAAGGACGAGGCCGACCAGTTCCAGGGTGCCGGGTCGTGGGGGCTGGTCGCCGTTGCGGTCGGCGTATTCGTTGGCGGCGCGATTGTAGAGATAGCCCGCCATTGTGCCGAACAGGGTTCCAGCGGATACCCAGAGTAGGTAGGAGCGTCCGCGCCAACCAAATACAGATTGGTTGTTTTCGTTGTTTGTTTCCTCGGTCATTGTGTTGTTTTATCCTCTGTATCTTCTTCTGTGGGTGTGCTGGTCGGTTTTAGGGCGCGTTCCATCGCGGCCTCAACGCCTGCGATCCGCACGCGGGCGTCCACTGTGCGGCGGTCAATGTTCTCCGTGACTTTGACGGTACGGTCGGTGACGTTGGCCGTCAAACGGTTCAGTTGGCGGAGGTAGCGGGCGGAGAAGCGATTGAAGGTACCAAGGCCGCTGATGAGATAGGCCAATAGCAGGTACAACCCCAGGAAACAGAAGACGTTGGGCAGTAGCAGAAACAGGATCACGGTCAGGTTGCTGAGGGTGGCGACTTTTGCTGTGTTTGGGAGCATGAGTAATGTCACTGGGACCAACACGGCCAACAGTAGAAACAGCCCGACACCAACAAGCGGCAACACGATTTGCCGAAAGACCTGACGGCGGTGGACCCGCTCAGATTGGAGGGGGGTGGGGGTTGTGGTGTCGGTTGCCATCCTAGAGTTCCGTTTCGGTTGGTTGTACGCGATATCACCTTCATTATGTACAATCTCGGCGCTTTTGAACACACACGATCACAACACAAGGACGCAAATCACATGACAGAGGTTATTACACTACGGGACGATGTTCGCGAGGCAATTGCAACGGGACAACCTGTCGTTGCGTTGGAATCCACATTGATTACGCACGGACTACCCTACCCACAGAATGTGGAGACGGCGCTGGCGATGGAGAACGCGGTGCGGGACGGGGGTGCAATCCCGGCGACGATTGCGGTGTTGAGGGGGGAGATCACGGTGGGGATTGCGGCGGCTGACGTGGAACGACTGGGCAAGGCACGAGCGGGTCGCGTTCGCAAGTGCAGCCGACGGGACCTGCCGTTGGCGGTGGGGCTGGGTGAGGACGGGGCCACAACGGTTGCGGGGACGATGGTTGTGGCGCATATGGCGGGGATCGCTGTGTTTGCGACAGGGGGCATTGGTGGAGTTCATCGGGGACATCCGTTTGATGTGTCGGCGGACTTGATTGAGCTGGGGCGGACGCCAGTGGCGGTGGTGTCGT
Organism: uncultured Anaerolineaceae bacterium; assembly: GCA_964462905.1. Lineage (GTDB taxonomy): Bacteria > Chloroflexota > Anaerolineae > Aggregatilineales > Phototrophicaceae > DAOTTY01. The sequence continues at coordinate 4,163 of CAYWZS010000092.1, forward strand.
CCGGCGCGAAGTCGATTTTGGACCTACCGTTGACGTTGGAGACACTGGAGACGCAGGGTGTCCCGGTGATCGGGTATGGGGTGGACTCGTTACCATCATTTTATACGCGGGGGAGTGGGCTGCCGATTGACGTGCGGATTGACACGCCAGAACAGGCCGCGCAGATTATTGCCGCTGCACAACGGCTCGGCACGGAAAACGGAATGCTGATTACGGTTCCAGTCCCGGCGGAGGTGGAACTGCCAGCGGGAGTGGCAGAGGTTGCGATTCAGCAGGCGACGGCAGAGGCCGACGCCCAGGGCATCAGCGGCAAGGAGGTGACGCCCTATGTTTTAGGGCGGGTGAAGGAATTGACTGATGGGGCATCTATGGCGGCTAACACCGGGTTACTTATCAATAACGCGAGAACTGGCGGGATGATCGCGGCGGCGTTGGCGACGTTGCGCTAGACCTCGTTGTCCCAGAAGTAGATTATCATGTCCTGCTCGAAGGTTGGTGCGCCGAGTTCGTGCAGGAAGGCGAGGGTCTGGGCGCGGTGGTCTGCCCCGTGGTTGACGAGGTGCCAGAGCATCTCCCAGCGGGTGTTAGCAGCACTGATCCCGCTCCCGGTCTTATACTCAATGGGGTCAAGCAGGGCGGATGGTTTCGTCTCGGAGAGGAGCTGCTGCCCTGCGCCTAGAATCGTCGAGAGATCGGCGGGGATTTCCTGATTGAAAGCCTTTTCGAGCCAGTACTGCCCAGCGATCATGATGTGGGCAAGCTGGGCGCGTATGGTGTTGTGTGAGTAGTTGAAGCTGCGGTCGAGATCGGCATCGTCTAGCCCAGCGAGGCACTCAACCACAAGGCGTCCGGTGGCGTAGGTGTCGTAGCGGAACAGGGCAAGCAGCATCTCGCGGTCTACTTTAACGCCCTCGCGGGGGGGCATCACATCGCGCAGGTAGTAGACGAAGTCTTGTTCAAAGGTCTTGACGCCGAGTTTGTGCAGGGCGTGGAGCATCTGGGCGCGGTGGTCGGTCCCGTGGTTAAGGACGTGGAGCAGGACCCGCCAGTTGGCGTGGGTGTAGGTTTCGCCACGGGATATGTAGGTGATTTCCGTGTTTAGCTCTGCATCGGTCAAGTTGTCGATGACGGGGTTGAGGTCACGGTAGACGACATCCCACAGGCGCTCGACAGCGGCTACCGTCGCGAAATCGCTTGGGACGATGTGGTCCGGCACGGTGGCACCACGTACCCGCGCAAACCAGCGGGTATCAACGCTGGCAAGGTGGACGAGGTGGTTACGGAGCGAGCCGACGGAGTAGCCTGTGTCGGCGGTGAACTGGTCGTCATCAAGTTGTTTGACGCGGTCCCAGATTTGCTGGTAGGCCCATATGTTGTAGTGATAGAGGACACGTATTGCGGCGGCGTTCATCTATTCCCCCTGGGGTGCTATGCGCCAGACATCCAGGCCAGTGTCGCAGCCGATGACAAGGGCGGTACCGTCCTGGCTGAGTTGGACCATATCCGGGGTACGGCTACAGGTACGGTACTCGCCAAGATCGGCGCGTTCGCCCGTAGCCGCATCCCAGGCGACGACAACTGGCTCCAGGTCGAGGTTGACGCCGAGAACCACATCGGCGGACGGCGTCAGCAGGAGTGCTTGAGCGTAGGTGCCACCCAGCGGGGTGACGAGGTCATTTTCACCCGTTTCGAAATCGAGGAGGTAGAGGTTTTCGCTGGCGTTGTCTCGCCAGACAAGGCGACGACCGGACGCGCCGTTGATGTGGCCGAAGGTGGGCATGAGATCCAGTTGGACGCGGTAAAGCAACTCCCCTAGCTCTAAATCCCACAGTTGCACGGTTCCTTCAAGGGAGGAGGTCACAGCGAGGGGGGCGGGCATCCGACCGATGCGGACGTTGGATTCGCGGTCTGCCTCGGCAACTGATGGCAACTCGGTGAGTAGCTCACCAGTTGCGACCTCTAACTGCAACACGGTTGAGTCTGCTTCGGGGTCAGCGGTTAACACCTCAACCCAGGTTACGGCGGGGTCTGACGAGGCCCAGACACGCACCGGGCGGTTATCGCCTGAGGGCACAGTGATGATCTGCAACTCGCTTTCATCAAGCGTGTACACGGCGATGTAGAATGCGCCGCCGTCTGTGTGGAGGGAGTGAACCTGGGTGCCGTCGGGGTTCCAGGCGATGTCCATCATGTTAGCGTTGGTGCCGTCGCTACCGGGGACGGTGTAGACTGCCTCTAGGTCACCGGTGTTCAGGTTCCACAGCAGCAGGTCGTTGGCGCGGTTGACCGTCACAACACGGCTCGCGGTCGCATCGACACGGAGCCAACCGGAGATCAGCTCACCTGCTTCGGCGGGTGCAGTGGCAAAGTCTATCGTCTGGACTGATACGAGTGTCGCCACGTTATCGGCTGTGATAGGCGTGTTGGGGGTATGCTGGGCAAGGGTTTGGAGGCCGGATAGGGTGGCGTTCAACAGTAGAACGCACACGAAGCGGTTGAAATGCAGCACGGTTGTGTTTCCTCATACGGCTTGCTGGTACGGATTGTACCATCGCACCAGGCTGCAATGGTAGGTGTGGGCAAATCTGCTACAATGCGGGCGATTTTGTGGCGTGACAAGGTAAGGACGACCTATGCGGATACGGATACGAGGCGGGCGGGCGCTTAACGGAACGTTCTCACCAGCGGGAAATCCGAATGCGGCCAAGGCACTGTTGGCGGCCTCACTACTCACGCTGGAGCCGGTGACGTTGCGGCGCGTCCCACGTAATACGAGCACGGCGCATCTACTGGCGGCAGCAGAGGCCCTCGGCGCGGTGCTGACGTGGCAGGACCCAACGAGCGGCACGCTACAGGTACAGACGGAGATCATCACTGGGCGGACACTCAACCGAGGGACGGTTAGCGGGGCTGTGGGTACGTTGTTGTTCTTACCGGCATTGATCGCACGGCGAGAGCATGTGCGGTTGGAGGTGGGCTTTCCGTTGAGCCGTATTCGCACGCACCTGGACGTGATGCGTGACTTAGGGTTGGACATCATCACAATGAGTGGTGCGGTCGAGTTCCGGGCGCGGTATTGGGACAATCGCGATGTTATTCTGGACACGCCAAGCGTCACGGCGACGGCGATTGCGCTGATGTTGGCGGCGCGGTTGGGGCGACAGACGATTATTCGCAATGCTGCGTGTGAGCCGCATATTGGTGACCTGGCGCAATTATTGGTGGCAATGGGCGTGGGTGTGGACGGCGTGGGGTCTAACGTGTTGACTGTGCGCGGGGCGATGGAGCTACACGGCGCGGATGTTGCGGTAGGGTACGACCACATTGAGATCGCGAGTGTTGCGGCGATTGTGGCGCTGAGTGGTGGCCGGTTACAGGTTCCAGCGGATGACGGAGCGGCCCTGCCGGATATGCGGGTGATTGCGCGGACGTATGGTTACTTCGGGTTGAATATCGACGCGGATGAACGGGTGGTGCTGGTGCCAAGGCATGAACGGTTCGCAGTGACGGGGCGTGAGGAGGACATTGACGCCTCGGTGGAAACTGCACCGTATCCCGGTTTCCCGTCGGACCTGGTGACGCTGGCGACGGTGATCGCGACGCAGGCCAGCGGAACCTCGTTGATTCATGAGAAGTTGTTTCGGGACCGGATGTTGTTCGTGGACACGCTCAAGGACATGGGGGCGCAGATTATTTTGGCGGGCCCACACCGAGCGATTGTGGTCGGGGGGACGCCACTACAGGGAACGTATATGGCCGCGCCGGACCCGCGCTTTGGGCTGGGGATGCTGGGGGCGGCACTGATTGCACAAGGGGACTCGGTTATTGACAATGCGGAGCGTTTTGACTATACCTTTGACGGCATTTTGCCCCGGCTGCAAGAACTCGGGGCCGACATCGTAACTGAGACGAACGCATGACCTCGACTCCCCCAACATCCACGATGAGCATAGCAGGCATAGCGGCGGCCCACGCGATAGCTGGTAAGGCGGACGCCCCGGCTGTGGTCATGTTGCACGGGTGGGGCGCGAACTTGGGGCTGGTGTGGCCGCTGGCGGAGAAGCTGGTGGCGACAGGTTATCGGGTGTATGTGCCGGATATGCCGGGGTTTGGGGATACGGCGCTCCCGCCGGAGACGTGGACCGTTCACGATTACGCGACGTGGGTGCTGGCGTATATGGAGGCGCTGGGCATTGAGACGGCGCACTTATTCGGGCATTCGTTTGGGGGGCGGCTGTCGATTGTGTTGAGCGCACAGCACCCTGAGCGTTTTCAGAAGGTTGTGTTGTGTGATGCAGCGGGGGTGAAGCCGCCGACGCCGTGGTATCGACAATTGCCAGTGGTGCTGTACAAGGTTGTAGAGGGCATTGTGGGGGATGTGGCGGTGGTTCAGAAATTACGGGATCGGTACCGGGCACAGGTTGGAAGCGCGGATTACCTGCAAGCGGGGGCGTTGAGGGACACATTTCTGGCGGTGATTGCCGAGGATTTACTGCCGTTCGCAGTACAGATCAGCCAGCCGACGTTGTTGGTGTGGGGGGCGAATGACGAGGATACTCCGCTATGGCAGGCGAAGCGGCTAGAGGCGGCGATTCCTGATGCGGGATTGGTGGTGTTTCCTGGAGCGGGACACTACAGCTATCTGGACGCGCTGCCGGAGGCCGCCCGCGTGATCGACTATTTTTTCCGCACATGACGAGTGACATGAACAAGACAAGTAAAACGAGCAAGACTCCCCTATGTTGACACTATTCATTGCGCTCATTGGGTTGGTGTGGCTGGTTGGCGCGTGCATCCGGGTTTACCAACAGGCGCGTTTTTATCAGATAGAAGAGTATATGAGCTTTCGGTATCTGCGCTGGTTGTTCGCTGAAGGGGGGCGATGGTTGCCGGCACGTGGGACGGTCGCGGCAGTTGGCGGGACGGTGGCGGCCTTGTTTAGCGGGGACACGGACCTTGTCACGTTTGCGACGCTGTTGATCGCAAGTGGGATTGCGGCGTATCCGCAGAATCCGGGTGAGATCAAGAAGGGGTTTAACCGCACCAAACGCGCCACTCGATTGCTGGGGACGGCTTTTGGGCTGGCGCTCGTGGGGGGCTTGGTGGCTGTTTTGGTCGCGGTGCGGGTTCCAGATGGTGAGCTGGCGCTGGTGACGGCGCATCTGCTGGGGTTTGTGGTGTGGTGGCTGGCTCCGGTATTGTTGACGCTGGGTAACGTACTGATGGCCCCGGTTGAGGCGAACATCCGTGAGGGGTTTAAGCGACAGGCTCGTGCTAAGTTGGACGCTGTGGAGCCGACGGTCATTGGTATCACGGGGAGCTATGGCAAAACCACAACCAAGACATACACGGCACATATTTTGAACGGCAAGTACAACGTATTCCCAACGCCGAAAAGCTGGAACACGATTATGGGCGTGTGTTTGGCGATCAACACGCGGATGGGCGACAACGTGGACTACTTCATCTGCGAGATGGGAGCGTATGTTGAGGGAGAGATTCAGGAAATAGCCGCGCTGACTCACCCACGCATCAGTGTGGTGACGGAGGTAGGGCCGCAACACCTGGAGCGGTTTGGGTCGTTGGCGAACATTGAGACAGCCAAGTACGAGATTATCAAGGCCTTGCCGCCGGACGGGGTGGGCGTGTTCAACTGGGATAACCTGTACATTCGCAATATGATTGCACACGGCTACCCTGAGACGCGGTTGACAGTAAGCCGGACTGTGGACCCGGAGAACCTACCGGACAATGGGCCACGGTTTGTCGCGTATGGGGTGGACGAGACACTGGATGGGTTGACATTTCAGGTGATGGACACGGCTACGGGGGTGACAGAGGCGTTTAAGACGATGGTCGTTGGGCAACACAACGTTACGAATATCCTGATTGCAGCGGCGATTGCGGTGCATGAGGGTATGACGCTGGCGGAGGTAGCTAAGCGGGTGCGGACGTTACAGCCTGCGGAGGCGCGACTGGTGCGGAATGTGTTGCCGAACGGCATGACGATTATCAACGATGCGTATAGCGCGAACCCGGTGGGTGCGATGAGTGCGTTGCGGGTTTTGGGGATGCACGGAGGCGGCAAGCGGTTGTTGATTACGCCGGGGATGGTGGAGCTAGGGGACATGCACGAGGCCGAGAACCGTAAGTTGGGGGTGGCTGCGGCGGACTACGCGACAGATATTATCCTGGTGGGGGCGGAACAGACGAAGCCAATTCACGCGGGATTGACGGATGCGGGATTCCCGGCAGAGAATGTGATGGTTGTGGACACGGTGACTGAAGCAATTGCGTGGTATCAGGCATACCTGGGCGCAGGCGACACGGTATTGTTCTTGAATGATTTGCCAGACACGTATTAAAGAGACGAGTAGCAATGAGTAAAAACACTTTGGTTGGAAACTCACAGTGGACCTGAGCAACGTCTTATTTGAGCGGAATCACATCACGAAAACAGGAGAATTACCCCTTATGAGCAACGAGAAAACGACCGTCGGCGTGATTTTTGGTGGGCGAACGGTAGAACATGATGTTTCGATTGTGACAGGCCACCAGGTGATGCGGGCGTTGTTGGCACACGGGGCGTATGATGTGATCCCAATCTACATTAGCCGAGTTGGAGGCTGGTATACGGGTGCGCCGTTGATGGACCTGAAGCTCTACCAGAAGGACATCACGGATATGATGGGGGTGCATGAGGTGACGTTTTCCCCCAGCACGCAAAACGGCGGGTTAATTGTGAACCCGGGGAGTGGGTTCCTGCGTAAGAGCCGGGTGTTAGACCTGGATGTGCTGTTTCCGGCGATTCACGGGTCACATGGCGAGGACGGCACGATTCAGGGATTGGCGGAGCTGGCGGACATTCCATATGTGGGGTGTGGGGTGATGGCGAGTGCGATTGCCAACGACAAGGTGATGACGAAGGTTGTATTGAAGCAGTTCCAGATCCCGGTGATTGATGGGGTGTCCTTCAGCCGGGAGGAATGGGAGATGGACAGTGATAAGGTTATGGACCAGGCAACTGTGCATCTGACATTCCCGTTGTTTGTGAAACCCGCAACGCTTGGCTCTAGCATTGGCATTAGCAAGGCGGACGACAAGGCCAGTTTACGTGCGGGGATTGAGGTGGCGTTGAACATGGACCGGCGGGTGTTATTGGAAAAATCCGCTGAGCATGCGGTGGAGATCAACTGCGCGGTGATGGGGGTTGGCTATGATGTGCGGGCATCTGTTTTAGAGCGGCCGATGTCCTACAATGACTTTTTGGACTTCGCCGAGAAGTACTTGCAGGGTAGCGGCGGCATGAAGGGTGCAGAGCGGCAGATACCCGCGCCGCTCTCCGAGGAACTCACCCAGCAGATTCGGGCGGCAGCGGTGCAGGCGTTCCAGGCGATTGAGGGGAGTGGCACAGCACGGATGGACTTCCTGGTGCGGCCAGAAAGCGGTGAGTTCTACTTGAACGAGATCAACACGATGCCGGGGTCTTTGGCGCTGTACCTGTGGCAAGAGGAGGGGATGACGGCCTCGCAGGTTGTGCATGAGTTGGTGGGGATTGCGAAGGCGGTTAACAAGGCTAAACGTGAGAACATGTACGACTATCGCACGAATTTGGTTGAATTGACGGCGGAGCGTGGTTTGAAGGGGGTGAAAGGGGTAAAGGTTATGAGCCGACCGTAGCTTTCGCGGTGGAGACAGGTTGGCTATATCTCTTCTATACCGCACATGAGCTTAGGACTTGTGGCCTGTTACTTTCGACGATTCACACCCATAGACACGTTTAAGTGAGGCAATTGCAACTGTGGCGACTGAAGAGACGACGGATACCTATAGGGAGCGGCGTGGTGGGTTACAGGTCGGGGTTATTCTGACGATGGTGTTTTTCGGCGGGTTTGCGAACCTGGCAACGGAGATTATCGGGCCGCGCATGTTCGCCTCGATGTATGGGACGGCTACCTCTATCTGGGCGATTATCATTTCGGTGACGCTGGTGGGGCTGTCTGTGGGGTATGCGCTGGGTGGTCGGGTTCCCCCGAAGGATGCGCCGAGTGTGTTGCCGACCGTGTTATTCGGCAATGCGGCGTGGTTGTTGGCCGTGAGTTGGATTGTGTGGATGATCCCGGCGGGGGGTGGCACGAGCGCAATTAGCACGACGGCGATGATCGCGTTTTTCCCGCCGTCGGTGCTATTCGGGATGTTGACACCGCTGTCAATTACGATCTTGTCGCGGGGGCGTACGACGGCGGAAGTTAGCCCGATTGTGGGGAATCTGTACGCGTTGAGTACGGTGGGGAGTGTATTGGGTGCGTTGAGTGCGGCCTATTTTTGGATTCCGTGGGTGGGGTTGTCGTTGTCGCTACAGTTGTTCGCGATTGGGTTGGTGGGTTATGGGGTGTATTTTGTGCGTCAGCGGCAGGCGCTCTTGGGTGTGACGGGGGTTGTGTTGGCGCTGGTGGTTCCGCAGCCGGGCTGGGAGTGGGCTGACAATGACGGGTTGGAACTGGTCGCGCAACGTGAGGGGTATCATCAAACGGTGCGGGTGTACACTGACGGTGAAAGTATTCAGATGCACCTGGGGCCGACGTTTCACTCTAAGATTAACCTTGAAACGGGTGAGGCGGGCTACAGCTACGCCATCAACATTCTGTCACTTGTGGACACGTACACAGACGATATGACGGGGATGGAGGTGTTGGTGATTGGCGGGGCGGGGCACGCGCTGGCGAATGCCTTTGAGGACCGGGGGGCGACGGTTACGGTGGTGGAGATTGACCCGGTGGTGATTGACCTGTCGGATGAGCATTTTTTCCCGATTGACGGTGAAGTGGTGATCTCGGATGGGCGGGTATATGTGGAGAACGCGCCGACGGGACGCTTTGACGTGATGGTGTTGGATGCGTTTGATGGCGGCGCGGGGGTACCGCCCCAGCTTTCTACGCGGGAGTTTTACGAATCGACGCGACGGGTTCTGAAACCGGAGGGTGTTTTTCTATATAATTTCATCGGCGCACCGGAGGGACGGCTAGACGGTTCCTATGTGGCGACAGCGACAACGATTCAGGCGGTGTTCCCATCGAGTGGGGCGCTGTTCACGCGGGAGGACCTGACAGACAGGCAGAATATCATCTTTGCTGCTTCACCGACAGATACGCGGATGCCAGCGTTAGCGACATTGACGGATGCGGGGCGCATTCTCACGGATAACCGCAACCCGGTCGAGATTTTGAACGAAATGTCACGGGAAGGTATTTACTTTCGTCGTTAGCCAAAGTCCTATAAAACAGATACACTGATGTTTAAGAGAAGGTAAAATCATTTTGTACCACAAGGGGAATGAAAAATGAAAATTCTTGTCACTTATGCCAGTGCTCACGGTTCCACGGCTGAGATCGCTACTTTTATTGGACGCGTGTTGGATGTTTACAGTGCTGATGTCACGGTGGCCCATGCGGACACGGTGGAATCGGTAGATGAGTACGATGCATTTGTGTTGGGGTCGCCCATTCACAGTAGTATGTGGCTGCCTAGTTTGTCGCAATTTATGTTTCGCTTTGAGGAAAAGTTGACCAATAGCCCGGTTTACCTCTGGATCAACTGTTTGATCGTGTTGGAAGAGGGCGGATACGACAAGGTGATGGAGCATTACCTGTGGGACGAGGCCCTGAAGAAGCTGGGGGTCGCACGAGGGGACGTTGGCGTATTTAGCGGTAAGCTGGATTGGAACCGTATCAGCGGGAACGAGAAGTGGCTGATGAGCAACAACTACGAGGGCAAGGAACTCCCTGGGAATATGCGGGGGGACTACCGCGATTGGAAAGCTATTGCAGCATGGGTGCATGGCCTAGCCCAGGCCATGCACGAGAAGATGGCGTTGAACCCGGTACAAACGGGCGAAACCCCGATGGTCAAAGATGAGACGATTACAGAGGAAGAGGTAAAGAACTTGAGCTGGCCGGACAACCCCGGCGAGTCGGGGTCAATCTAACCGTCGGAACGTGCTTCGTCGGCCATGTGCAAGCGGCGCAACATCTGCTGGATCGCCTCTAGCAGAGCGCCGCGTTGTTCGTAGCCTTGCTCGCCCAACTCACTAAACCCCAGGTAGATCTCACGACGGCAACGACGGACCAGCCCTAACGCCAGCCGATAGAGCGTTTGGTTGCGGGTGTGGTATTCGTGTTGGTCGGTCCAGACATCGCCTTCGTTCCAGTCTCGCGTGAGGACGTAGGGATGGGTAAGCGGTTGATAGAGGCGTTCCCACCAACCGCTGCCACCCACGTTCAGCCAAAACTGATAGTCTACTGGACGGTTGGACATGAGGAAGGTGTAAGCAGGTGCGAGGAGGACAGCGGGGGTTTCGTCGTTAGCTGGGACATCCCAACCACGCAGGTATTGATCGGCAATGACCCCATCGCGGACCATCTGCACGTACTCCAGGGCGACGGGATGGGCTGGGGCCGCGCCCCGGTTGATGTGGGCCATCATGTGACGGAAGTTACGGGCGGAATCAATCAGGTTGGCGGTGATCTCGGCGGCGGTTGGCTCATCGTGGAAGCCGAAGCCACGGCGGGACAGTAGCTCGCCAAAGAGCCGATGCCAGAACACGTCGATTTCGTCTACGGGGGCATCGTGGTAGGTTTGGAGCCACTTGTGGGCGGTTTGGAGGTGTGCGCCGAGACGATGGGTGAGGCGCTCTTGCACGCCGGAGGTGAGGGCGTCAAAGCTGTCAAGTTGGCGTTTTTTGTAGAGGTGCTCTGCCGCGAGACGGGCACGCGCTAGGTCTAGCCCTTCAACGGATGTGACGAGGGCGGCTGCTAGCTCGGCCCCGGTTGGTAGCAGGTTCCACTCTGGGTGGGCGAGCTGTGCCCATGTGAGCAGGGTACGGGCGGCGGGTTCTTCGCGGAGGGCGCGAGAGGGGCGATGGGAGCGAGCGTCTACGCCTAACTTCGCTAACTGGTCTGTGAGGGTATAGCGGAGTGAGTCCGATAAAAATGGTGCAAGGACCACAATTTCGTCGGGGGAGGTACCCGCTTCGTGAACGAGTGTAGCGATACGTTTGGCGATGTTGGCGATCATTTCGGTGTAGAAGCGGGGTTGTTCAAAGCGTAGCGCATCACGGGGGTCAACAGTTGGTGATGGGATTTCATCTATTTGGGCGAGGCTGAGTCCGATATGTGACCCGAGGGTGGGCAGCGGCTCGGTCATGACGAAGGAATCTGAGTCAGTGAAGGTAAAGGTATCGCGGTTGGTGGTGACAAGTGCTGTCAGTCGCTTGGCACTGGTGGGGGATGCGCCGAGGAAACGGCGGTATCCGGCGTCGGTGTCCATGATAATGAGGGTGGATTCGGCGTCGTGAATCCAGTCTAGTAGCACATCATGGGCGACGGGCGTATCCTCCTCGATGTTGTCCAGGATCAGGTGACGGTATTTGTCTACGAGGTAGGCACGGACGGCGGGTTGCGCCCACAGGCGGCGGAACAGTTCGACCTGGAGCGAGAAGTCGATGAGGGTGTGTTGCAGGCAATACTCACGGAAGTGGTTGGCGCAGGTTTGGGCTTGCTGGTAGATGATTTCCTGTCCGGGGTCTTTGTCTCCCCAGGCTTGGATCAGACGGTCAGCAATCGCGGTGTGGGCGAAGCCAACAACAGCGGTTTTGTTGAGATTGTCGATTAGCTGGCTGTAAAGGCGGTTGCGGGCGATGGAGACACTGTCGAAATAGGCCTGTTGCTCGATGAGGCCGCCGACGACGTGCGCCATGTGGTACTGGGCGGCCTCTAGTGATAGAAAAACGGGGTTGGCTTTGGGGTTGGCGAAGCCGAACGAATCTGCGACGAGGGGGAAGAACAACTTGACAATGCGACGGGACACACCACCAAAGGTCGTGACGGTTACGCGCCCGCCAGCCTCAAGCGGTGACGCCTCAAGCGCGGACATGTAGGGCAGGGCGAGGGCGCGTTGTGGTAGCAACACGAGGACCTCGTTGGCGAACACCTTATCCTTCGTGAGCAGGCGCAACATACGGCGCACGCCAGCGGTGGTCTTGCCTGTGCCAGCAGGCCCGGTCATGAGTTTGAGACCACGCGGCACACTTTCCACAACGGACTTTTGTGGTTTGGATAGGTCGGAGACTTTAATGAGGGTAGACATGAGCCATGTGGTAAGATTATTGCCAGAGTAGGTGTCCGTTCACTGTGTAAGTGCGAGGCACTCCCCCCAAAAAAACCCCTTGTTTGCTTCTTACTCAGCATACCGAACGTGTGGCAAATTATAGCACGCGACCCGACAAAAAGGCATAACTGTGACTGATACAACCCAAAAGCGCCCACAGGCGGCGTCTAACCCTGTTTTGCAATCACAGTGGGGTTGGGTGGCGGCGGCACTCGGCGCACATATGGCCTGGGGCCTATACCCGGTGCTGGCGCGTTATCTACAGACCGTGAGTAACCTGCCGACGTTCTCGATCTTGTTATTTGGGAATGTGGTGGTGTTGGTGACGATTGGACGGTTCTTGTGGAAACGCACCGATATTCGTATCCTGCGACTACCCATTGTGTGGGTGTTTTTGGCGATTGTGATCGTGCGGGCGACCACGAACATTGCGAGTACACGGTTCACGCTGGCGATTTACGTGCAGTTGATTACGCAGGCCACGCCGTTCATTGTGATTTTGATGAGCACGGTGTTTTTCCGGGAGAGAGTGCCCCGGTTCACGGTCCCGGCGGTTGTCTTGTCGGTGATTGGGGCGGTGATGATGATCGGCACGGACTTTGGGGGTGGCGTGGCAAATGACCCAACGCGGCAGGATTGGCTGGGGGTTGGGCTGGCAGCGGCGAGTGTGGTTGCCCTGGCAACTTA
>CAYWZS010000093.1:0-17004 GCA_964462905.1 uncultured Anaerolineaceae bacterium
TGTTGTTGAGTCGTTAGGTTAGGGGCACCCCACAAGAAAACCCCCTTCATTTGCGGATAAGGGGGTTTTTGTTTCGACGTTCTACAAATGAGTCAGGAAGCGTTATTCCTCAAGGGCGGCGTCCCCCTCCTCGCTCACACGATACGTCAACCGATACCGAGCATCATTGTCGCTAAACGTTACTACCGTGTTCGTCTTGGACTGCGCCGCCAACGGCGAGATAACCACCTGCCCCAACATATCATCCCCGCCCTTAAAAACCCCGTCAGACTCCCACAGTTGCAGCGTCAACGCTTCGTCTAGGTTCCGCAGTTCGAAGTCCGCCGGGGTATACACCACGTCCCGCACCCAGCCATTGACCCCATGTAGCATTGCCCGTTTGAAGTCGTACATGTTGAACTGCTCGCCCCGGCGTAGTTCGGCAACCATTGTCAGGTGTAGCCGTTCGCTCTGCCAGATGATGTGGTCCCCGATGGTGATGAACACCTCGTCCCCGTCTAGCTCCTGCTGTTGCAGGCACTCCAGCTTGAGCAGCCGCAACGTGTACTGGAAGGGCGCTTCCGGGTTTCCCGCCATGTCTTCCCAGCGCACCCGTGCTACCCTGGTGGCGTTTGGCAGGCTAAACATTGACGAGGATACCGCCATCGGTGGCAGGCTTTCCCCCGGATGTAGCGGGTTGGGTGGTGCGACCAACCGTGTCATCGCGTTAATGACCTCACGCACCTCTGGGTTGGTCTCGACCTCCATCTGTGGGCGCAACTTGACGTAGGCTGCGTCCCCCCCAAGCATCCCCAGGGCCGCTGCTGCACTAATGCGCGTGCGTGGTTCGCCGTGCATTAGCGAATCGGCCAATGCCGTTGCGATCTCGCGCTCCGTTAATCCGGCGCTCAAATGCTTGAAGCTCCGCAGCGTCCGCACACTGATGCTTTGCGTGGCGTTGAGGTTAAGCTGGGGGTCGTAGTCTACCACCCGGATCAACGCCGGAATCACCGCTGTGTCGGGAATGTAGCTCAGGGTTTCCGCCGCCAACCACAAATTCATCGCCGGGTTTTGGAGGCGTTCTTTATAGTGCAGCACCAGGTCAATCAGTGGTGTGGGGTCGTCCGGCAGCAATCCCCGGTCGATCACCAAGGCGCGAATTGTTGCAAGCACAAGGTTTACCTCATCCCCCTCGGCGCGGGACAACTGCCCGAGCAGCGCCGGAAACACATTCTCAGACATGGTCCCGTGCTTCAGCGCATTGAGCGCACGCAGGCGCACGTTCTTGTTTTCATCATTCAATGCACCCAACACCGCCGCATACACCAGGTCGTTGGCCTTGGTATTGCCAAGCGCAAGCACGGCTGCCGAGCGCACAGTGGCCTCCGTGTCCTGGAGGAGCGCGAGATACGTTTCGATGAGGGCGGTGTGCTCTGGGAAGGCCCCACTTAGCGCGAGAATCGCAGCATGGCGCACAGCGGGGGATTTATCGGCTTTGGCGGCCTGCCGTAAGGGGTTGATGCCGTCTGTACCTTCTGCCAGTGTGAAGATGGCCGCCAACCGTTCCGACTCGGTGCCATATTGTAGAAGCTGGACAGCCTCGTCAAATTTGCTCGCCATGCGTTGCCTCCGCACATAAAATTATAGCCCAGATTACAGATATATCGTGAGTATAGGGCAAAGCACGGGGCATGGCGAACGGGTCGAGGTTGGGTTTTGGTGTGGGGTGCCCGGCACAGTGTCAATGGGCGGGCTGGTACGGACGGGGGACGATGCCCCGCCCGTTTACCTATTTGCGGAGCAGGCTACACACACGGTCGGTAAACGCATCCGTCGAGACAGCGTCCTCCGCGTAGATGTCGGTGGTGTGCATCCCTTCCGTGAGGGTCGCACGAACGGCATCCTCCACCATCTTCGCCTCACGGTGTAGTTTCCAGTGATGGCGCATCAACATCGCCACACTCAGGATCGCTGCTGTGGGGTTTGCAATGCCCTTGCCTGCGATGTCCGGTGCAGATCCGTGAACGGGTTCAGCAATCGCCACACCGTTACCCAAATTCACCGACGGGGCCAGCCCTAAACCACCGCCCCACGCTGCCGCCATATCGCTCAGAATATCGCCATAGAGGTTCGGCGTGAGGATAATATCGAAGCGCGTTGGCTCTTTGACCATCCAATAAGCAGCGGTATCGACCAGCAATTCGTCCGTCTCAATCTCTGGATAGTTCGACGCCACCTCCAACGCGACCCGGCGGAACAGCCCGTCGGACTGCGGGAGGACGTTGGCCTTGGTCACAATCGTAACACGTTTACGCCCGGTATTGATGGCAAGCTCGTAGGCCAGCTTCGCGACCCGCTCCGTTGCCCCACGGGTGATGAGCTTTTCCGCGATCACCGTGTTGCCGTCCGCCTGGGTTGTCTCTTTACCCACATATAAGTCCTCGGTGTTCTCGCGGACCACAATCAGGTCCACGCCGGGGCGTGATGTCGGCACGGGGAGGTACCGTGCGGGACGCAGGTTCGCAAACGCTTGCATCTCCCGCCGGAGCCGCACAATCGGCGAGTAGTAGCCCTCTACCGGGTACGACGGCGAACTAGCTGCACCGAAGATCACCGTTCCGGCTCGCTTGGCGAGGTCAATCGTTTCCTGTGGGAGCGAAATCCCATTCGTCTCAAATTCTCCCCATCCGGCATAGGCCTCGTGAATCGTCACGTCTGGCAGGAGGGTTTGAATCACTTTAATTGCTGCTGGGACCACCTCATGGCCGATGCCGTCCCCCTGAATGACGCATACTTCCATAACGGTAATTGCTCACTTTCCTTTATTTGTTTGTGGCCGAGATCGTAAGAAAACAATTTATTCAAAAGGTCAGTAAGCCGCATTTTCTTTATATTACTATTCTGACAGATGCCGCGCTTTTTGTCGAGAATTGGTGACGACACAGCCCGTTTTGCCGATTTTGAAACTCTGCTTAAACTAGGCCGTATACAATACCAACACACAACCGCCGAAAAGGTTGTGTGAATCGAGAATTCGCGCCTTTAATTCACAAGGAAAACAAGTACCTATGCGTAGAGCACTTCTCATTATGTTCGTTTTGTTGATGCTGTTGCCGGGTAGCCTCTTGCTGGCGCAGGGCGACACAGAAACGACTGCGTTCTGCGGCGAACTGTCCGAAGCAGACTGTGCGTTGTTTAACACGGCCAGCGACGAGTTGCCCATGTCCACCGCGTTTGAGTCTGCCCTTTCTTTTAGGGTCGCCGGGGGAGGGGAGGATGTCGCCTTCGGGGTAACAGCCACCGGCGGTTATGTGATCGATATGTCCCAGCAGACGGACGCCGTCGCAGGCATTGCCGACACCACCTTGTTAGACTTCGCCGTGAGCGACGCGCTGACGCTCATTGAGGGCGGCATCAACACCTTTGACGGTGAACTGCTTATCACCATCACGCCGTCAGCGGGTGCTGTCCCGCCCATGTTCGAGGAAATCCCGCTGAACTTGTGGTTGGTAGACGGTACAGGCTACGTTGACCTGTCCCCCGCCGCCATTATGGACCCGATGTTTGACGGTGTGTTCGGCATGAACTTGATGGAAGCCATCCGTTATGGGTTGTCTCAGGTGACGGTTGGTGACATCGCCGACGGTATGAGTGGGATGGGCATGGATGGCGACTTCGCGGACGCATTCAGCGACGAAGACAGCCCATTCAACCAGGCCCTCCAAAACCAGGTCCAGTTGACCGAGGCGGAGGGCCGCGCCTTCTTGGACGAGATCACCACACTTTCCCGCTTGGAGGACACCGAAATTGACGGTGCAGCCGTCGCCGTCCTTGAGATCAGCGTGGACACCGTCGCGCTGTTTGAGTCCGACGTGTTCAAGCGTGGGTTTGAGCTGAACACCGCCGACCAGGATCTCCCGTTCACAGCCGATGCGTTTAGCGCCGCCATGACAGGCGCATTCGCAGAAGCCCCCGTGACCGACATTCTGGTCTATATCGGTGCTGAGAACCGTATCTTCTACGGCTTCGAGGTCGTCACGGACTATCAGGTTGATGTGGACGCGCTGGCCGCCGCTTTCGGTGAGGAAACAGGCGAGGAACCTATCGGAGTTGTGACCGCAGCGACCACCTTTTCCTTCTTGCGCTCTCAGGTGAACACCCTAGAGAGGATTGACCTGCCGGAAGGGGCAACGGTTATCACGATTGAGGAACTTATCACCATGATGAGCGGTGCTGAGGACGCATAACGCCACAGTCGTTTCTCGGTCCTAGCGTAACAATCCCTCTACACGGTGGAGAGGGATTGTTTGGTGGGAGCAAAAACGGTGCTTTAAGGCGTCATGTCGTGTGAACGGTACGCTATAAAACCACACAGGCGCACATCAAACGTGCGCCTGTGTGGTTGTTTATCACGGCTTAAGGTTTATGCAGTTGTGAACTGCCAGGGAATCGTCCTAGCGGCGACGGCGACGGCGTGGCACCTGTGGTTGCTTCCGCACGGGAACCGGTACGAGAGCGGGTTGGCGTTTGGGTTGGAGCATACGCCCCAGGTCGTTGAGAGCCTCACCTAAGCCCTCGGCCAACTCGTCCATCAGGCTACGCTTCTTCTGCTCTGCCATAGTCGTTATCCTTCACGAGTTACTCTGAAAGCTCCCCAGGTAACAAAAACGCCCTGGTCTGCAAGAAGTTTGTGTGCAGTGTGGGGCGTCGTAAGGGAGTGGACCTAATGAGACTCGAACTCATGACCTCTTCAATGCCATTGAAGCGCTCTCCCAACTGAGCTATAGGCCCTGGATATAGGTTATTTGACCACATTGCAAATTGTAGCCCCTTGTTGTGCAACGTGTCAAGATCAAGCATACTGGAAAAGCGCCCGTGAGCATAGTAGAGAGCGTACAAACTCACACGAAATTTATCGTTCGCTTTGTACGAACTCACCTGTGTTTCGGTAGTTCGCACCTATCTAATATTTATCTTGTATCAGGATGCCCGGTAACACCACAGAACGACGTGGGCCTATTAGAGTACGTTGCGGGGGTCTTGTTTGTGGGCGGGGGCGTCCGCCAGCCCTAACGCAAGAATCGACTCACGAATTTCTGCCTCGACATCTGCGGGTGGCGAGGCGTAACGGGACGGGCCATTCGCCATAAAGTCCGTGATCGGTTGGCCTGCTGGGGTGGTAACACAGCCAAAGGCCGCCATCCCCTCCTGCCAAACGAGCAGGCCGTCAGCGGCCTCCAGGTTGACGCCCCAGGTTGTCTCATCTGCCTGCCACATCCAAACTGTGCTAATGCGTTTGTTGTTTTCGCTCATGGTGATGCTCATTCCTCGTTGCTTTTATTGTCGTTTGGGGCGGTCCAGCCCATCTCGGCTAAAATTTCACTCAGGTGCTCCGTGGGGAGGCCCACCACGTTGTTGTAGCTGCCGTCGATTTCATCAACCGGGTTAAATATCTTGGATTGAATGGCGTAGCCCCCGGCTTTGTCGAAGGCGGCCCCACTTGCAATCCATCGCTCCATATCAGACGCGGCGAAGAAGCGCATTTTTACCGCAGTACATACAATCTCCGTGCGGCTGTCCACGACAGCCCCGGCGTCCAGCCGCAGGACAGTAAACCCGGTACATACGCGATGGTCAACACCGCGCAGCCGCAGCAACATCCGGCGGGCCTCGTCCTCATCCCCCGGTTTGCCGAGGATTTCCCCATCATGGATCACGGTGGTGTCTGCCGCGAGGATGTACACCGCGCCGGTTTTACCGGGTGCGACATAGTGCGCTTTCTCCTGGCTGAGGCGGGCAACATAGTCCTCTGGGGTTTCGTTGGCGGCGGGAGTTTCGTCAATATCGGGCTTTTCGACGCTGAACGCAATCTCCAGGCCACGGAGTAAACTCTGGCGGCGTGGCGACCCGGACGCGAGGATGAATTGGGGCATGGCGTATGTCCTAGAACGGTCTTGAGTTGTTAACCATGATACCATGGGCAAGCGGGGAACATGTACTGGCCTTTGCCCCTGATGGAACAACTTTTAGCAACGCTGCAACGCTTGGGCTGGTTGCTGCGTATAAGTGGTCAAACAGGGTGAATATGGGATGAGCGAACCGTTTTTTTACCCTTATTTACACCGTTCTAAGACGTTTTCAGTGTCTGCGTGCCATACTATAGGGTGTGTACAAGTAGCCCTGCCAGTGACGGCAGGATGCGAGGAACTTAGACCATGATGACGCAAATTACCCAGTCCGACAGCGGCCAATTCCTGTGGTCGCCAGACCGTGCCAAGCTCGCCTACATCACGCCGGAAGGTGTGCAGGCGTATGTGATGGACGGGGGCCACACCAACGGCGAACGCTACGTCCAGGTGGTGACGGGCCAGTTCAACAAGCTACACTGGTCCCCGGATGGTAGCCACCTGTGCGCCTCTGCGCCGGATGGCACCTTGCTAGTGTTCCGCTTCCAGCAGGGAAAGGCGGACCTGGTTCACGAAGCCTCGGCCTCCTCGTTGGAGTGGATCGACAGTCGCCAACTGCTTTATGTCCCGACGGACGGCGGCCTGGTGATGCTGGACCTAGAGGCGACGCCGATTGAGTTTCGGCTGGCGGGGTAAATGCCCTGTGATGCCACAACCCCGCAGGCTGCGGGGTTGTGGTTATGGTGCTAACTCAGGCGCTTCTTGGCTTCATATTGGACCATGGCTACGATCCCCATCAACCCCTGTCCCTTCCCCATCGAGATATTCTTGCCAAATATTTTGAATACCACATCCGGGTTAACCTGCGCGACTTCATCCAGCGACGCGCCGGAAAGTGCCTGGTCTAGAATCACAGACATCGCCATTGCGCTCAAGCCCTGCGGGTTCAGCACGTCAAAGTAGTACTTTAGGGTGCCGTCGGCCTGTTCTTCCGCCCACACATAGGCGTCGGACTCACACTGTTGGACGTGGTTTTCCTCCGGGTAGGGTTGGGTGGCGATATGCTCTGGCACACGTACCTTGGTGAAGTCGTCCGCCAGTTGAATGAGGTACTCCTGGCGCTCTAGGCGGTCCTCGATGAACGAAAAGTCCTCAAGGATGTCTTGTAAGGTTTTGGGCATGTCTGCCACGGGTTTTCTCCTGGGGTCATCTGTCAAAATGTGACCCTAGTTTAGCATAAGGTGCGTAGAGCTTAAATTGCCGTTCGTCCACACGAGATGTTATACTGCGCTCATGAGTGCTTAGACAATCGTACTGGACAGACTTCCGATGGCAGAACATACCTATCACGAAGCCGCCGCACACGAAGCCAGGGACCTCCCGGTAATGTTGCCGGGGAAATTGGTTGGGCGGGACAAAACGCTCGCAGCCGTTTATGGCGAACTCAAGCAGAACCGCCCGGTTCTGTTGCACGGGCGGGCGGGTATCGGCAAGACCGCCATTGCCGCCACGCTCGCCAGCGCCTACACCCAACAGCCCGGCGGGGCGCTGTGGTTGCGGGTAGACGGTGATCCGCTGGCACAGTTGATCGTGCGGGTGGGCCGGGCCTATGGCGACCTCGAACTCGCCAACACCCGCACCCCCACTGCCATGATCGGCGCGGCGACAACCTTGCTGGCGCAGAACAAGCCGTTGGTCGTGCTAGACGGCGCACCTATGCTCCCCGCTTCTCGTGAGTTCGTCAACAAGCTAGCCCCTGGCCTTCCGGTGATGGTTATCAGCACGGACGGCGCTGAGGGTGACTGGACCTCGGTAGAAGTCCCGGCATTGGAACCTGCTGACGCCAGCACGCTGTTCGCGGAGAAGTCCGGGTTGAGCACGCCAGAGGTGGCGGAGATTGTGGCGCTGCTGGAGCATTTGCCGTTGGCGGTATTGGTTGCCGCCGGGACTGCCCGGATTGCAAAGCTGGACGCGGCGGCACTGTTGGCGGCACTCCAGGGCACAACCGAGACGGACCCCGTGCGGCGCTCGCTGCAAGTTGGGTTTAGCCGCCTGCAACAGGGGCTACAGGGTGTGCTGCTCATCTTGGGGGCGACATTTAACGGTAGTGCCTCGCTAGACATGCTGACGATGCTCAGTGGTGCCCAGCGCGACACCGTGAAGAAAGTCATGACGATTCTGGCGGCGTCCGGCTATGTGCAGCAGGACACCCGTTACGGTTCCCCCTACTACGACCTACACCCGGAAGTCCACGAGTATGCCAGCCGCTTCCTGGCGTCGTCCGGGCGCTTGGGCCCATTGCAAGAAAAAGCTCGCGACACCGTCGTCGCCTACGCCAAGCAGTACAGCGGGGGCAGCGATGACGACCACGACCGCCTCGCTGTGGAAATGGAAACCTTCCTCGCGACCGCGCACTGGGCCGCCGAGAACGGCGAGAATGACGTGGCCTCGCAGATTGTGGTGGCGCTGTCGCAGGCGGAGGGCTTCATCAGCGGGCGCGGCTATCTCTATGAGTTGTTGCAGTTGCAGGACAGCGGATCGTCCGGCATGAGCGCCTTCCCCGCTAACGCGGAACTTCCGCCAGAGGCGGCGGTCCCCGCGCCGGAGGACGACATGGAGCTTTTCGACGATGAGGACGAGGGCTACGAGGACGACCCGGACTTTCTGGATGACGCCAACTTCGACCGGGACGAGGATGAAGCGTTGTCCCCAGAGGACATGATGAGTAGCCCAGAGGACATGACCAACCCGGACAACATTCGGGTTGCCGTGATGGATGCGCGTGGCGCTGGCGACAGTGAGCGCGAGTTGGAGCTACAGGAGAAGCTAGGCGCGTTGCTTGTGAGCAGTGGTAAGGGCGACGAGGCGCTGGCCGTCTACAACGAGCTGCTGCTGAACTATGAGGACGACGACGACGACGAGCAGATCATGGCGACACGGCTGAAGCTGGCGCGGTTGATGGTTTCGCTGGAAAGCCCACAGGCTGCCTTACTCCATGCCACGCAGGGGAGCCGCCTCGCTGAGGAGCTAGCGGACGCCAACGCCCACACCGAGTTCTTGATCCTCCAGGGGGACGCCCGTCAACTGCTGGGTGAGAGCATTGATGCTATCGTCGCCTACTCGCACGCGCTGGACATCGCCACCAAGCAGGACGACAAGGACAAGCAGGCCAGCGCCCAGATGAAGCTCGGCTTCGCGCAATTAGACGACGACGACGCCGAAACCGCCATCAAGACGTGGGAGGCGGGGTTAGAACTGTGCAAGGCACTCGGCAAGCGTGACTGTGAGGGCCGTATTCTGGGTGGTTTGGGGACGGCCTACGGCGAACTGGAACGCTGGGCGGAGGCCACCAACTTCCACACGTCCGCGCTCTACATTGCCCGTGAGGTGGGCGACAAGAAGGAGGAGGCGCTGCAACTGAGTAACCTCGGTTATGCGGCGAAGGCGGCGAATAACCTGGGTGATGCGGTCTTGCGCTATCGGCAGGCGTTACATCTGGCCTACGTCAACGACGAGCGTGAGAACATCGTGAGCAATATCGTGGACCTGGCGCGGATACTCTCCACCAGCCCGATGCACCTCGATATTGCCGATATGCTGGTCAACGACGCGCTCACCCGTGACCCCACCGACCGCGAGGTGCTGGACCTCAAGCAGTCGATCACATCCGGGCGGATGCAGGCCGTCGCGAATGATGTTGAGATGCGCCCGGTTAAGGGGACAGCGCAGGAGTACGCATCGTCCGCCTACAGCTTGCTAGATGCGTAATCATCCACTAGCGCCGCAAACCGTCGCAACACCACCGTTCACGCCGACTGGGGACGGTGGTGCGTTTACATCCACCACATAAACGCGCCCTCGTCTGCCGCTGGACGAATCCGCGCCGCCAACAGTTGTTTGACGGCATCGCCGCTGTGCATGTGTACTGGGAGCCGGGGCTTGCGCGTGTTCGGATGCAGCGTGTTCATCGCCAACGCCGCCCGTAGCCCCTCCTCGACCGGTTGCCCGTGCGCCATCTCTACCCGGAGCGGGTTCACAGGCGCTTTGGGGTGCGCTGGACGTGCCGAGGCAAGTAGTGCCTCCGTCCCCGACAGCTTAAAGGCGGTCCCGGTGGGCGGCTGTGTGACCGTTTTCCCGGTGAAGGCGTACAAGTTGGGGTTGGCCCCCGCGCCAATCATGGCAAAACGCAAGGTCGCGTCAATCGTCTTGGCTTGTGACGTGAGCGCCGCCCGGAGCACACTTGGCAGCGTGTCCGGCGCTTGGACGAGCACCCGCGTGTCCTTGAAGAACGTCTCCGGCAGTAGTTTGGCGGCGTCCGCCTCGCCGGGACTGAGAATGTAGCCGACAAACGCGCCGTTCCCGTGATAAACCTGGGCCAGCGTGCCGTCCGGCGTGTGGGTGAGGCCCACGACCGCATCCACAAACGTTAGCGGCTCGCCCAGCGCAAACGGCGTGTGTCCCAGCATCGCGGCGAAGGCCAGCGCGTTCTCCTGGGGTGGTGCTTTAAGGTCGGACTCCCACAGGCACAGCGAATAGCCGTTCCCGGCAAGCGCCGCCCGTTTCACGTTGAGGAACGCCCGCCAGTCGTCGGCGGTGCTGTAGCCGCTCGGCGGACGCCCCGCGATGAAGGCCAACAGCGTGTTGATGTTCTCGAACTGGCCCAGGGCGGTGCTTGTCTCCCGTTCGGATAGCCCCGCCACGACCACCGTCTGCACGTCCGCCACCGGGATACCCAGCGCCCGCGCTGCGTCTAACAGCTTGTCGGCGTGGCCGTCCGGGGGCTGCTGGCCCAACCCACTCAGCACACCGACGCGCAACGGCGGCACGTCGTCACGAACCCCGAACGGCCCCACCTTCTGCAACTGCGCCCACAACTTGCGCGGCGCATAGGGACGCGGCACCCGGTCCCCCAACATGATCTGGGCGCTAAAGCTCAAATTGGACGCGCCAAGAAAGGACTTTGGCTGCTTGTCCGCCCGGAACGCGTCGCCGATATAGTCCATTGCCTTGAGGACCGCCGAGGCCGCCGCCACCCCTCGCGCCCGTTCACCGATGTCCTGGTAGGCTGCTTTGTTTGCGTCGGCGGCGTTGACGCGCAGCCGGGCGTAGTCCTTGGGCGTGAGCGTGATGTGCAGCGAACTCGCGGCGTAGCGGTAGGCCCCAAAGGGCGTCATCATCTGCACGACAGGTTCGTCGTCCGGTGCGTTACCTACCCGCTTGAGCGCGGCCTTGGTCGTTGCGAAGCGTTCTAGCTCCGTGCGGTGGTCCTTCACCGTGCCAACGACATCCGCCACGAAACCCTGCACCAGCCGATAGTCGAACAGCGGCGCACGGCTGATGACGGTCATTTTGACGAGGCCGCGCACATCGGGGATGGTCCGGGCGTAGTCCGCGAGGGTCTGCGCGTAGATCAATGAGTGCGCGATCCCGATTGAGATCGCCGGGGCATCGTTCACCACCCACGAGCGTAAGACGGGCCGCTGCAACACGCGAAAGTTGCCATTCAGCGGGGTTTGCAGCGCGGTGTAGAGGTTATCCGCGAGCGGTGGCACCAACGCCCAAATCAGATAATCCGCAAGGGCGGTGGGTTTCGGTTGGTAACGCTTCTCTTTCTCCAACCCGGCATCCTTCGGCGCGGGAGTGTCCGTCAACAGCTTGTTGCCCACAAACGCCCAGCGTCCGCCGTGCGTCCGCGCCATGCGAGCGGCAAACCGGGCGTTGGCGTCATCTCGCGTGGGGGGGCTGTAGGCGTGGAGCGCCGGGAGCGCCGCCACCTGTACGGGGAACAGTTCAGTAAAGGGGGTGTGTTTTTGGGTCGTCATAAACCTATTTTACTGCAAAGCGGCGGTGCTGACGTTGTGGGGAGCGTAAACATTTGCAAACGTTCAGGGCTAATCAGCGGTCGTAGCGCCGTGGGTCTGGGCCATTGGCGCAGTCGGCAGCCGGAGGACGGGGGGAGCCGACTACAGCGAATACGGTGGGACGGAGTTCTTCTAACGCGAACGTCTCCCGCACCTCATCCAGTGGGGCAATCACGACCACAGGCCGCCCGCTACACAACACCTGTTCTGCGACGAGTGCCGTCAGCGTGGGGATGGACGGGTTCTCGCGGCGGCCCAACCCCAACAGCGCGTAGTCGATGAGTGTTACATCGGGGCGGGTATTGTCGATAAACTGCTTGTACTCGGCTGGGCGGATCGTGGTCCACGGGCCAATCAGCACCGTGTCGGCGGGAACCCGTTCCAGGTTCGCCAGTGTCTCGGCGGCCACAAGCCCCCGGTTCCTCGGCCAGTTGAGCGCCACCTGCACGCCAATTGCCAGCACCAATACTGTCGCCACGACCCGCACACCGTAACGGGCGGCCAGTGCCTCACTCCCTACCGCCACAAACACCGCCCACACGAGGTAGACCGTGTGGAACATCTGCCACTTGTCGAACACGTTGTAGCTTGTGAAGAAGGCCGCCTGTAGCAACGCCACACCTAACAACACCACCGCCAGCACACGCCGCACACGCCACAGGGCTGCGACCCCAACCACGCCCAGCAACAAACCCACGCCGACCGTGTTCAGCGCCAGTTCGACGATGAATGTCCCCCACTCTGTTGCCCAGGCCAGCGGCCCGTAGGCGAACATCGCATCCTCGAACATACCGCCGCGCACCATCCACAGTATATCCGCCGGACGCCACAGTGCACGGTCAAAGGTGCCTGCCAGCAGGTCAAAGGCGGGTGATTGAAGGTCACGCCAGCCGAGGTAGGTGTAAAACACCAGCGCCCCCCACCCGGCGAGGGCGGCCCCCAGCAGATGCTTAACGGGTTGCCGGTCCGCCCACAGCAATGCAGGCAGCACCACCACCGCCACCAGCCCACCCGCCAGATGATGCGCGGCCATCAACCCGGCCAGCGCGTAGGCCGTCCACAGCGCCCGGCGGTCGTAGGCAAGCAAGAACCCGGCGACCAGCGCGGTGTGTAACGTGTAGACCTCGGCGACGGTTGCGTGGCCCCACATCACATAGCCAACCCCAAACGCAACCGCCGCCAACACTGCGCTCCAGTCGGACGTGGTATAGCCCCGCGCCAAGCGATAGACGAGCGCCACCGTAAACGCCCCCATCAACGCGGAGAACAGGTTCACACCAAGGGCGGGTTCCCCCGGCACAAACCACGCGAACGCCCCCGCCAATAACAAATATAGGGGATAGCCCGTTGCGTGGACGATCCCCTGCGTGTGAACACCGAGCGTCAGTTCCGCGCTGTCCCACCCGGCAACGCTAGGTTCGGTTGCGGCCCCATAGAGTAGCAACATCGCGACGAACAGCCCAAGTGTGATCTGCCGTTGACGGATAAGCTCACGCATCATCGCGGGGGCGGCGGCCCTCAAAGATGCTGAATACCCCGATCATTCCCACCACGAGTAGCATACCCATACCCATCAACTGCCCGCGCTGATGGCTGGCGGCGTCCGTCTGGCGGATCGTCAGGTTATCGTTTGGCAGCCATGAGCCGTACCCGTATCCATCACTGCTGCTGCTCCCACCGCCGCCGCTACTGGCTGGCGGGTCCAGGTTGGAGAAGGTGGGGGGGGCAATGTCGGAGGGCGGGATGGTGGGGTTGGGTTCTGCCATCAAGAGGACCTGCGGCTGTTCTACCACGGTCAGGTCCAGTGTGGTGAGCGTTTCCGTGGTTAAGTTCCCTGCCAGTGCGATCTCTAGGCCGTTGTCCCCTGCCAGCACATCCGCGATATTGCCAAGCCGCGCTAGAATATCATCCATGTCCAGCATGTCTGCGGGTAACAGTTCTGCACCCGGCAACACGCGCCCGTCGGCGTCTGTTTCGAGGGCAAGCACCTGGGGCGTGCCTGGCGCTTCGTCTGCGAAGGCCGTCGCCGTCACGATGCGCCCGCCTGCCTGGACGGTTAACGTGCCGTCCACCAGCAACAGGCCCAAAACTGGACGCCCATTTGTGGTCTCTGATTGGATAACAACGATTGTAGACCCAAGCGTGATGTCTAGGTTGTTGATGGTCAGGCGCACGGTGTACCCGTCTGGGCTTTGGACGACCATCGCCTCTGGGGCCTCACGACACTGTGGGTTGCCAATCCCGGCGGTGAAGTAGAAAGCCTGCATTGGCCCATAGCGCGGGGGCACCCCCGGCCCCCCGGTGACTGGAAGCGGCCCCACCGGGGCGGCGGGTTCCACGAGTTCGGCAAAGACCCATGTCGGCAGGCCGTCCGCCGTCTCGATCTCATACCACAGGCCGCCGCTGCTGCGGCCAATCAGGGCGAGGGGCGTTCCTGCGTTCACGCTCCGGCGCACGAGCGCGTTGGTGGTGGGGGCGCTGCGTAGGTTAGACGGCGCTCGTGTCACCGCTGGGATGGGGTCCACCGGGGCAGCGACGGCCTCCGGGGTCACGTCATTTGCCACCTCAACATCGCCCATCAGCAGGAATGTGACCGCCTGGCCGGGTAGGGTGTTGGGGATGTTCGCCTGGATTCGCATGAGCGCGACCCCCCACAAGTCCTGGTCGGCGATATAGCGGCTGGTTTCGATGCGCTCGACAATCTCGGTGGGGACGAGGTCGCCGGGGGCGGCGAACTGCGGTTGTTCGTCGTCTGTCCAAAAGGCCACGTTCACGGCGTTGTTGCCGTAGCACACGCTATTTCTTTCGAGGTCCGCGCAGGCATTGCCTACGCGAGAGAGCACGGTTTGAAAGGTTTGAGATTCACACTCGGCTTGAGCATGGACCCAGGGCGTTGCCGATACAGATAAGAGCAGGACCACAACAAGCATGAGGGTTGGTCGGCGCATGAGGTCTCCAGCGGGGAAGGTTGGCAGTGCGTTTCATTAATCATCTTAGCACGGTTTCAAGGTGCGCGGCAATGCGCCTAACGCGAGGGCGGTGGTGTGAATGTGCCCAGGGGGACCGCATCACGCCCGTCTGCTGTCTGCAAGCGGGTGAGGTCCGGCAGGGTGTAGTGGCCCACCGTCAACTGATAGGCCGTTGATGGGTCCAGGTCGAAGAAGTCCGCCATGACAATGACCATGTCTCCCTCGCGCCACGTCTGACCGCGCACAGACACATCCGAGACGAAGATGGGTGGGGTGTCGTTTGTGGTAACTTCCGGGCGCAGGTGGTGGAACTGTTGGGTGGTGGCGTCCAGGGAGCCGGGTGCCGCCCATAGCGTGCTAACGCGGGTACGCGGCCCAATCGTGTAGACGCGCCACCCACGCAGGACAGCCCCACTCGCAAACGGAATCGGCGCATCCAGCAGGGTAAACCCCGCCGGGAGCGCCTCGCCGTCATAGTGAACACGCTCGAATGGGGCAATCCCGGCACGGCGCGGCACTTGCGCGGCGTCGGTGAGTAGGTCGCTCTCCCGGGCTTCCTCCCAGGCCTGGAACGCACGTTCCGTGAACAGTAGTGTTGCGGGGTCGTCCGGCAGTACCAGCAGACTGCGCCCGTCCAGAATGCGTGCATCGCCGCCACGCTCCCACCACAGCGCCCGGAAAATCGACGGCTCGCCCTGCGTGAGTGGGTCGTCGCCGTGGGTGAAGAACAACACTGGGCGCTTGGCGTCGGTAGAGGTTGCGACATGCCGCAAGGTGTGGAGTGGTTCTGGCAGGCCGTTGGGCGTATGCTGGGTTCCGGCGTAGGCCAGCGAGCGCGATAGGCTCCCGGTCCAAACGAACGCCAGCACCAGCGCGACAGCCAATGTGAGGTTGCGTAGGAGGCGTGGGCGGGTATCCGCTGCCAACCAACCGAGCAACAGCGCCCCCGCAGGCAACGACGGCAGTAGATAGTGTAGAAAGACGGGCGTGCTGTGGTAGGTGAAGGTCAGTGGGGCGGCGACCAGTAACACCAGCGCAAGTTCCAGCAGGGCGGGAGCCGTGTTTGTCGCGTTGTCGGCTGGGGATAGGGCTGGGCGGGTATCCGGCAGGCGTAACCAGGCCGCCGCGCCGAATGCGCCAGCGAGTACGATGCCCATCCCCAACAGCACCCCTAGCCCCGCGTTGAGCGTCCCGCGTGTGAGGCGTGTCAAGGGGAGGTCGGTGTCGCCGTGGGTGAGATAGGCCCAGTCGTGGCTCGCCAACAGCCGCGTTAGGTTGTGCCATGCCGCCAGGTCAACCGTTGGATCACCGCCTGCCGCATTGAGCAGCCCCGCTACTGTGCCGGGCGTCAGCGCAAATGGCAACGCGCACAACACCGCCAATCCGCCGCCCATGAGCACTGGAAGCGGGTCCCGCCACCAGCGCCAACGAAAAAACGCATAGGCCCCGGCCAGCGCCAGCGCCGCGCCTGCAAAGTGGACCTGTAACCCGAATCCGCTCAGAAACGCAGCGATTCCCAGCGCCCAACGTCGCCGCGCCGTCGTCGCTACGTGGTGGGCCGCAACCGTCCACACGACCGCCAGTGGGATGAGAAGGTTTTGCGCCCAGATGCTACGCCCGTACAGCACGGCGAAGGGGTGCGCCGCCAGCACAACCCCGGCGACAGTCGCGGCGGCGGCTCCCCACGGACGCGCCAGCCACCACACCCCACCGACCGCCAGCACGCCGACAATCCCCACGAATAACGTCGGTACCAGCGGGTCCGCGCTGAGAGCATAGGGGAGCGCAAAGAGCCAGGCGGCGGCGGGCATGTTGGGCGTCCCGGCGCTGGACGGCATCCCAACCGTTGTGAACTGTCCATCGCGCCCCATGCTGAGTGCAATCAGCGAGAGTCGTGCTTCGTCGAAGGCGAAGGCGTTCACGCCGGGGTAGCTGAGGCGCGTCCAGGTGGCGACGGTTAGCACCAGTACCAGCGGGGTGAGATAGCGGATTCGGGGCATGTGGTATCTCGGTTGTGATCGGGTTGGTGGGGATTATAAGAGGACAGGCAGGACGTGAATAGAGCATAGCAGTGCCGTAGACGGCCAACACTAGCGCAGGCGATTCGAAACGGCTTGAATCGCGCTATGTGCCTACTTGAATTGGACTCGACTTTATCCATTTTAGGCTGCGTAGCATAAAAGATCCACGAGGCCATGTTAACGAGTTGCTGAAATAGGCGTATGTCCGGTTTGAGATGGGGACTGCACAAATTCCGTGTGAGTCCACAGGTAACGCCGAACGCAAGCG
>CAYWZS010000094.1:0-16842 GCA_964462905.1 uncultured Anaerolineaceae bacterium
ATCCCTAATAACGCAAACGTCTCATCACATGGCAAGTTCGCCGTCAGGTGCCGGGGTAGCGCGTTGGCGAGGCCGTTGTGAAAGCCCTTCTAGCCTGGGTGCTGTTGCAGGTAACTGTCCAAATGCGCGTTCACGCTGGGATACGGGTTTTGTGCGGTCATTGGCAGGCTATCACTCGTTTATCTCACTATCCGCCCCTATAATACACCACGATTTTGACCGCGACCGACGCACTAGAACGAAAGAGCAACGCATGAGCGAGAATACCCTCACCTTCCAGCAGGTGATTATGAAGCTGCACGAGTATTGGGAGGCCCAGGGCTGCGTCCTGTGGCGGCCCTATAATGTCCAGGTTGGCGCAGGCACAGGCAATCCAGCGACCCTCCTGCGGGTCCTCGGCCCGGAGCCGTGGCGCGTCGCCTACGTCGAACCATCCGTCCGCCCAGACGATGGGCGCTACGGCGAAAACCCTAACCGCCTCCAGATGCACACCCAATATCAAGTGATCCTCAAGCCGGACCCCGGCGACCCGCAGGAACTTTACCTTTCCAGCTTAGAGGCTATCGGCCTTAACCCCCGCGAGCACGATATTCGTTTCGTGGAGGACAACTGGGAAAGCCCTGCGCTCGGCGCGTGGGGCCTCGGTTGGGAGGTCTGGCTGGACGGCCAGGAGATCACGCAGTTCACCTACTTCCAGCAGGCTGGCGGCATTGAGCTTGCCCCCGTCTCCGTCGAGATCACCTACGGCCTGGAACGTATCGTCCTCGCCTTGCAGGGGAAAGACGCCGCCTGGGACATCCAATACCTGCGCGGTGGTGATGCGGACCTGCTCTACAGCGATATCTTCCTCCGCCAGGAATTTGAACACTCCAAATACTACTTTGAAGTGGCCGACATTGACGGACTGAAGGCCGAATACGACACGTATGAGGCCGAATACCGCCGCGCACTAGCCGCCAACCTGCTCATCCCCGCCTACGATTACGTCCTCAAGTGTAGCCACGTCTTTAACGTGCTAGACACACGCGGGGCCATCGGTGTGACCGAACGCGCCAAGTTCTTCCGCCGTATGCGCGACATGACCCGTGATATTGCCGCCGCTGTCGTGGCGCAACGTCAAGAGATGGAGTATCCGCTAGAAAAGATGAACCCGCTGTGGGCCGCACCCGCGCTGGGTACTGCCGCCGAGATACCCGCACCGCTGGATACCCCCGCCGACATGCTGCTCGAACTGGGTGTGGAGGAATTGCCGTCCCATGAGGTTGATAACGCCCTTAGCCAGCTTGAACCCCTCATGACCAGGTTGCTAGACGACCTGCGCCTCAAGCACGACGGCGTTCGCACCTACGCCACCCCACGCCGCCTGGTGATTGCTGTGCGAAACCTTGCCGTCAACCAGCTAGATGCCCAGGATACTGTCAAGGGACCGCCCGCCGCCCGCGCCTTCAAGGACGGCGAACCGACCAAGGCCGCCCAGGGCTTTGCCCGTGGTAAGGGCGTCAACGTTGAGGACCTGCGCGTCGAAGAGGTAGACGGGGGCCGCTACGTCGTCGCCGATGTGTTCGAGGCCGGACGCCCCGCCGTCGAAGTCCTGTCCGAGACACTGCCCAGCCTCCTAGCAGACATCAAGTTCGGCAAAAACATGCGCTGGAACGCAACCAATGTCGGCTTTAGCCGTCCCCTCCGCTGGATTCTCGCCCTTCACGGCGACTGTGTGATCCCATTTACCTATGCCGGGGTTGCTAGCAACGACTTCACCAAGGGTATTCGCCCCTACGGTTCCCCAGAAATCACCGTGACGAGCTTTCAGGAGTACGGTGAAGCCCTCAAAACCCAAGGGGTCATCTTGGACCGCGACCAGCGCCAGGACAACATTCTGCGCCAGGCCCAGGGCCTCGCCCAGCGCATTAACGGCCTCGTCCTCCGCGACGACAGCCTACTAGACGAGGTAACGAACCTCGTCGAAGCGCCGACGGCTTTTATGGGGGCCTTTGGCAAGGAGTCCCTTGAGCTTCCCCGTCAGGTGCTCATTACCGTTATGCGCAAACACCAACGCTACTTCGCCATTGTGGACACCAACGGCAACTTGATGCCCTACTTCATCGCCATCCGCAACGGCGACAAGGCCCATATCGACAAGGTCCGCCACGGCAACGAACAGGTGCTCCGCGCCCGTTACGCCGATGCGCAATTCTTCTTTGAGGAGGACCGCAAAAAGCCCCTTGCGGACTTCCTACCACGCCTTAGCACCCTCACCTTCCACGAGAGAATCGGCTCTATGCTGGCGAAAAACGAGCGTGTCGCCGGGCTGGTGGGTGCCATTGGCGAGCAACTCGGCATAGATGCCACCGAGATTGCCGTCGCTACCCGTGCCGGGCAAATCGCCAAAGCGGACCTTGCAACGCAGATGGTTGTCGAAATGACCTCACTCCAGGGCGTTATGGGTGCAGAATACGCCCTCCGTGAGGGCTACCCCGAAGACGTTTCCCTGGCGATCTTCGAACACTGGTTGCCCCGCTTCGCCGATGATCAGATGCCCAAGCACATCCCCGGAACGCTCCTCGGCATCACCGACCGCATGGATACGCTCGCGGGCTTGTTCGGCGCAGGGATGGCTCCCAAGGGCAGCGCGGACCCCTTCGGCCTACGCCGTGCCGCGCTCGGTATGGTGCAGTTGCTCACCCACCACAAACTCGATGTGAGCATCCGCGACCTGCTGAACATTGCCGCCGCCGCCCAGCCTATCGACGTGACTGCGGACCAACGTCAGGCCGTCATGGACTTTGTGCGCGGTCGTTTGGAGGTGTGGCTGCTTGAACAGGACTGGCCGCATGATGTCGTCCAGGCCGTCCTCGCAGAACAGGCCCACAACCCTACCCGCACCCTCGCCGGGATCGCCGAACTACGTGAGTGGGTAAGCCGCGACGACTGGGAAAACATCCTCGATGGTTTCGCCCGTTGCGTTCGCATCACACGCGACCTCGAAACCCAGCAATCCGTTGATGAATCTCTGCTCTCCGAGGAGGCCGAGAAGCTATTGTTCTCCGCTTATGAGGAGGCCGCCGCCAAGTTAGACGCGGATAGCAACGTAGACGCCTTCCTGAGCGCCTTCGCCCCGATGCTCCCCGCCGTGACGCACTTCTTCGATGACGTGCTGGTCATGGCCGAGGACGACGCCGTCAAGCGTAACCGCCTTGCCCTGTTGCAGCGCATCAGCTTCATGGCAACGGGCCGCGCTGACCTCAGCCATCTCTCCGGCTTTTAACCCACCCCATTCGTAGAAGTAGGGGCGGGTCGCGTACCCGCCCTGAACTATGAGGACAAACCCCCATGACCACCTTCGATCAGTGGACCCGCCACATTTTCGACCACCCCTTACCCCCGCCTGTCGCCGACGATGTAAAGGAGCAACACGAGCGCGATATGGCTGAGGCCGGGCGCAAACTCAGCGCGGGCGAGGTGAAATACGCCGAGGTCGCCCACTTGATGAGGCCGCAACCGTGGTTTAAATGGTGGTGGCAGGACGACGCGCCTCACCTCGATGAACTCACGCCGCTACAAGCCGTCACCTATATCACCCGCACCTTCAACGAGATTGAACAGGTCGCCCAACCCTACACCGACGCCCAACTCGAACAGGGCTTGAACTACCTCACCAGTTCCGCCTGTTCCAATTACATGCACGCGCTCACAGACCCGCTGCTGCCTGTGCAGAATCGGGTCGCCGCTGTACAGTCCTTCGCCACGGTATACGAGAAGCTCTACGCCGTCCGTTGCGACCGCAAGTTAGGATCGCAGATGACAGCACCGAGTGATAATCCGCTGAACATGTCCTGCTACATGTGGTGGGATGTCATTTGTCTCTACCCCGCACATCCCAACCAGCTACCGGAAGAGTCGGGTTTTCCGTCAGAACATCAGGCCATGCTCAGTCTCGTTGCTCCCTGCTTCGATGTTATGGGCCGCACCCTCGCCCTAGATCACATCGCCTGCCAGGAGGCTGCCCTCCACGGGCTAGGCCACTGGCAACACGCCTATCCACAGCACGTTGCAGCGATGATTGATGCTTTCCTCGATGCCAACCCCAACCTGGAACCCGACCTACGCGCCTACGCCGAAGCCGCTCGTGTGGGCATGGTGCAGTAATGTACGCCTCGTCCCAAAATAGAAGCATCGGTACAGTGCCACTTTGTCCCATTCACGCCAGCAAATCGCCAAAGGCGGGTAGCAGGACCAGACTCCCGTTGCGCCCGGCGATCTTCACTAGCGCCCCTAACTCCTGCATCCGTTGGATGTTCGGGTTCTCCTGTATGATCTTGGCGGTGTTTGCCCGTGCGCGTGCCGCTGCCACCTCATGCCGTGCGCGGACGGTTCGGCGCGTCCCTCGCGTTCTGCCTGGACCTCCGAGTTGAATATCCCACCCGGCGGACATTGCACGGCACCTTATTGGAAGGGAAGGCCCGTTGATGTGGGTCCGGGGGCGTTGTGCCGTAGCACGCTGGCTGCGCCGCCCACAGGTATCCCCGGCTTTGCAAGCTCCGGTCGGGCACTCCTCACTTGGGAGGAAAGTGAGCCGAACGCCGGGCGGGATAGGTACCCTGCGAAGCAGGGTGGCCCATACGCGGAACACACTAACCGAACCGGGGTGTGCCGCAGGCTCTCTATAACCTGTGTGGTATCACAAAAAGCCTGTGAAAGGTGGGTAGTAAATTCACAAGAGTTATGTGAAGAGTTCTGCTGGTAAATCGCTCAAGCGTATTTTTCTCACCTCTGCTACAATCGTGTTACGTTAAGTTAACCGAGCCGTGAGAGAAAAAACACATGGCGGATCAATCCTTGGTTGAGACCGAAATTCAACAACTGACCCACCCAGATGACAATATTTACATTGCTGCTACTGATGCTTTAGTTAAACGAGGGGAAGCTGTTGTACCCGCTCTGTTAACTGCGTTAGAGGCTGAAGACCGCCCCACGAAACAACGGTTTCGGGCGGCGCTCGTTTTGGGGCGCATTGGTGGCTCGAAGGCTGTCGAGCATTTGTTGCGGTTGGTCGATGCCGAAGACCCCGCGCTACGGTCGTATGTGTTAACGGCGCTTGGTGAGGTGAGCAACGAACATGCGGTGCCTGCGTTGTTGGTCGCCCTGGAACACAGTGATGAACTTGTGCGGCAGGCTGTTACCGGGGCGCTAGGGCGCACACGAGACACACGGGCTGTCCCGGCATTGGTCACGGCGCTACAGGACGAAAACGCCTGGGTGCGCTGTAACGCGGTGTGGGGCCTAGGGGTTATCGGGGAACGGTCCACACTGCCATTGATGGCACAGGCGCTCCATGACGAGAACGAGCAGGTTCGTACTTTGGCGATCAAAGCGGTGCAGAACCTCGGTGGGGATGAGGCCGCACAATCGCTCGCGGTGTTGTTGCGCGACAGCAACGAGGTGATCCGGCGCGAGGCTTCCGGCGCACTGGTCCAGATTGGCGGGGCGGCGTGTGTGGCCGTGGGCGAGTTGATGGTCGAGGCGGATACCAGCGAGACGCGTGAACTGGCAGCGATGGTTATGCGCTGGGTGAGCGATCAACGGGCGATCCCTTACCTGACCCGTGCCCTGAAGGACGACAGCGTCTACGTCCGGCGGCAGGCGGCGCGTGCGCTGGGCCGCCTGCGCGATAAGCAAGCGATTGAACCCCTACGGACGCTGTTGGATGACCCTGATGAGCGTATCCGCCAAACGGCGGAGATGTCCCTTAAGAAATTGAGTGGATCGTAGCAAAACATGCGCGTTTCCCTGTGATATACGTTACAATCTTTCCCTTATGTACCTAATCCCTCATCTATCCTGGTGATGGTTGAGCAAGATAATCCTGCGTTATCATCGACAATGAGAGGCTGTTTCAATGACAATGATGCTGAACCTGGGGATGATTGCAATTGGCCTGGGTGGTTTGTTCTTGGGTGGAAACTGGTTGGTTGAGGCCGCCTCAAAGATCGCTCGAACACTGGGATTACCCCCGCTCGTTATTGGCCTGACAGTGGTTGCGTTCGGCACGTCTGCCCCAGAACTCATTGTGAGTGTGCGGGCGGCGCTGTCTGGGGCCAGTGGCCTGGCGCTGGGCAATGTGATCGGCTCGAACATTGCCAATATCGGCCTCATCCTTGGGCTAACGGGCTTGGTGCTTCCCATCACCGTGAAAGCCATCCTCGTGCGCCGTGAAATTCCGATCATGATTGGGGTTACGTTGCTCGGCTACCTGCTCCTTGCTGACCAACTGATTGGTCGCTTTGACGGCGTTATTCTGCTGGTTGGGTTTGTCATCTTTAATGCGACGATGATCATCATCACGCTACGGCGCACCGACGAACAAAAGGCCGATGATCTGATCGCGAGCAGAGGGGGGGATACGTCTGAGGTTAACCTGCCGCTGGAGTGGGGGCGGTTGCTGCTGGGGATTGCTGTTTTGCTGGTCGGCGCGGAACTCACCGTGCGCGGCGCAACCACGATCGCTGAGGCTTTCGGGGTGCCAGAGGTGGTCATCGGCTTGACGCTGATTGCGTTTGGCACCTCCCTCCCCGAACTTGCGGCGTCGCTCATCGCCGCCTTGCGCAGGCAGAGCGACATTGCTGTCGGCAATGTGGTTGGCTCCAACATCGCGAACTTGTTGCTTATCCTGGGGACAACGAGTGTGATTAGCCCGATTCCCGTCAATGATCCCGGTACCTTTTCGCCCTACACCTTCGGCGTGATCTCGTTCGACTACCCGCTGATGCTGGCCTTCTCGTTGTTGGTGGTGCCCTTTGCGCTGGACCGCATCCTCAACCGGATAGAGTCCGGCTTTTTCCTCGTGACCTATGTCGCGTTTATCTCGGCGTCCTTCTTTTTGAAGTAACCCTCACCTAGCCGTGTCTACAAATCCGGTATAATGGGCCAAGTTGACAGCGATATATCACGGGATATTAGGGCGATGGTAGCAGACGAAAAGACACCCAAGCAGGATGACCACCGTGCAGACGAAGCGGCCCCAGAGATGGTCGCCGCGCCAGAGGACGCGCTAAGTCCACGCGAGGCGCGGATCATGTGGGCGGCGGGTATCCTGCGGTGGGGCGCGGTGCTGAATGCGGTAGCGTTTGCGGGGTTGCTCGTAACGGCGTTGCTATCTTCCATGGGGACGGCCCTGCTCCCCACATTGAAAACGGCGTTGTTCTTTCGCTTTGCTGGTGGCAACGACCAAGCCCTCGCCTTTGTCATGCTGCTACTTACGATTAATGCGGCGGCGCTACTGGTGGTCATGGTGGGGTTGATGGCGCGTGAGGTGTGGGGCTTTGGGGCGGTTTGGGTCTTGTTCATCGTGAACGGAGCGCTGGCCTTTACCTACGGCTTTACCCCTGCGTTGCTGACGGCGCTTCCATTGTTGATTGCCGGGGCAATTACAATCCGTGACCCGCGTGCTTACCGCCCGAACCCCGTCATGGTGAAGGAACTGCGTGGACGGATGCGCGGGATGCGGGCGTTCATTGTGCTGACGGTCTACCTCAGCCTGATGAGCGCATTCATGGCGATTATCTACCTGACGTTCACCACGTTCAACGACAACTTATCTAGCGCGGCAGCGGGTGCCGCCGGACGCCTGCTGTTTACGGGCGTGGTCGGCGTGGAGATGCTGCTGATTATCTTCATCGCGCCCGCGTTCACGTCTGGGGCCATCACCGGCGAGCGTGAGCGTCAAACTTATGACCTCCTCAAGACAACACTGCTAGCCAGTCCATCATTTGTGGTCGGCAAGCTGGAGAGCGCCCTCAGCTATGTGTTGTTGCTGCTCCTCGCCGCCATCCCGCTACAGAGTCTCGCGTTTCTGTTCGGTGGGGTAAGCCAGGCAGAGGTCGCCATTGCTTTCGTGATTCTTGCGGTAACGGCTATCACATTGGGAACCATCGGCCTCTACTTCAGCGCCGTGGCCCCGCGCACCCTCGCTGCCAGTATTCAGACCTACACGGTTTCGCTCGTCGGGGCCTTTGGGATTCCGCTACTGCTGGGTTTGATTATTCGGCTGGCAGGCAACGCGGTTGGTGCGAACTCGCCGCTACTAGATGCGGCGTTGGCCTACGCCGGGCAGGTGTTCACCAGCATGAACCCGGTGGCAACTGCGCTGGAGGCACAAACGTTGCTTGTCGAGCGACAGGTGATTGGTTTCACCACCGTCACGTTGACGAATGGCTCGCAGGTCCCGGTAGTGTCCCCATGGATTAGCTTTAGTATAATCTACCTGGCGATCAGCGCGGTGTTGCTGGTGCTCACGGTGCGCCAGATGCGGAAGGTCGAGGCTTAACGCGGCTCGAACGTCCGCACATAGTTCACAACGTCCCAGGTCATTTCACCAGATGTACCGCAGAGGGGGAGTTCGCGCCACCCCTCCTGCACGATCAGATATAGTTCGTCGTCGCGGGTGCGCGGTAGCCGCTCCTGCAATGATGCGAATACCCGGCTGTCCTGGTCCCAGCCACAGTTTTCCGTGTAGAGCGCTGCGCCGCGTGCCAGCGAATCTGCATCCGGCAGAACGGGATTTACCTGGCGTGGGGGGGGATTCAGTAGGGCGGCGTTTTGTGCCTCTAATGTTCCAATGTATCGAAAGCCGACCACCACAATGACGACGGTCGCCACCGTTGTAATAACAATGATGGCACTCGTCAGGGTGCTGAAGTTCATGCGCTCGTTGAACGCCGTGTACGATGGATAAACGACCCAGCCCAACGCCAGGATAACCGCCCCTAGCGCGACCCAGTGCTGGGTGCGGGGTGGCACGGTTTCCAGGACAGAGGCGTCGTCGGTGATGTCCCAGGTGTAGGCGAAACGTGTGGTTTCGTCCCTGTGTGTGACATCCACCAGCGCCATCCATTCCCCCTCAACGTCGAACTCGTCCCCTGCCGCTACGTACAACCCATCCTCGATTGGCTCTGCTTGGTGCCATACCCCTCGCCGATCCTCTGACGGGCGCACCATCCGCACGAAAACGTCTGCGTTCTCAACCGGCGCACCATCGGCCAATACCCGCGCATCGTAGGTGTTCACACCCAGGCCACCGGGGGAGAGGGTTACACCCACCGTCAGGCCGTTTTCAGTTTGGGCAGCACGCGGCGCAGGCACATCATTGCCGATGAAACCGGGCGTGGGTGGCGGGGTGGCGCTCATGAACCCGGCTAGCAACAACACCCCAAACGCCACAACCATCTCCGTTGGGAGCGTCCAAGTCCAGTTGAGGCGGCTCGCAAATGCTGTCAATCGTTCGTACTGTGCCGGACGGGTCGCGATGTGATGGAGTGCCGCCACGACCAACAGCCCACCGAACAACACCAACTTATACACCAGCGACACACCGTAGGTTGTTGTGGTGAGTTCGTTCGGCTCCCACAGCCAGTTGAGCGAGTTATACACGCCCGTTGTCACTGTCAACAGCAAGGCACCCACCGCCAACCGCGAGAAACGCCGGGTGACAGCGGTTAGGGCCAGCCGACGCTGTTCGCCCGTGTAGGGGCGCAGCGCCACGGGCATCACCAGCGCCAACGCCGCCAGCCCGCCCGTCCACACGGCAACTGCCGTCATGTGGAGCCAGTGCATGAGCAACGCCACCCA
This sequence comes from uncultured Anaerolineaceae bacterium, assembly GCA_964462905.1. Lineage (GTDB taxonomy): Bacteria > Chloroflexota > Anaerolineae > Aggregatilineales > Phototrophicaceae > DAOTTY01. The sequence goes on from CAYWZS010000094.1 coordinate 9,625, forward strand.
CGGCATCACAATCGAGCCGCTGGCATGGCTGCTCACGGCAAATGTCCCAATGATGAGTGCCGAAGCCCACATCAACGCGTTCCAGAAGGGCGCGACAGTGCGCGGTTTGTCCTTCCGCCACACCACCACCAACAGCAACCCCGCCCCAAACACCAACATTAACAACATCCGCACGTTCCACACATCCCCAAAACGTGAGGTGACACGCGCCGTGTTCCACGAGCCGTTGGCGAGGATCGTCAGTAAATCCTGGTTGAACAAGACGCTGGCGTTCTGCAACAGGGCCAGCACATTACCCAACACGGCGACGAGCCAAGTAATCCCCACAATCCATGTCAGGTGAGCCATGACACGCGGCGGTAAAAACCCGGCAGTAAAGCGACGACTCCCCCAGGCCGGGCGTAATACCAGGTTGTAGAGGGTCGTCACACCGAGGAGCAGCGTTGTTGTACTGAGGACGATTCCCCGCCACACCACCTCCAACCGCACGGCCTGGTCGCTGGCCGCCGAGCCAGACACCCCCGCGACGGTTTCCCCCACGAAAAACACCCGTGTTTCCCCTACCACATGCCCATCACTGGCGAACGCCGGGCGCAAGCTCACCACATAAGCCCCGTTAGGGAGGTTCGCTGGCGGACGCAGCACCAACAACGCCTCATCCTCCTCGTCTACGCCGCCCGACGCGATCTCAACCCCGTTGGCGTCCAACAGGGTAATCTCGCTGAACACAGGTTCCAGTTCCTCGCTGAACCAGTACTGAACGCGTGTCGGCGCACGGTCTAACACTGCGCGGTCCTCTGGAATAGACCGCACGATATACCCGTGGGCCTGTGTCGGCATGACAGCGAGTATAGCCAATATCCCCACCCACCATACGGCAAGGTGTTGTATCGAACTGTGTCGCATCCGAGGTTAGTCCAGCGTGAAACGGTTTTCACTGTATTCCACGTCGGGGAGCGCATCCGGGGACGTGGTACGGCGTTGGTCATCGTCGTATTCGGTCATGCGCGTCTGGAACCAGCTCACGCCCATCATAACCAGAAAGACCACCGCGACGCCGAGGAAAATTAGCTCATCGTAGGGGCCAAGCGCCCCATGTGCCAGGATATACATCAATGCCTGTCTCGTATCTGTCTCAACATGTGACAAGTTTAACAGAACAAGCCTGCAATGTGACGGGCAACTCCATGTTACCCATCTTTCGAACCACAAGGCCGGGCGAGGCATAGCACCCTGCCCGGTTTTACATTATCCCTCGACCTGCGCCGCCACTTGCTCTAAGAAGTGAATCGCAGTGTCGATCCCCTTGTTGAACATGTGAACGTGGAAATGCTCGTTCGGGCCGTGGATGCCATCCGTATTCAGGCCAAAGCCCAACAAGATGACGGGGACGCCTAAATCACGCTGGAAGTCGGACACAATCGGGATGGACCCGCCGCCGCGCACGTACTTGGGCGGTTTGCCCCATCCCAGCTCGTAGGCCCGTGCTGCCGACAGCAAGGCCGGGTCGTTGATGTCCACCAGTGCCGGATGTCCGTCAGACGCGACCTTGCGGACCTCGGCTTTTACGGTCGGCGGGGTCAGGCTCATGATGTGGTCGCGTACCAGGTTGAAAATCTTCGTTGGGTCCTGGTTCGCCACCAGGCGGCACGAGATTTTGGCGATCACACGGGCAGGTAGCACCGTTTTGGCCCCCTCACCGTAGAACCCACCGCCAATCCCGTGAATTTCTAACGTCGGACGTGCCCCAATGCGCTCCGTGATCGTGTAGTCCGGCTCACCGTAAGGTTGCGGTGCGCCTGTGACATCCCGCCATATCGCCTCGGACATCTCGACCTCTTTGAGCTTGTGGCGCTCGTCATCACTTAACGCCAGCACATCGTCGTAGAAGCCGGGCACGGCCACACTGCCGTCTGGGTTGTGCAACGCGCTGATAATCTCGGTGATGGCCTGCACCGGGTTATGCACGGTCCCGCCGTAGGCCCCGGAGTGCAGGTCAGACGCAGGGCCTGTGACCTCAAGCTCCATGTAGGTGATCCCACGCAACGAGTAGACGATACTCGGCTGGTCCTCGGCAAGAATGGAGGTGTCCGAGATCACACAGACATCAGCAGCCAGCTTTTCCTTGTTGGCCGGGACGAACTTCGTTAGGCCACCGGATGAAATCTCCTCCTCGCCCTCTACCAGGAACTTCACGTTGACCGGGCAGGAACCTGTTTTCAGCAGTGCCTCGACCGCCTTTAACTGTGCGAACATCTGTCCCTTGTCATCAGAGGCACCACGGGCGTAGAGCTTGCCGTCCTTCACCATCGGCTCGAACGGGTCCATATCCCAACCATCTACCATCGCGGCGGGCTGCACATCGTAGTGACCGTAGATTAACACGACAGGCGCACCGTCCCCTGCGCCGAGCCACTCCCCATAGACAATGGGGTGATGGTCATCAATCACAAACTGTTCGACATGGTCCAGGCCAGCGGCCCGCATTTGGTCCGAGAGCCAATCGGCGGCAGCTTGTACATCCCCCTGATGGTTGGTGCGGTCGGCAGAAACCGACGGGATTTTGAGAAAATCCTGAAGTTGTTCCAGAAAAACCGCCTGGTTGTCGGCGGCATATTCATGTGCGGAGGTCATAAAAAAGGCTCCTGAGCAGTTATCGTTATATAGGCCAAGACTATACCACGAAGCGTGTTTCGCAATCTATCGCGGTTCCGACGCGGCTTCACAGCCTTTTAATTTATTGCATTTACGATTCCAAGAGTCAGCATCTATCTTGTAAATAACGTAAATGAGACAGGAGAAATCACACACAGATGAATTTAGTTAGCTTTTTGCTCTGGATCTTGATGGGCGGTATCGCAGGTTGGCTCGCGAGCGTCATTGTGGGCACACGCGCCAGGCAAGGAACACTGGCGGACATCCTCATCGGCATCTTCGGAGCGTTCGTGGGTGGTTTCTTGTTCAACCTGATTGGCGCGGCTGGCGTGACTGGCTTCAACCTGTATAGCTTGTTTGTCGCATTCATCGGTGCTGTGGTGCTGCTGGCGCTGGGCCGTGCTGTGCGAAGCGCGATATAGGGAATCGGGTGTCAGTGGGACAACGCAACTTGTCCCACACATTGACAACATTACACTCAAATTATAGATAAGGAGTCGTGTCACACCCATGAATGAGCGAACTTACTACAGCACCGAAGCAGCCCAGCGTGCAAAGCGCGAGCGATTTCAGCTAGTGACCCTGGCTATGTTGGTCGGCACGGGGCTAGGTGCGGTTATCGCACTCCTATTCTCGCCCGTCACTGGCGAGGAGGCTCGCAGCAAACTAGAGAGTGCTGTTGAGGAAGGAAAAGATCAGGTTGAGGATGGCGTCAAGCAGGTGCAACGCTTCGCCTCTTAACAGCGGTACCAGGGTTTTTTACCACGCTCCGGCTTATCCTTCGTGATAGCGGGGCGTTTTTTATTTTCCGTGAGGATATATACGTTATACATCACATCAACATTAGATTCTTCATCCCAGAAGGGGGGGCATTGATTAACGAACGATGAGTAGGTTATAATGTATGATAAATAAATGAGCATGGCTGTTTGCACTTACGAACGGTCATTTACTGTAAATCTGTAGGGAGAAATAATGGCTACGAACACTGGACTTGAGGGCATCGTCATCGGCGATACGAACACCAGTCTCGTCAATGGTGAGGAGGGCCGCCTGACCTACGCCGGGTATAGTATCGAGGATCTGGCTGTTAACGCGCTGTTCGAGGAAGTAGCGTTCTTGTTGTGGAACAATCGCCTGCCGAACCAGGACGAACTAGACACGCTGGTAAAAGATATTGCGACGCACGCTACCCTGCCAGAGGGCATTATTAAGCTGATGCGGACACTGCCGACCGAAGCAGACCCAATGGGCGTGCTACGGACGGTGACGAGTGCGCTGGCCCACTATGACCCCGACGGCGAGAACTACGACGATAAGGGCAAGGCTCAGGAGAAGGCCGTCCGCCTAACCGGGCAGATGGCTGTTGCGACGGCGACCTGGGAGCGCATCCGCAATGGACTGGAACCCGTCGCCCCGCGTGACGACTACAACTTGGCGCAGAACTTCGTCTATACGCTGAAGGGTGAGGAAGCAGATGAGGCCATCTGGAAGGCGATTAACGTCTACCTTGTGTTGCTGGCCGAGCACGGCACCAACGCCTCTACTTTCACTAGCCGCGTCGTGACCGCCACCAATGCGGACTACCACAGCGCGATTACCGCTGCTATTGGCGCGTTGAAGGGGCCGTCCCACGGTGGCGCGAACACCGCCGCTATGAACCAGTTCCTTGAGATTGGGATGCCGGAAAACGTGGAGAACTGGTTCCGGGAGAATATCAAGACGGGCAAGAAGCGCATCATGGGCATCGGCCACCGCGTTTACAAGGCCCCTGACCCGCGTGGTGCCATCCTCAAGGAGCACGCTCGTGCGCTGGCAGAGGCCGCTGGGGATATGACTTGGTTCAACATCGCCGAGGGGCTGGAGAGCGCCGCCCGTGCTGACGAGTACTTCATTGAGCGTGACCTGTTCCCGAATGTGGACTACTTCAGCGCCATTGTGTTGTACACGCTGGGCCTGCCGACGGACACCTTCACGCCGCTGTTTGCGATGTCCCGCGTTGTTGGCTGGAGCGCCCACGTCTTCGAGCAGATGGGCGGTCGCCTGATCCGTCCGCGTGCCAACTACGTTGGGCCGCTGGACCTACAGTGGACGGCGGTCGAGGACCGCTAAGGTGGGTTTGGCCCAGGGCCAGTATGCTGGCCGCAACATCCACAAAGGCGCGAGTGGTCAAAGGGGGCTACTCGCGCTTTTGATTCATGCCTATGACCGCCCGACCATCTTGTCGTAGGTGGCATCAACTTCCGCCTGAAAAGGCTTCCATACCCCGTGCCACACGGACGCCCCAAACATCAACACGGCAATCAGCACCCAACTCCCTGCGACGACTGTCGCCGGAACCAGCCCCCCGGTGATTTGCCGCGAGAATGCTACTGCATCGTTGGAGATGGTGCCGCGAGAGGCGTCAATGAAGTTGACGAGGAACCACACGTCCAGCACGGCATTGAGTGCGGTCGAGATTGCCAGAATATCTAGCACCAGCAACGTCACAAGACGCGGGGCCTTCCAACCAAGGCCAATCAACGCCAGCCCAAAACCCCACCCCAAGGCAATCGCTGTGATCGCCCCGTTTTCGTCTGGACGGGCGAAATTGACCGTAAACACAATCATAAAAATGCCGAGTGCAATCGCAATCGCCCGGTCAAAGCGTGAAAAGCGATTGGCGAGGTAGAATAGGCCACTCCCGAAAAGTGCCGCTCCCAAATACCCCGCGCTAATGACCACCGCCCGGTTGCCCCCGGCTGTTGTTGCAAGGCCGGAGCCATCTGGCGAGACGAGGAAACCGATGACGCGCCCCCCGGTGAGGATTGCGCCCAGACCATGCCCTGCCTCATGCACATAGGTTACAAACAAGCGCAATGGGGCCATCACCAGCCCCAACCCCGGGGTATTCCACATGATGTACAACACAACGCTGGCAACGGCGGCAATCACAAGCGCCCGTCGGCGCTCATTAACGGACGGTTTCTCTTGCTGTCGAACCATCTCCATCTTTTGGGGTTCTCCTTGTCTCCTAGTCATAATTAGTATACGTCAGCACGTTGTCTACGTTGTCAGAAAACCCCGCAATTTGGGGGGGAATGCGACCGGAGACGTAAAAATACCGTATAATGAAGTGGTGGGTCACATGAAAACGAGCTGGCCCGTGATTGAAAACCTGTTGAGGAGATTCAGGCCTTGATTCCCTATCGCGTGATGCGGCGTACCGAGGTGCGCCCCTATGCCACGTATTCAATTCTTGCAATTTGTGTCGGTGTGTTCCTGTGGGAGCTAACGATCCCGGATGCGAAGTTGTTCGCAACCTTCACAGACATCGCGATTACGTCCTGCCAGTTGACGCTACAGTGGTTCAGCCCGAAGACTTGGTTGGACATTCTGCGGAGTATGTTCTTACACGGTGGCTGGTCCCATCTCATTGGCAATATGTTGTTCCTCGTGATTTTTGGCCCGGCGGTTGAGGAGTATTTCGGCCATCGTCGTTTTGTGGCCTTCTACATCTTGGCGGGGGTAGCGGCTGCTATCTCGCAGATTATCGTCAACGCGGCCACCCGTGACTTGATGTGTGCGGTGCTGCCGCCAGTTAACCCAACACTCTTTAATCCCCCGACTGCGGGTTGGATTCCGATGATCGGCGCAAGCGGTGCGATTTCCGGCCTGATCGCTGGCTTCTTGTTGCTGCACCCTGGGGTGAAGGTTCGTGCGATGATCCCGCTGTTCCGTGGCATTGGCCCAGTGGTGGATGTGCCGTCTTGGATTGCGATTGGCATCTGGATTTCGTTGCAGTTGATTTCCGGGTTTGCGGCGTTAGCCCCAGGCTTTCGATCTGGCGTGGCATTCTGGGCACACATCGGCGGGTTTATCTTCGGTGCGGCGGCGGTCTTCATCGCGACGACGTTCGTCCCGGCTCCACCACAGCGCATTATCGAGGATTAACAGCGCATATGACCGTTACCCGAACGAGGCTCCCAACGTGGGAGCCTCTTTTTGATTAAGTATCCTTACGAACATCGGCGTAGGTGCCGTGGCTTTTCGCCTCCAGTTCAGCGCGTGTGATACCGAAGATAGTGTTCGGCGTACCACCTGCTGCGTAAACCGCCTCAAAGCGTTGTAAAGCCGTGTCTAAGTACGTCGGGATGTCCGGCGTGCGGTGGCCGAAGGGCGGCACACCACCAGGGATGTAGCCCCAAATCTCGATTAGCTGCTCTGGCTTGGCAATTTTTACCTTCTTACGCCCCACCCCGAACATCTTCGCCAGCTTCTTGTCGTCCACCATGCCGTCCCCACAGGCCAACACCAACACCGGGTTGCCGTCCACCATAAAGGCAATGCTCTTGACGATCTGCCCCAGTTCGCAGCCGATCTGCTGGGCCGCAAGTTCACTGGTGGCAGTGGAATCATTAAAGGTCGTGATCTCGATATGACCCAGGCCCACCGCGTCTAGCGCGGCCTTCACATCTACTGGTGTAAGTGGTTGCATGGACGTTTTCTCCCGCGTTAAACTGACCAAACATGACATATTTGAGATGGAAATATACCATGACGGATAAATTGACAGCAATGATT
>CAYWZS010000095.1:0-16816 GCA_964462905.1 uncultured Anaerolineaceae bacterium
GACTTGTCAGTAGTGGTCGAGGACAGCAAACACAGCGTGGTGAATCACCTGGGGCGACTGTTCCCTAACGACGACTTGGTGGACATCACGCGCTCTCGGAGCAATCGTGTTTACTATCGCGTCTATCAAGCGGATCCTGCTCAGCCACGTGGTCGTGGTGCGCCCAAGCGCTACGGGAAGCGCTTTGACCTCAAAGACAGTAGCACCTGGGGCAATCCCGATGAGACTTGTCAGTTCAGCCACACCGACAAGCGTAAGCGCACCTACACCATCCAGATCAAGGCTTGGCGCAATTTGATTATGCGTGGCACCCGCGAGCACCGCATGTGGGACAAGTCCTTTACGTTGATCCAGGTGCAATTGCTGGGTGAGAACGGTCAGCCAGTTTTCAAGCGTCCAATGTGGCTGATCGTGATCGGAAAACGTCGCCAGGAACTCTCATTGAAGGTCGTATGGCACACTTGTCGACGACGTTATGATGCCGAGCACTTTTTCCGTTTTGGCAAGCAGCACCTGCTATTCACGTCTTACCAGACCCCGGACACGGAGCATGAAGAGACGTGGCTGCAGCTGGGACAAATCGCTTACACTCAACTCTGGCTGATGCGCCATGTAGCCCAGGCGCGACTCAATCCGTGGGAGCGGTACTTGCCACAGACGCCGGCCGGGGAAGCGACGCCCAGTCAGGTGCAACGAGACGCTGAGTGAATTTTGTCGCTGATTGGGACACCGGCGAGGCACCCCAAACCCCGAGGAAATTCACCGGGGCGGGCTGCTGGCACACACATGCCACGCCGTAAGCGCCATCCCGTGGTCAAAAAGAGCAAAAAGCACGTCCAGACCGCCTAAACTGCGCTTATTTGTTCACTTGTAAAGGTACATCTTTACCTCGGCTGATGCCGGGGCGTTACGCTTTGTCCAAAGCCCAATACGTGAGAAACGGAGGAGGAGAAACGCTACCGCCCGAGTTGTTCTACAAACTAGATTTGAATGGAGATGGCAAGATCAGCATAGCGGATCATACCGTGTTTGTTCTCAGTTACATTGATGGGCCAGGCGTTGGAGATGAATAACCGGCAAGAACTGGACGCGATGCCGTTGTCCGCGACCGGCGTCGTCACGCGCGCGGTCGTGTACAAGCATCACGCCAGCGGGCGCTATGGCAGTCACTGGTGGGACGTGGAGAACCGCCCACGGCATCGCCCTCTACTTCCCGCCCGACGCCTTTGCGCGGGATTATCACCTGTACGTGGCGCCCGTGTTCCGCTTTAGCCACGATACGCATAGATCATCATTCTTGTGTACACATTTTTTTTATGATAGAATGGAAAATATCAACCTAATAGCGATGTGGTAGTAGTGTGGCGCTTTCTATTTAATATTCACCAAGGAGGAATACAATGTCCCTGTCAAAGAATTTGCCCCGCTTGATACTAAATAGTCTATTGATCTTTGTGATACTCATCCAGCCGGTGGCGGCTGCGTCGCGCCTGGAAAGGCCGCCCGTGGCGGCGGCGGAGGAGGCCGCGCCTGCCGCGCGTCTCCAATTGCCGGCCGATGCGGCGTCATCGCCGCTGGCGGAGGTCGCGCAGCAGCAGGTGCAAGCGCAGGCCGCGCGCGTCGAACCGGCCCCCGTCGCGGTGGGGACACCGTTGCCGCCGGGGACGGTCAAAGTCGTAGCATCGTCGCCAGCACAAGCGACGGCGCTGACTCTGAACGGGCAGCACACGGTGTACTTGCCCTTGACGCTTAAAGGGATGCCCTCGCAATCCAGACCACAAGATATTGCATTGGATGCCGAAATATGGATGGAAGCGACCCAGGATTGGCCGGAGCGGGAGTTGATGACTATTCCAAATTTTGGCACGGTCCTGATCCGGTATCCGGCACTGTGGCGCGCGACATCTTCGACAACGCTGGATGAGCGTAGTTTTCAGTTAGCAGATCAAGCCCACCGCATTGTGGTGAGTGTGCGCCCTTATGAGCAACCCGAATTATATGACAGTTGCCAGGCCGTGAATTACCCGGAAATCGAGCGGCTTGCTGCTGCCGGTTATGATCTGCAAGAGATCACGGTAAAAGGCATACCAGCCTGGGAAGTGACGCCAGACACACTGGATTCTGAGGTATGCCGTAAGGTATTGGTCGCCCTGGATGAAGGCTTGATTGAGTTTCAACTTCAGGCGGTTGATACCAACTCTTGTGCGGATCAAGATACATTCGATTTGATTTTGGCCTCCTTACAGGTACGGGTGGACACTGAGCTTCAATCAGAACCAATAGATGAGCAAGGCCCGGTTAGTCCTCAAGCCATCAGCGCGAGAGATTATGATCGCACGGCGGCTCGTAGCTATCAGACCAATTGGTGTGATCAGAGAAACAATAACGACGACTGTTACATTATCTGTAGCACGGGCGCTTGTGGTACCAGCGGCGCGGGCTGTGATGGCGCACACTATCTAGCCCATGTGATGCAAGCCGGCGGTTTTCCCATTCACTGGAATGCGGGACAGAACCATGGCAGTACTATCATACGGAGTATCACCTCACAGCGCAACTATGTTTTGGGTTTTAGCGATGTTTCTGCTGGTACATCAGCAACAGCTCGTTCAAAACTTAAGCCAAGTGATATCATCTACATCAACGGCGGTTCCTGGTGTTGGGGATTGGCCGTATGGCGCATGGATGGCAATACTCCGTATGTTTCCAGTCACAGCGTAGAGCGTTGTGACCGTCGCTATGATTACCTGAGCTGCGGTTCGAACCACTACTATGAATACGTCCACATTGATGCAAACGAAGACCACGCGCAACCTCGCATCAACAGTGGATTGAGCTTATCACCCTCGACCCAAGAGTTAAGCCAGACGGTCACTGCCGCGTTTAATGTGCATAACTATGGTGGCAAAAGTGCCAGTTTACAGTTGAGAGTCACGACCCCCTTGGGAGATTTTGCTACAACCTCCTGCACCCTGGCAGTAGGCGGCAACTGTGGCTATAGCCAATCACGCGAGTTTTATCAGACCGGATCCGTGAACGCTTATGCACAGATGAGCGTAGATGGTGGGAGTTGGCAAAATATCCCGGTGGAGAGTGGTATCAATCCGGTTGAATTGAACATTGTGCTGCCCGCAGATGTGAAAATCAGCAGCGCTATGACGCTTTCCCCACGCGAGTTGGATCACAACGGCGGTGCGGTCCAGGCACAATTCAGCGTACAGAACTACGGTGATGTAGAAACAACCGAAAAGTTCCGCGCGCGGGTGACGCCCGGCGCTGTGACTTTCGTTGAAACTGCCGACGTAACCTTGAACACCAACCAGACTTACGATTACAGTGACAGCCAGACTTTTTCGCAGGTAGGCGTCTATCAGGCTATCGCGGAACACACAGTGGATGGGGATTGGACGGCGCTTATTGGCAACGGCAGTGATTACGTGCGTGTGAAGGAACCACCGCCCGACAAACCCTGGTGGCAGACCGCTTATCCCACGACGTGCGGCTTTGCTGGCGAACCGGTCAATACTTCCACTGGCAATTACTTCTATGACAGCACCGATCTACGAGAAGATACGCCAACGCCCTTCTTGGAAGTCAATCGCTGGTACAACGCGCTGACTGCGCCGCGCTTTGCCGGTCCCTTTGGCTACGGCTCGGCCTGGACTTACGATATGGCGATCACATGGCGTCCAGATAAAACGGCGCTGGTGCGTATGGCAGACGGACACCCTGGATACTTTATTGGAGAGATTGACGCAAGCGATCCCCTCACAATGTCTGGAACGTATTACGGCCAAGAACACGACATCGGCAACATTTTGGTGCGCCATGCTGATGGCACAGCCGTCCTGACAACGCCCGATCAGAAGCTCTATCATTTTGATGATACGGGGCGTATCGTTAGCGTTGCAGGACAAAACTCTGCGGAGATCACCGTCGTCTACAGCGACGCGCTGCCCTCGCAGTTGGTTCACTCCGCCGGCGTGACCTACACCCTCACCTACAGCGGTTCGCTCATCACCAACATCGCTTCGAGTAACGGGCGTGCGGTGACGTATACCTATACAATTTCCGACAATCTTGAGACAGTCACATTACCTGATGGAGCAAATTACACCTACATATATGATCAAAATCATCGTTTGATAGAGGCGCGTGATCCTAATGGACATGCTTATGTTCGCAATGTTTACGATGATGAGGGGCGCGTCATCCGCCAATACGATCAGACCGGGCAAATAAGCACTTTCTCGTATGAAAGCCAAATTGCCGGCACACGGAGTTTTACCGATGTTTTGGGCAACGTAATCACACACACTTACGATGCTAACAATTATCTCATTGGAGAAATTGACGCGCTAGGAAATGTGATCACCTACACTCGTGATGTGCAGGGCAATATATTGGCACGTCATGATGAGAACGGCAACATTTGGCGATACACCTACGACGACCGGGGCAACAAGCTCTCTGAGACAAACCCCTTGACTCACACCTGGGCGTTCACCTACGACGCTCAGAACAATCTTACATCTAAAACTGATCCTTTAGGCAACGTGTTCATTTACGAATATGATGCCGATGGTAATCTCGTGCGCACGCTGGATCCCGTTGGGAATACACGCGAGTACAGTTATAACGCGGACGGTAAGCTCGTGTGGGAGCGTGATGAAACTGGCGCGCAGGTATGGTATGAACACAACGAGATGGGATGGAACACGGCTATCACGGATGCTCTGGGAAGTGTGACGCAATTTGGTTACGATAATTTCGGTCGGCAGACAGTCATCACCGATGCCAACGGCAATGTGGCTTACTCCGTATACGACGAGATCGGTCAACTGATTGAGAGCATTGATCCCATGGGTACGGTCGTCACGTTTACCTATGACCTTATGGGTAATCTGATCGCTGAATCTGATGGTCTGGGTAACATCAAGACTTACACCTACGACGAGTACACCCGTATGATTGCCGAAACGGATTTTAACGGCAATACCACGCGCTATGGTTATGATGCGTTGGGACGACGCACCGTTGTCACAGATGCACTAGGCTACACCACAGTCATTACTTACGATGCTCCGGGCAAAATCACCGCCCGCAAAGCTCCAGACGGCGCAGTTGTGCAATATAAGTATGATCCGGTGGGAAATCTTATCCGTGAAACGGATGCTCTGAACCGCGTGACCGAATACGTCTATGATGCTGCGGGTCAACTCATTGAAACGCGCGAGCCTTGTGAGGCTTGCATAGGCGGGGTTGCCATTTCAACCACGGCTTATGATGCAGCCGGCAGGATTATCACGGAAGTTGACCCGCTTGGGGCCGTGATTCATTATGGCTATGATCCATTGGGCCGGTTAGCCATTGTAACTGACACTTATGGGTACACGATGACCACAGCGTATGACCCATTGGGGCGGATTATCCAACAGGTTGATGCGTTGGGCGCTATCACTCATCATGAGTATGACATTGTTGGAAACCTGATTACTACAACGAACGTGCTAGGATACCAATCCACAAACGCCTATGATGCTGTGGGGAATTTGTTACAAGTTGTCAATGAGCGCGGCTACACCACAACTTTCGCTTACAACGCCAAAGATCAGTTGATAGCTATTACCGATGCTGATGGTAGTGTTACTCAGCATACCTATGATGGCTTGGGACGCTTGATAGCTACGACTGACGCGCTATCGCGTACCACAACGTATGATTATGATCCCGCCGGTAACTTGATCGCCATAACAGACCCGTTAAATCGTACATCCTTCACTGAGTACGATGCGAAGAACCGACCCGTGCGCGAAATTGACGCTTTGGGCAATGTCTCGACGACCGCTTACGATGCTGTGGGGCGGGTGCTTAGCGAAACCAATGCACTCAGCGGCACCTGGTATATGACTTATGATGTCGTTGGCCGGCTCATTACCGAACAGAGTCCCTTGGGGCATACCACCGTTTATACTTACGATAGCGCTGATAATCTCATCGCGCAACAAGACCCGGCAGGCGCAGTATGGCGCTATGCTTATGACGCCAATGGTAATCTAGTTGAAAAGATTGATCCCCTGGGAGAGATTCACAGAACGGAATACAACCTGCTTAACTGGCCGGTGCGTAGAATTGATCCCTTGGGCGCGATTACCACATACGAATATGACCGTGGTGGGCAGGTTGTCAAAGTAGTTGAGCCAAACCAGGCCATAACACACTATGAGTATGATATCCTGGGTTATCGTGTTAAAGAAACCAACGCTCTGGGATATACGCGCGTCTATACTTTTAACGCTGTTGGTGATTTGGTGGCAGAGCAAGATGAATTGGGGAACGTCACGGCCTATACTTACGACGCGCTAAATCGCCTCATCGCGCAGACCGACCCATTCAGCCATACGCTTCACATCCTCTATGATGCTGTGGGCCAGATGGTGGCAGAGGTGGATTACAAGGGCTATGCCACTTACTACAGTTACGATGCTGTAGGAAATGAAATTGCCGTGACGGACGCCCTGAGCCATACAATACAAACCGACTATGACGCGCTGAACCGTCCAATAGCGATTACTGACCCTTTAAGCGGCACAACCAGGATGGCCTATGACGCCCTGGGACAGGTAATCAGCGACACCTCACCGGCCGGGCGCACAACACAGTATATCTATGATGCTGATGGGCGTCCCATTCGCAGTGTAGACCCGCTTGGACACAGTTGGTACACCGATTACGACGCGGCGGATCGCCCGATTCGTGAAATTGACCCCTTGGGACGGAGCCAGACGACGACTTACGATGCGCTTGGACAGGTGCTTGCTAAAACCGATCCCTTGAGCCGAACCACCCGTTACACTTACGATCCGATGAGCCGCTTGACGCAGGTGATAGGGCCGGATGGGACAACGCAACGATACACCTATGACTCTATGGGCAATGTGTTGACTGAGCAAGATGGCAACAATAACATCACTCGATATCAATATGATGTGTTGGGTAACTTACTCCGCAAAACCGATCCTCTGGGCAGAACTTGGCGCTACCGCTACGATGCCAAGAGGAATTTGACCGACATAAGCACACCGGCAGGACAGCGCATTACGCAAGCGTATGATTCGTTAGACCGGCTGGTATCAAAAACGCACGACGGAACTGAGGTTGTTGCTTATGCTTACGATGCCAATGGCAACCGCCGCGTGATGACAGACACACTAGGGGTGACAACTTATGTGTACGATGCGCGCAATCAACTTACCGCGAGTCTTGACCCGCAAGGCCGTCTCGTGCAAGTTACGTATGATGCTATGGGAGAGAAAACCGGGCTGATTTATCCTGATGGCGCGCACATGTACTATGCCTACGATGCTGATGGGATACTCCTTCAGGTCGCGGCGCCCGATGATGGCGTAACGCACTACCTGCCGGATGCCCTGGGGCGCACCGTAGAAATGACCCAGGCCAACGGTGTGGTTGTCAATACTGTCTACGATGCTGTGGGCAACGAGAAGAACATCACTCAGCGAGGTGCTGATGGCGTGGTCTTTGCCCAACACATTTACACAGTGGACGCGGCTGATCGCCGCACGCAAATTGTGGAACTGCTGCCGCAAGGCACCGTCACGACAACGTATGCTTACGATGACCTAGACCGTTTGACCGCCAGTATCGCCAGCGATGGCCGCGAGACCTACTATGCATTCGACAGCGCCGGCAATCGCATCCGACAATGGGGCGCCCGTATACGGAACGAAATCACCGAACAATATGAAATCGTCTACAGCTACAATGCCGCCAATCAAATCCTACGCACCGTAGATAGCGTTACAGGCATAACAACTTATAGCTATGATGCTAATGGCAACCGTATCGGTGAACGCGCCTTTGAGCGGTGGGTAGACTACCAGTACGATCCCGAAAACCGCATGACGGAAGCGCGAGTCAGAGTTTGGAACAATGCCCAGTGGGAATATAAAAACGGTATCTATGAGCGTTACACTTACGATGGGGACGGGCGTCGTGTACAAAGAGAAACCATGTCCGTGGCCCTGGGTAACGTTATCTTGCGCAGGAGCTATCGGTATGATGATACCGGCCGTGGTTGGAATGTCTTGCAAACGTATGATACTGCGGGCACTGTTACCGAGCGGCAGTTCCTTTACGATGTTGACTTGCATAAACTCGCTTATTGGGATGGTAGCCAGACAAGCTATTTCCAGAACAACGCTCAGGGTAGTGTATTAGGGGCTATAGATGGCAGCGGCTTACTGTCGTCGAGCCTGATGCGCTATGGGGATTACGGCGAGGAGCTTTTGTCTGAAGATGTTTTACCCACAGAGGACGGTTTTACCGGTTATGAGCGTGATCTATACACAGGCTTGAACTATGCCCGGCATCGTTACTATGATGCGGCAACCGGAACCTTCTTGACCAAAGACCCCTATCCGGCAAACCAAACCGCGCTCTTGGAGTTAAATCGCTATCTGTATGCGCAAGCCGATCCGACCAACAGAACCGATCCGTTAGGACTTTGGAGTTTACGTGGCGCACTGAATAAAGTGGTGGGCAGCCGGGTTCGTAGCGCGGCCCAAAGTGTGCAGCGTCGTGTAACTCGTACTACGCAGCGGGTAAAACAGACGGTGCGACGGGCAAAGCGTACCGTGCAAACGGTTTCCCGAACCGCCAGTCGTGTTGTTAGCAGGACCTACCGGCGATCGCGGCAACGTGTGACGCAATCCGCTCAGAGATTTGTCAACAAAACCCGCCAGACCGCGCGCTTTGTGGGAACATTCGCTAAGAATTGCGGACAACGCGCGCTCCAACAGGTGCGAAACGTGACTCAGGCAGTTTCAGAATCCCAAGTAAGGCAATGGGTCAAGGAAAGTCAATCAATAACAGTTGAGAAAGCTGTTTATAAAGCTATCCTAATTCTAATCAATGATTTAGCTTCAGCTAAACCACAGGCAGATGCTTGGATTGATGAACATAAAGATACTATTCGCCAAGTAGCGGAAGATGAAGAAGTAGATCCTAATATATTAGGGGGCTTGATACATAATGAGATAGTTCACAATCGGCTTAAGAGTCGGATAGCTAATAAAGTTGGGCAATGGACATTTGGTAAACTAGGCAGCCCTACTTACGGAGAAAGTCAAATAAATGTTGACGATTACATGGTTGATTTTCCTGAAGTATGTAGTAAAGGTGATTTCAAACTACTTGACCAATACCACAGAAATCAGTGTATAAAGCTTCTTGAAACCCCAGAGGGGGGGATTCGGGCGTCAGCGCAACTGTTTAAAGTCAAAGTAAACAAGAGTACTAAACCTGAACGGCCAGATCCAGACGATATAACAAGATTTGCGATTGGTCTTTATCATGGGGCGTTTGAGGGTCTTAGGGAAGCACAAAAAGATTATCATAGCGACTCGGGAAGTAGCGGAGAATATGCTAAAAACCCTGATGTTTATCAATATGATAACATCGAGACGTACTTAAAGTTGCGCACAAAAAATCGTATCGAAGCTGTATTTAATTATGATTTACCTGAGTGACAAACCCGATATAATGCGTCTTTTAGACCTATCGCTCCGCGCTTATGTTGCTTGCCTGGGGCCGCGACTGCGCGGGTGTGACGCCCTGCTATACCACACTCTTGGCGGCTATTGACGCGACGCAAAGACAGATATTAACGAGGGATTGGGGGTGCCGTATTGGGAATGCGGGCGCACTTTGGCGGGTAACTCTGAAAGAGATGTGCGGCGTTCGCGTGAGATCTGCCGCAGATAAAGATCGTGCGTGAGAAGTACGATTTTTTACACTACAAATACTTGAAGCGCGCTGTAACCTGCGGCGCTACTGAGGCGCATTGTTAGCCTCATGGTGCCGGGGGGCACAACGCGCGCGCCCACTTGCGCCGGGTTCATCTGCGCGCCGGGTGGCCGGGACGTGCTGGCGGCGGCAGCGTCCGGCAGGGCGTTCTGCGCGCCCGCGCGCGTCTCAAGGTGGGGAGTGTGCCCGTCAACGTGCGGCGGGGTGCGTGAAAACTTAATCCAGCGGAAGATTACAGGTAAGCGTTGGGGTTCGCAGTGAGGAGGCCGGCCGCTTGCGCCGCGCTTAACAGATCGTCATCGGCGCACATTAACACGGGCAAGGGGAAGTCTCTTTGGGCCGGCATCAAGCGCGCCCTTGTCTTTTCTGTTATTTTGTGTTACCCTCCTTACATTAGGAGTAAGAATGAATACACAAACTAATAAAGATTTCAGCGGCCTGGGCGTCAAGGCGACCACCTTACTGCTCACGTTAGCCGGGGAGGGACGGAACGTCTTCACCACGGCCGAGGCGCACGCACGCCTCGGCGGTTCGCCAGCGGCTACGTACAAGCTGCTGCACGACCTGAAGCAAGGCGGTTGGCTGCACGGGCTGGACAAGGGGCGTTACCTCATCGTGCCCCTCGAAGCCGGCCTGGAGCGACGCTTCACGATCCACGAATTTCGCCTGGCCCATCATCTGGCCCCCGAAGGTTACCTTGCCTATTGGACGGCTTTGCATCATCATCGCCTCACCGAGCAGATCCCCCGTGATGTCTGGATCGCTACCGCGCGGCGGCGGCAGCCTATGACGTTGTTGGGTGTCACCTACACCTTTATCTCGCTGCGCCCGCACAAACTCTTTGGCGCGCAGACGGTGTGGATTGAAGGCCAGGCCGTCGCCATTGCCGATCTGGAAAAGAGCCTCGTAGACGCCCTCGATCACCCCGAATACTGCGGCGGCGTCACCGAAGCGGCTAAAGCGTTGACAACGGCGCTGGAAGAGCGGGAGGTGGATTTGGCCCGGCTCACCGATTACGCGCAGCGGCTGCAAAACGGCGCGGTGTTCAAGCGGCTTGGCTACCTGGCGGAGGGCATGGCGTTGCCGGTGGGAGACCACCCGGCGCAATGGCAGGCGGCCCTTACGGGCGGACACGCGCTGTTGGATCCGGGCCGCCCCGGCGCTGGGCCGGTGAATACACGGTGGCGCGTGCGGGTGAACGTCTCTGAAGCCGAAATCCAGGGGTGGCAGGAGGCGTAAATGATTCCCAGAACTGAAATTCAACGCTTGGCCGCGCAGTCCGGAGTACGGATAGAACTTCAGGAACGCGATTATGCTTTGGGATGCTTTTTGCTGGCGTTGGCGCGCACCCCCGCGCTTATGGAAGCGCTGGCCTTCAAAGGGGGAACGGCGTTGCGTAAAATCTATTTCCCGGCGTTTCGTTTCTCCGAAGACCTGGATTTTACCTTGCTACAGCCGTTATCAGAAGAAACGTTGCAAGCGCAGGTCAGTGAGGTGTGTCATCGTGCGGCGATGGATTTCGGCGTGCCTATGCAAATCGCCTTGTGGAAGCAGAGTCGCGATCTTCCCGGCGAAGAGGCTTACCGCGCGCGCGTCAGTTACATTGGCCCATTAGGACAGCCCGGCGCAGACCCCGCCCGCATCACCCTCGACTTGACCTGTTACGAGACCGTCATTCTGCCAGCCAACCGGCAGCCCGTCATTCATCCCTATTCCGATGCACCGTCCGAACCCCTTGGGGTGCGCGTCTATTGCTTGGAAGAGATGCTGGTCGAAAAGTTGCGCGCGCTGCTGCGTCGTAGCTATCCCCGCGACTTGTACGATGTCTGGTATTTACTCGCTGTACAGCGGACGAAATTAGATCGAGCCAGGTTTCAGACTATCGTCACAGCAAAGTTCCAGCACAAGGGCTACACGCTGGACAGTGTTGCGTCGTTGCTGCACCTGGCGCGGCGTCCGGGCATGGATGTGGCCTGGGACCGCTCGGTGGCGCATTTAGCGCCGGAACCACATACCTACGCAGAAATCCTAAACACACTCGAAGTGCTGTTACAAGAGTGGCTAAGGTTATAGTAACGATTCAGGCAGGATAGCCGGCAACGAATGTGCAACGAATAAACGAATCACAAATCACGGATTACAAAGGAGGGATTGATGCAAGTTTTCATACGTCTTGGTCTGATTATAGGGATGCTCGGTTCATCTGTGTTTCCGGCGCTGGCGTTGCCGCCGGCATCGGAGGGGTCGTTGTATCACAAATCGCAGGCCGGCTTGATGCCACCGGCTTACGGCGCGCCAGCCTCACGCGACATATTCGCCCCATCCTTGACCGCTAACAGCGGGCAGTTCGCGCCGTTCGTCGTCTATCCAAGCGGCGCGTGGCCGGAGGCCGTGGTCGCCGGGGAGTTCACCGGCGACGGGCGCATGGACGCGGCCTTGACCACGTCCTTCGATTGGGACGCGGCGAATGACGATCATTTGCACCTCTTTGCGCAGACGGCCGGCGGCGTCCTCTCGCGCACGCAACGCCTGGCAACCGGCGCGCAGCCCGCCGCGCTGGCGGCGGGCGACTTTAACCGCAACGGGCGCCGGGATATCGTCGTCGCCAACCAGGACGCTGACGCGCTGGCCCTCTTCTTGCACACCGGCGCGGGCCTCACGCCCACACTGACGTTGCCCACCGGCGCCGGCCCCGACGCGGTCGCCGTGGGCGACTTTAACTGCGACCTGCGCGACGACATCGCCGTCGTCCACGCGATCAGCCAGACGGTGGGCGTCTACCACCAACAGGCGGATGGCAGCTTCGCCGCGCCGGTCTGGAGCGGCCTGAGCAGCGCGGGTTACAACGACATCGCCGTGGGCGACCTCAATGGCGACGGCTACGACGATCTGGCGGTCTTGCGCGGCGCGGGTCACACCACGGCCCATGTTGCCATTCTCTACCAGCAAAACTGTGCCCTGAGCGCGCCCGTCTTCCGCACCGTCGAAGACGGCGGCTTCCTGGCGCACGGCCTGGCCGTCGGCGACGTGACCGGCGATGGACGCGCCGACATCGTCGTCACAGCCGGCGGCAACGCGCCGGACGCCTACCTCAACACCTTTGCTCAACAGCCCGATGGGACGCTGCCCCTCACGCCCACCGTCTACGCGGCGCACCACCTGCCGGAAGCCGTCGAGATCGGCGACATCAATCACGACGGGCGCAACGACGTGGTCACCGTCCACGCCGCCTGGATGACTTTCTCCGTCTACACGCAAACGCTGACCAGCACCCTGAGCGCGTTCGAGACCTACGCCCTGCCCTACACCGATCACTATCGCCCCGGCGGGCTGGCCCTGGCCGATGTCACCGGCGACGGCGGGGTGGACGCGCTGATCGCCAGTCATCACACGCTGCCGGATGATAACGGCTTGGTCGCGCTGGCGAACAGCAGCGCCGCACCCACATCCACCCTTACCAATCCCGCGCTGCCGGTCTTCATCACCCACACCCTGCCGATCACCATCGAAGGATTGGCGAGCCACACCGCCATAACGCTGGAAATCAGCGCCGACGGCGGGCGTACCTGGATCACCCAGACCGCCAGCCCCGCGTGGAGCTATCCCTGGGATAACCCCGCCGCCGATGGCAGCTACATCCTGCTGGCCCGCGCCATTGATGCGGCGGGGCGCGTGCAATATCCCCCGGCCCAGACGCGCATCATCGTTGATCGCACCCCGCCGGTGGGCGAAATCGTCATCAACGAGGGAGACAGCCACACCAACAGCCCCACCGTCACGCTGATTTTGACCGCGACGGACGTCTCGCAGGTCACGCACATGCGCTTCAGTCACAACGGCGTCGCCTGGGAGGACTGGGAACCTTACGCGACCACGCGCCAGCGGACGCTCCAACCGGGCGATGGCCTCAAGACCGTTTACGTGCAATTCCGCGACATCGTGAACCACATCTCCGAATCAGCCGCCGCCGCCATCATCCTCGACACCACCAGCTTGCCGCCGGAGGGGAGCCTTATCATTGATGACGGCGCGCGCTATACCTCCAGCCCCACCGTCACCTTGACCCTCGCGGCTAGTGGAGACCTCCCCGTCGCCCGGATGCGCTTCAGTCACGACGGCGCGGCCTGGGAAGAGTGGGAACCCTACGCGACCACGCGCCAGTGGACGCTGCCGCCGGGCGACGTCCTCAAAACCGTCTACGCCGAATTCCGCGACGTGGCGCGGAACGTTTCTCCCACCGTCTCCGACACAATTACCCTGGACACGATCCCGCCCGTCGGCTCACTGTCCATCAATGACGGCGTATCTATTACTACGCAATCACTCGTCACGCTCACCCTGACCGCGCAGGATCACGGCAGCGGCGTCTGTGAGCTGCAAGTGCGCAACGCAGGCTTGACGTGGGCAGACTGGCAACCCTACACCACTACCCTTACGTGGGAGTTAGCGCCGGGTGGCGGCCTGCGCACGGTCGAGGCGCGCTTTGGTGATTGCGCAGGTAATGAGAGCACCATAGTCGCGGCTGAGGTCACAATGCTATACTGCATCTATTTGCCATTGACCTTGCGCGCAGCACCTTGAAACTCAAGGCGCGTTCTATGGCAGTGATTGATCTTTATCTTTTTTCCGCCTGCGGCGCGTCTTTACTGCCTACATAGCAGCGCGGAGCATTTTAACATGATGGCCGGTCAATGCCGCACCAGATGCACGTTTTTTGCTTGGCCGGGGCCTTATTCGAGGGCCACAGGCCAGTTACTTGAATCGTTAACGCAAAGCGTCCCGGTTTCTTCCGCGAAGCCGGGAATCTTTCATGGGCAGCCAGCGCCGCGCGTATGTATCCAGAAACAAGCTTGCGGTCTTACCCATATACCGTTACCCTACCCGCTAAAGGCCCTGAGTTATCCCTACACGTGACCTACATTCTCGCAGCCGCCAGCGCGGTGTTCGCGCAGACCGGCCTGGCGGCTGCACGCGCCATCCCACTTGCGCCGGTTCTTGACCGTGGTTACGGCCGGTCGCGTTTCGGCACACGCGCGGGGTCTGCCAGGGCCGGCGGCGGGAATGTGTGTATTCGTTGCGAATTCGTGGTCGGCAGGGAGACGGGCCGGTAACACAGAGGGACTACCGTTACCAGCTTTCCAGGAGTTCAGCCGGCGTAGTCAGACGGGGCAACGTCGCTTCGCTCCGACAGTGGACGGCATGATCGGAACACATGGACGATTTCATCGGAATACGCAGAATTATTGGCCGAGTACCCGCAACTGACTGTGGACGATATTCGTGCGGCCCTCGCTTACAGCACAGAAATAGCGCGCGAACGCTTGATATAAATCTCTATTGCCCCCTCATATACGCCACCAACCCATCTTGTCCTTCATAAAAAGGCCCATAATCCTGTCCCGTCCAGGCGTCCGTCGGCCCCAGCGTGAATGGCGCAAAGCCCAGCACATAGTCGTAAGCGCTGAGCTGCGCGTCGTACCACGCCATGCGAGCGATCACGTCGGGCTTGTTGGCCGGGTCATAGCCGCCGCCGGCGTAAAACTCGCTCACGAACAGCGGGACGACCTCGTCGCGCTCTTCCAGCAAATGATACAGGAAGCGAAAGCGCATGCTCAACGCCCCGGCGCCCTCCAGGACCGGCCCGCCGGGGATCCACCCGCCGGGCGCGCTCATCCCAGTATCCTGCGTGCTCGGGTTGCCCGCCCCATCCACCAAGTGCACGTTCCACCACTTGTCGATGGGGTCGTCGCCAAACACCCCCTCGTGTAGCGTGAGAATGTGGCCGCCCGCTTTGGCTCGCGCAAACACGCCCGTCTCGACGATGGCCACCAGGTCGGCCCACTCGGGCGTCCCGGCGTTGAATCCGAAAATGGCCAGCTTGAGGCCGTTGGCCTCGGCGATGTCCATGCACCGGATCGTCAACTGCGCCAGTCGCGCATAGGCTTCGGCGGGCACGCCGCCGCCCAACGGCTCGTTGGTCAGTTCCCAATAGGTCACGGCCTGCCGCAGCGCCGGGTCATTGTCTAGCGCGGCCAAAATCGGCGCCATGAGTACCCTCGCGTACCCCTCCAGGTCCGTGTCCGGATCATTGACCAGGCTGGCGCTCTCGTGTTCGTGGGTCAGGCGGCCCACGGTCACCGTCTCGGGGCTGACGCGCTTGACCTCTTTTAACCAACCCAAATCATCCACCGCCTTGACCACCCGGAACGGCACGCCTGCCTCGGCGGCGGTCTGGGCAAAGGCCGGGATGCCGTCCGACCAGATGCCGTGGACGCTCAGTTTGCTGCCCCCGGCCGGCGGCGACGGCAGAGATGGCGCTGGGCTGGGTGGGGGCGTGGTAGCGGCGGGGGGAGATGTGCCGGTCGGCGGCACCGCCGTCGGCGGGAAAGCGGTTGGGATTGCGGTCGGGATAAGGGCGGGAACCGTCTCCGCCGGCAGCGTGGCAGGAGGAAGCATTACTGCCGGGCTGGCTGTGGGCTGGGGGGAGGCCACTTCGCTGGTCCAGGGTCGGATCAAGAACAAGACGATCAAGGCCACCAGGATGGCGCCAATAAGCAGAGAACATCCCATCACATTGATGCTACGGTGTCGTTTGAACATGCGCACCCTCGTTTTCAATAAATTTGCGGCGCCGGGATGACGTCTCGGCGCCGCTGGATACAGACCCACTCAGTATAACACACTCTGTCCCCTCGCCTACCCTCCCCAACAATGTCGCCGCGCATTTCTTCGCCGGGTAGGGCGTCCCTAGAGATGTGTATAGAACCCCCGGGGCCGCAGCTCGGGGAAATCCTCCGCTGCCACTTGGACCAAATGGCGCCGCACGTCCACGCACAGGTGGCACTTGCCGGTATAGCCCTCAGGCAGAGGCGGATAATCATAGTTCGCCTGTGCCCACTCGAACAACCCGTACGGCCCGGACGCGATCAAGCGCTCGACCAGCGGCGGGTAGCGGCCGGCCTGAAAATCGTCCAGGAGCTGGGGCAGG
>CAYWZS010000096.1:0-16775 GCA_964462905.1 uncultured Anaerolineaceae bacterium
CGCTTTTCGCGTTTAGACATGGCATCTCCCTTCCTTTCTATGGTAAGCGAATTTGGCGTCCTTGCAAGCCCCCGCAAATGAGCCGCTCCCACCGAGATTGATCGAGCGTGACCCGCCACAGGCTGACACCGCCGTAGCAAGTCAGGGGCGTGAGTAGCCCACCGCCCCGGCGGAACGCACCCCCGCCGCCGCCGGACCTGCCGCCACGTTAAATTCCAGGGTGTATTAGCGTTCCTCTAATGGCGGTGCGCTATGCTTGAAACGGATGATAACAGACAACAGGAAGCCCGATGACAACTACCATCTACGACGGACAATGTGTGATCTGCCAGATGTCACGCCGGACGATCAACCTGCTGGATTGGTTTGGGCGCGTGGAGTGGTTGGACCTGCACGCGCAAGACACCGTGCAACGGCGTTACCCGTGGCTGGACCACGCGCAGGCGATGGGCGAGATTCATGTGGTAGAGGGCGAGGACGAGGTTTACGCCGGGTACTATGGCGTGCGTCGGTTATTGCGTGAGGTACCGCTAGGGCTTCCCGTGTGGGCGGTGTTGAGCATCCCCGGTATGGACCGTTGGGGCAAACGCGCTTATGGCTGGGTCGCCCGCAACCGTTATGCAATCAATCGGATGGTCGGCGTGGAGCTTGAGACATGCGAAGATGGTGTGTGTAAAATCCCGACGGCGGACCGTTAGCGGACCTATTCGCCTAATCCGGCCCACGTTATGATGACGGCGTTTGCAACGATCACCCGTAGGGAGCCGTCCACCATGACCCCACTGCCCATCGCCGTCATCAGCCCACACGGGGGGCTACAGGTCCCGCCGGAGCTTGTTGGGCGCGTGCAACTCACACGAGAGCAGATTTTCAACGAGGCGGACGCCTATGCCAACGACCTCTATGACTTCGGGGGGCGTGTGGCGCAGTTCGAGGTGTTCCCCTACGCCCGCACGATCCTGGACATGAACCGCCCGGCCACGGGTGATGTGCCGGGGCGCACAGGCGATGGCGCGGTGAAACTGCAAACCAGCTACGGCGTCCCGGTCTACGCGCCAGGGGATGAACCCGGTGCCGACCTACAACGCGCCCTCATTGACCGCTATTGGCGTCCGTGGCAGGCCAAGCTGGAGGCGATTGCGAATAATCCAGAGATCAAGCTGGTGATTGACGCGCACACGATGGCGGCGGTGGGGCCGTCTGCCTTTAATGATCCAGATCACCTACGGCCACGGGTGCAGGTGGGCAACTTTGGTGATGGTCAGGGAGAAGGTACGAACGGGACGTTTGGCCTATCCGCCCCGCCAGAACTCGCCCGTTTCCTGACGGATGTGCTCGGTGACGCTCTGGCCGACCTGGGGCCGCTAACCGAGGTCGGCGCACAGCAGGCGCTGAACTGGCCGTTTCCTGGGGGGTATCAGTTGGCGGCGCATGGGGGGCGCAGCCAGCCGTGGCTGATGGTTGAGGTGAACCGGGCGCTGTACGTTGGGGTGCAGACGGGTGATGCGGTGATTGCCCCGCCGAACACGGAACGGATCGCGGCGGTACGTGAGCGTCTGTGGACGGCGATTGCGGCAACGGTTGCCCAGGTGATGTAGTCGCAACTAGTCCGGCTTCTTGTCGGATTCGCCCTTCTTGTCCGTCTCGCCGATGCCCGTGAACCACTCGTCCTCTAACGCCCCGACCTCCCGGGTGAGCACCAGCCCGGAAAGGTCGCGCCCGATGATTTCGATCATGCGCGGTAACACCCACATGACGCTGTCTACCTGCACAGCAACGGCCCCCGCCTCAATGAAATCACGGGCGTCCTGGGGGCTGTGGACGCCACCTGCGCCGATGATCGGCACATCATCCAGACGGCGTTTCAACTGCCCGACCATCCGCAACGCCAGCGGCTTGAGCATTGGCCCGTATACCCGCCCCCCGACCAACTGGCCGCTGTGTGGCTCGCGTGCGGTCCCGCGTGGTGGCCCCGCAATCACGACCGCGCCCGCGCCTGCGTCTGCGACTGGCCCGGCAATCTCGTAGGTGTCATGCAGCGGTAGGCGTACCAATACTGGCTTCTCAGTCGCCCCAACAGCGGTACGCGTGAAGTCGGCGGCGGCCTGTGCGTCAATATCATCGTTGAGGCCCAGCTCCACCGCCGCGATCTCCTCCACATTGTCGATAATCCGCATGGCCTTCTCGACTTCCTCTAGTGTCGTCGCGGTGAGGTGCAGCACCAAACGCGGTGTCAGCTTCTCCCACTTTGTTCGCCAGCGTTTGATCGTGTTGGAAACCCCGCTGTTCGGCAGCCCTGTGTGGACCAGCACCCCCGCGTCCAGCGGCACCACCCGTGGCCCACTTGCCGGACGCCGTGACTGATAGGTGACGGGGTTGGTGATGATCGCCCCGATTTTGTCGTAATCCACGATCCCACCGTAGATGTTGCCGTAGCCAAAGGTGCCCGCCGCCGCCATCACGGGGCTGTCCAGGATCAAGCGGGTTTTGCCGGGTCGTGTTACGGGAAAGGTCATCGTGTTCTCTCTTATTTGGGTTGTGTTTGTCATGTGTTGCCGCCCCCTGGCACGCAATTAGCGGGGCCACAACACACACCGCATTTAACGTGATGTCATTATATCAGGAATTCGCGGTTTGGCCCTCATCTACGGGTATCTGCCACGCTACCTGTTATACTCGCTCGCAAAAACAGGTTTATGGAGCGATTTTACGATGTCAGAGATGTTTCGTGCCTTGCTGCTCAACCAGGGTGAGGACAAGAAGATCACAGCGGCCTTTGACGATGTCACGACTGATGATCTCCCAGCGGGTGAGGTGCTGGTGAAGGTCGCTTATTCCAGCTTGAACTACAAAGACGGCCTCGCTGTGACAGGCAAGGGCAAGATCGCCCGTAGCTTCCCGATGGTGCCGGGGATCGACTTTGCCGGGACGGTCGTGTCGTCGGCGGTTGATGCCTACACCGAGGGGCAGGCTGTTATTCTGACGGGTTGGGGCGTGGGGGAGAAACACTGGGGCGGCTACGCGGCCTATGCGCGGGTTCCGGCGGCGTGGCTGGTGCCGTTGCCAGCGGCTTTTACCGCACAACAGGCGATGGGGGTTGGCACCGCAGGCTTTACGGCGATGCTGGCTGTGATCGCGCTGGAAAATGCGGGTTTATGCCAGGACGACGGCGAGGTGCTGGTGACGGGGGCATCTGGCGGCGTGGGCAGCGTGGCGGTTGCGTTGTTGGCGGAACTTGGGTATACGGTTGTGGCGTCCACTGGGCGCGAGGCTGTAGCGGACTATCTGAAGGGGCTGGGCGCGTCTGAAGTCGTTGGGCGCTTTGCCTCACCGGGGCGTCCGCTGGCATCTGGGCGCTGGGCCGGGGCGGTAGACGGTGTTGGTGGGGACACGTTGGCGGCGATCCTGCCGGAGATGGCCTACGGCGCGAGCGTGGCCGTTTACGGATTGGCAGGCGGTACCGCGTTGAACACCACGGTTCTACCGTTCATTCTGCGGGGTGTGAACCTGCTTGGCGTGGATTCCGTTATGTGCCCGAAAGCACCGCGTACTGCCGCGTGGGAACGACTGGCGCAGGTGCTACCCACTGCCAAGCTAGACACCATGATGCAGGTCGAACCCCTGTCCAACGTGCTGGACATGGGGGAACGCATCCTGGCGGGGGACGTGCGGGGACGGGTGGTGCTGGATGTCGAAAAGTAAACGCCCTAGCGCTGAACAGATCATCGCCCATTGCGCTATGGAGCCGCTGCGCCCGGAGGGGGGTCATGTCGCGATTACCTACCGGGCCGAACTGGAAGTTGCCGCGTCAGCACTCACAGACGCCCATCCTACGGATCGCCCGGTCGGGGGGGCGATCCTGTACTTATTGACGCCTGGCGCGTGGGGTTTCTCGGAGATGCACAAGCTCCCGTCGGATGAACTCTATCACTATCACCTGGGTGACCCAGCCCAATTGCTGCTGCTAAACCCGCTGGACGGCACCCACGAGGTTATTACGCTTGGCCCGGACGTGTTAAACGGCCAGCGGCTTCAGGTGGCAGTCCCGGCGGGAACGTGGCAGGGGTCCCGCCTGCTGGACGGCGGCGATTACACGCTCATGGGCACCACGATGACCCCCGCGTTTATGGTGGGGGACTATATCGCAGGCGACCGTGACGACCTGATCGCACAGTTTCCTGCCGCCGCCGCAGAGGTCACCGCGCTAACACGGGTGCCATAAGTTTTTTTGCCGTCTGAAATAAGCGTGAGGTTCGTTGTTGTAGCGATTTCACAAATACGCTATATTTATCACCTAATCCCTACTTTTTAGGGCAAAATACACAACTTTTTTCGACTGAGGAGACTTTAAAGTGAACAAACAAGTTGGAATTTTCCTCGTGTTTGCGTTGCTGGTCGCGCTGGCGTTCCCGGTGCTGGGCCAGGACGAAGATGTTGAATTGCGCTGGCGCACCCGCCCAGACAACCAGGCAGAAATTGATGTCTACACCGCCGCCAGCGAGAGCATTGATGAAGGCTGGGACGGCGTTAGCCTGACCTACGAGCCGGGTGGCTCTGAGACGGCCAGCTACCAGGACGTGCTGTTGAGCGAGCTTGAGGCCGGTACCGCCCCGGACGTGTTCTGGATTCCGGGGACGGACGTGGCCCGTTTCGCTGAGGCTGGCGTGATCCTTAACCTGGCAGAACTGTCTGCCGCCGACGAAGACTTTAGCGCAGATGACTTCTACGCTGGCCCGATGGGCTTCCTTCAGACTTCCATTGCTGAGGGCGAAGATGCGCTGTGGGGCCTCCCGCGTGACGTGTCCGCCTTTGCGATCTACTACAACGCAGACCTCTTTGACGAGGCGGGCCTGCCCTACCCTGGTGAGGGCGACTGGACCTGGGAAGCGTTCGAGGAAGCTACCCTCGCCATTGGTGACTTAGGCGACGATGTGTTCGGCTTTGGCATGAACGCGTGGTGGGCTAACTGGGGTTACTTCGTCAACGCTGCTGGCTCTAGCTTCTTCAACGAGGATTTTACAGACTGTGGTTTGGGCAATGATGCTACCGTTGAGGGTTTGAGCTTCGCCGGTAGCTTGTTTGAGGCGGGTGCTGCTGTGCCGTGGGGTACGGATTCCGAGCCGCCGTTCCTGGCTGGCAGCGTGGGTATGTTCATGAACGGGCGTTGGGCCACCCCGGGCACCGTCGCGAACGCTGACTTTAACTGGAATGTTGCGCCGCTCCCGGCTGGCCCCGGTGGCGAGTCCAACTGGTTGTTCTGGGGCGCATACGTCGTCAACGCTGACACCGAGCATCCTGAAGAAGCATGGGACCTCGTGACCCGCCTGACGAGCGCCGAAGTTCAGGGTGATATTGCCTCCTTGGGTGCGAATATCCCGTCCCGCCAGACGGACGCCGCCATCGAGTTGTTCCTGGGGACACTGCCGGACGCTGGTGTGAACAACCAGGCCTTCGTGGACGGCGCAGCAGTCGGTGTGACCGAGGCTCCGCTGTTCTTCGGCAACTGGCCGGCCATCGACGCTACTTACGGTGAAGGCGTCAACGCTGTTTTCGCTGGCGAGCAGACTGCCGAGGAGTTCGCTGCCACCATCTGTGATGCGGTTGCTGCCGAGTTTGAGGGCTAAATTAGCCTCTAAAGACCGAACGCCATAGGCGTTATTACGGGGCAATCCGTCTGAGCGCGGGTTGCCCCGTTTTCGTTTCTGTTTGTAAGTTGTGTGAGTGAGGGTGTTCCCCCGTGAAAACTATCATGAGCCAACTCAGCCAACTGATCGTGGCGCTGTTGATGGTCGGGGTTGTGTCGGAGGTCGGGATGCGGGTGTATCTGTGGCATATTGCCGACGACACATTCTTCAGCTACTACGCATCGTTGCGCCAACTGGATGCCCGCGCTGCGCCAGGTGAGGAGGCGATCCCGTGGTTCTTCGAGCTAGACCGTTACGTGGGTTATCGTAACGCGCCGAACCCCTCCCCGAACCGTTTTGACCATAATAACCTGGGATTCCGGGGCGAGGATATAACGGTTGCCAAACCCGACGGCATGTTTCGGATTATCGTCCTGGGGAGTTCGCTGGTGTTCGACCCACACCTGAGCCTGGAGGAGAGCTACCCCTACCGCCTAGAGCAAACCCTGCGTGCCACCGGCTACAATGTCGAGATTATCAACGCAGGCGGGGCGAATTACACCACGCTGGAGTCCCTGACGCTGTTGGGTACGGCGATCTTCGAGCTAGACCCGGACCTCATCCTGATCTACCACGGGCGCAGTGATATTCATCATCGGCTGGTGTGGCCGCCGGAGGCTTACCGGGGTAACTACAGTGGGTCGCACAATGTGAACGTTGCCCTACAGTTCACGCCGCCCACCTACGAATTCAGCACATTTGTTCGGATGATTGGTATCCGCGCCGGGTGGGTTGAGTCGCACTCCAAACGCTTCGACACCACGATTTTCTACACGCCGGACACCGCCAACCACGACACATACCGCTTTCAATATCTGGCGGGGACCTACCCTAGTGGTATCTTTGCGGAGGTCCCCGCCGAGGACATGCTGGCGGCCAATCCGCCAATTTACTTCGAGGCCAACCTACGCAGTATGGTCGGCATGGCGCTTGCCAACAATGTGACACCGATCCTCATGACGCAGGCGCTTTACAGTAATTACAGCGTGAACGAGTATCCTCGGGCCGCAACCGATGTTTACATCACGGCCAGCGAGCAACATAACACGATTGTCCGCGAGGTTGCGTCGGCTCTGGATGTGCCCCTGTTTGACTTTGCAGCAGCCATGCCGCTGGAGGCCGCCTTCTTTACGGACGGCTCGCACTTCACCGCGCAGGGCAATGTAGACCGCGTGGACCTGGTGGCGCAGTATCTGGTAACGTCCGGGTTGCTGCCGTCATTGGAAAATTAGACTTTTTAGTTGAGGAAATAACTGATGCGTACAGATTCTTTACAGGCTGGGATTCCCCCTTACCGCAGTGAGAGCGCCCCGCCGTTGCTCTATGTTGCCGCTGGGTGGAACCTGCTGGTGGCAGCGGCGCTGGCGTGGTTGGCGCTCACCATCTTCCAATTGCCAGACTTCGGCGGATTGGGCGTCCCGGTCCAGCGATTTGTGGCGGCGGTTCCCCTGGGGGTCGCCATTTTTAGCGTTTACAGTTCCGTGATGCTGGCGCTGCGGCTCCCAGCCGGGCGCTATGCGGGGATGGCAGTCCTCTATACGGGCCTGGTGTTGTCGATTGTGGCGTTGTTGTCCGTCTGGAACATCTGGGACAGCTTCGAGTTCATCGTGGACGGCGTGATGGCGTTTGGCTGGGTGCCGTTGGGCTTTGCGATTGCCTATGTCGCCAACTGGATCGCCTTTCGCTTCCCAGAGGGCAGCGGCGCACGGTCTATCACGCAGAATGTTGCGATGGGGATTGCCTCACTGACGTTGGTGATCCTATTATGGTTTAGCGGCCTGCTAGACGGCATCAGCTACGCGCTAGGCACCTACACCCAGTTTGAGGGCGGCTTCGCCTCTACCGGGGTGCAAGCCTGGACTGCGACAATTTGCGTGGGTGTGTTCGGCTATCTCGCCTATGCCGTCCTCAATTTGGCCGACTACTTCGGTGAAACACCTTTCGAGCGTGAGGCGTGGCAGGGCTGGCTGATGCTCTCGCCGAATATCCTCGGCTTTGCGATCTTCTTCGCGGGGCCGCTGCTGTTGTCCTTCTACCTCAGTTTCACCGATGCAACGCTGGGGGGTGTGCCGAGGGTGATCTGGTTCCAGAACTACGGCGAACTGTTGGCGCTGGAACTGAAACCAATGGGCGGGGCGGAGTTCGCGCAGGAGGTGATGAGCTTCGGCTACCGGCCACTGATTGAGAATTTCTTGGGGACAGGGTATGTGCTGGGTGCGAAGGACGCGTTATTCTGGCGCAGCCTGGGCAATACGCTCCTGTTCTGCCTGATGTTGGTGCCCCTCAGCACGATCCCCGCGATTCTGCTGGCGATCACGCTCAACAGTGACCTGCCCGGCATGAAGTTCTACCGAGCGATCTACTTTTTGCCGAGTGTGGCGGCGGTGGTCGGGACGGCGCTCATCTGGCGTTGGCTTTACGACCCCACAATCGGCTTCATCAACTACGCGCTCACGACCTATTTTCCGGGCGAAACCAACGTCCAGTGGCTCAGTGACCCGCAGGTGGTGTTGTTCTCAATTGTGTTGCTGGCCTCGTGGCAGTTGATGGGTTTTAACACGGTGCTGTTTTTGGCCGGACTACAGGGTATCCCGAAAGTGCTGTATGAGGCGTCTAAGATTGACGGAGCCAACAGCTTTGAGCGGTTCCGCTTTGTGACGTTGCCGCTGCTCGCCCCGACGACCTTCTTCGTGATCGTGACGACGGTTGTGCAAGGGTTGCAGGTGTTCAACGAACCGTATACGCTGTTCCCGGCGCGGCCCATCCCCACCAACGCGACCACCAGCGTTTACTACATGTACACGCAGGGTTTTCCTGAGGCGGAGTTCGGCTACGCCTCGGCGGTGGCTTGGGTGTTGTTCGCCGTCATTTTCACTGTGACGCTAATCCAATTCCGTCTACAACGCTCGGATGAGGCATAAGGGAGGCCCCACCATGAACCAGCAAGTCAACAACCCAATTATGTTCTACGGGCTGCGTGCGCTGCTCTACATCGTGCTGACCGGGGTCGCCTTCCTGATGCTGTTCCCGTTCATCTACATGATGATGACCTCGTTCAAGACATCTGGCGACGTGTTCCACTCGCCGCCGCGCCTACTGCCGTACACCCCGACGACGATGGCATACGAGGGTGAGCAGGTCGAGGTGTTCCGCTTAGAGGTGGATGGCGAGGTCCGCGACATGGTGCCGTCCGGCGAGCGCATTCGTTTCGGCTACTTCACCACGGCGGAAAACATCGACTTTGAGAACAACCGCGACAGCGAGGTTATCGCTGCTGTGCCGTTGGACGAGGCGACCGAGGTCGGCGAGACTGAAATCACCAACTTAGGCGGTGAGGCGGAGACCTTCGATGTGTTCGAGGTGACGGTGGACGGCGAACCGCAGGAACTCCTGTTGGCCTATCGCGGGGCGCTGGATGTGTTCGTGGACCCGAACAACCCCGACATTACGACGTTAGACGTGGCCCGCACGGCCCCAGCAGCGGAGGTGGTCGAGTTCCAGTGGAACAACTACCCGGAGGCCATCTTTGACCTCAACCTGAACCGTTCGCTGGTAAACACCACGTTGGTGACAATTGGCGTCACAGTCGGCCAGTTGGTCACGTCCATCTTTGGCGGTTATGCCTTCAGTCGCCTGAAGTTTCGGGGCCGGGATTCGCTGTTCGTGCTGTACCTGGGCAGCATTATGATTCCGTTCGTCGTGCTGGTGATCCCCATGTACCGGCTCATGGTTGTC
This sequence comes from uncultured Anaerolineaceae bacterium, assembly GCA_964462905.1. GTDB lineage: Bacteria > Chloroflexota > Anaerolineae > Aggregatilineales > Phototrophicaceae > DAOTTY01. The sequence goes on from CAYWZS010000096.1 coordinate 9,420, forward strand.
ATCGGCTGGCAGGCCAAGTTGGTGTCGCTGATTGTGCCGTGGATCTTTACCGCCTACGGGACGTTCCTTATGCGGCAGTTCTTCATGAGTATTCCCAAGGAACTCGAAGAGGCTGCCTTGATGGACGGGGCCAGCCGAATGCGTATCCTGTGGGGTATCTTCGTGCCGCTGAGTACGCCTGCTGTGGCGACGTTGGGCATCTTCTCGTTTCTCTACGCCTGGAATAGCTTCCTGTGGCCGCTGCTGATTATCGGTGAGGGGAACGACGCCAACCACGTCCTCACGCTCTCGCTCATCAGCCTGAGCAACCGCTTTGCAGACCAGCCGAACTTCGTGTTGACGGGCGCGGCGGTGGCCGTGTTACCGCCGATTTTGATTTTCATCCTGGCGCAACGCTACTTCATCGAGGGCGTGGCGTCGTCGGGGTTGAAGGGTTAGGGCCAGTCGCGGTAGTAGCCGACGCGCAGTTCGTACATCTCGTCAACCAGGGCCACGACCTGATCTAGCTCCAGCAACACGAGACGGTCTAAGCAGGCCGTCTCGCCCGTGGTTGGGTAGGCATCCAGGCATTGTTCATAGCCCGCGATGGTCTGCGGGTTGTACCACTGTTTGCCGTACCACACCTCCAAGCTGGACCACAGATGGACGACAAATAGTGTTACTCCCAACACGGCCATACCCCGCCGCACCCATGCCCGCTGCAAGTGGGGAAGCACCGCCACAACGGACACGGCCAGCACGATCCACAGGTATTTTACCAGCGCGTTGTAGTGGAGCGACTGTGAGGTGAGCAGGCCAGCCTGATAGCGACCCAACGTAATCAGCCCGGCCCCCATCAAGATGAAAGCCGCCATCGACCCCCAACGGCGGAGCAGATTGTGCTCTCCGGCGCGCCATAGGATTATCCCATTCAGCATGAGCCAGCCCAGGATCAACATGCCGAATATAAAGGCGCTGGCGTAGCGAAAGAAGAATATGCTAAATCCGCTTCCTAACAACATCGGCCCAAACAGAAATAGTGTGGACGGGGTAGTCTCGACAGTTGACATTCCGGTTGAGAAGCCGCCCCCGCGCAACAGCAAAAAGAACAACAACGCCCATGTCCCCAGCGTCATCCCCGCCCATGCCCACAAGAAACGCCGCGCCCGGTACCGCAGCAGCACAATCGGGGCCATTGCCACGAACAGCACCATACCGTTAAATAGGGAGAATGTCGCCCAGAGGCCCGCGAAACCCGCCACGATCAACCGCCATAGGCGGGGTGGCCCTTCCTCTAACATGACCAGCGCAACCAGCAGGGAGAGATTGACGAACAGCCAGGTGGTGTGTATGCCAACATAGCTGCTGGCGTCCTGCGTAACCGTCCAGAAAAACGCCGATACGGGGAGCAACGACCCCCAAAAAATATGCCGTCCGCTGCCCCACAATAACCGCAACAACAAGCTGTAGTTGAGGCCCAATAACACCAGCAGCGCGGCCTGCTCGTTTTGGGGGTTCCAGTCTGTCAGGGAGGTGTTGATGATCGTCAATAGCCCGCCGGAAACGTGGATATGTGGCCCGTTAAAGGGCGAAAACAGCAGTGCCCACACGTTTTCCCCCCGTGATATTGTCACCGCCAACGGCAAATTGAAGTAAAGCAGGTCCATCAGGGGGACCTGTGTCCGGTGGCGTAGCGCATAGGTGATGCCCATGATGGGAAATGGTAGTGTTAGCAAAAGAAGCAAAAAGCGGTGCAGCCGTGATGGGGTGGTGGATGAAGAACCTGTCATCAGAGAGATCACCTTTTCTGCGCTGTGGTTGTTCAGCGTACAGCATACCACATGTGCTGGCAACTCGTCCGACTACCCGCTAAAGTAGGTAACAAACCATACCTGGGAAGGGTGAAACACCATGCCACAACTTGACTTTCCGCATCGCCGCTATAACCCACTGACCGGGGACTATGTGCTAGTATCGCCGCACCGCACCAAACGCCCGTGGCAGGGCCAACAGGAGAAGCCGCCCATTGCGGCCAAGCCGGAGTATGACCCGAAATGCTATCTGTGCCCAGGTAATGCACGGGCGGGGGACGCACAAAACCCGGACTATGACGGCACCTTTGTTTTTACCAATGATTTCGCCGCGCTCCTGCCGGAAACACCCGAAATCGGCGCACCCCGTCACCCGCTGCTACGTGCCGAACTCGTCCAGGGGACGAGCCGTGTACTATGCTTTTCCCCGCGCCACGACCTGACACTCCCCGAAATGCCGTTAGAGACGATCCGCGCTGTGATCGAAATGTGGGGCGAACAGACGACCGACCTCGGCAAAACCTATCAATGGGTGCAGGTGTTCCAGAACAAGGGGAGTGCGATGGGGGCGTCGAACCCGCACCCGCATGGGCAGGTGTGGGCGGAGAGTGTGCTGCCTAACGAGGCACGCAAGGAGGACGACCACCAACGCGCCTACTACGAGGCGAATGGCTCCGTGCTGCTGATGGACTACATCGAGCAAGAACTTGCGGACGGCGAGCGCACCGTTGTAGAGAACGACACCTGGCTGGCGGTCGTGCCGTATTGGGCAACTTGGCCCTTCGAGACGCTGCTGCTGCCCAAGCGCCATGTCTTGCGCCTGCCGGATATCACAACCGAGGAACGCAAGGGACTTGCGGAGGCGCTCAAGCAGTTGCTCACGCGCTACGATAACCTGTTTGAGGTGGAATTCCCCTACTCAATGGGCTGGCACGGTGCGCCCTTTAACGACACGGACAACACGCACTGGCAACTACACGCGCACTTCTACCCGCCGCTGTTGCGCTCTGCGACTGTGCGGAAGTTTATGGTGGGTTATGAGATGATGGGCGAGGCCCAGCGCGACCTCACGGCAGAACAGGCCGCCGCCCGGCTTCAGGAACTCTCCGAGGTGCATTACAAGCAACGCTGATCGCACCCAACGAATAGGCCGCTGGCATCCTGCCAACGGCCTTGATCGCATATTCAACGGCTGCTAACCCTAAGCCGCCGTCTGGACCTCACTCGGCATTGGGCGGTCCTTCAAGTCCTTGCGCTTCACGTCGGCGCTGCGCCGCGTGAACAACAATCCACCGGCTACGATGAAAACCAGTGCTGTGACGACTTGTGACAGGTTGAACCCGGCCACCACGCTTACTTCCAAGCGCAGGAACTCCAGCAGGAAGCGGATCACGCTGTACTGCATCAGGTAGATCAGAAACAGGTTCCCCGGCGTCATCTTGTTGCGGTTCCGCAGGAACAGGTTCAGCAGCACGATGAACGCCACCAGGCTCCACAGGCTCTCGTACAGGAACAACGGGTGGAACAGGGTGTCTGGCGGGTAGTCTACCGTGCTGGTGAAGGGGAACACGCGCTTGGCGCTTTCGATGGTGATGCCCCACGGGAGCGTTGTCACTGTGCCGTAGAGTTCCTGGTTGACGTAGTTGGCCCAGCGCCCGATGGCCTGCCCAAGCGGCAACGCGACAGCGGCGATGTCCAGCCAGGCAGGGACCGCCAGCCCATTGCGGCGGAAGTAGATGTAGGCACCGCCAAAACCACCCAGGACCGCGCCGAAGATGCTCAGGCCGCCGCTCCAGATGGCAATCGCACCGTTGTTGAGGTCGAAGAAGTTGCCGTAGTAGTCGGCAGCCGTCAGCCCGGCCACCTCCGGCGGGAAGGTCACGAACCACAGCCGCGCCAGGATAATCCCTGGGATGATGGCCCAGGTGAGCGCACCCCAGATGTGCTCTGGGTTGCGGCGGTCTACAATTGCCAGCCGTGCCGCGACGTTAGCCGCCAACAGCATCGCCAGTACGATGATGATCCCATAGTAGCGGATCTGCAACGCGCCCCACAGCAGCAGGCTCTCGCGTTCGTTGAACTCGATCCCCGCGCTCATGTCCAGGTTCGGCACATACTGGTTCAGCAGGAAACCGACCACGCCCACCAGGAACACGATCATGCCCACACTGCCGACAATCCCTAAAATGAGGTCGGCCCGCTCACCCAGGTTCTCCTTCACGTTGGCCCCCTGGGCGCTACGGTTGGCGACCTCTGGTAAAATAATCATGACGATGCCCAGCACCGCCAGGACGATGAATAACACTTGCATGGCGTCTAATCCTCTATGTGTTTTCTGATGTATAACAAACGCTGCAACGCGGTGAGGTTCGTCCCAACGGCCAAGACCCACAGGGCCGGGGCCAACAACCACGGATGCAGCCACAACCCCCACACGACCAGCGCCAGCCGCTCGAAGCGGGAAAACCACCCGACCTTCACGGTCAGCCTCACATCTGGGTTCGCCGCTCGTGAGCGTGCGTAGCTGACGGTATAGCTCCCCACTAGCGCCAACAGTGCCACGACGAATAGGGATGTCTGGTCTGAACTGGCAAAATAATAGCCGAACCCCGCGAAAATGAAACCGTCAGCATAGCGGTCTAGCACGCTGTCTAGCACAGCCCCGAAGGGATTGCGGATGCCGCGTGCGCGGGCCACGGCCCCGTCCAGCGCGTCGAACAACCCACTCAGGCAGATCAACCACCCGGCCAGCACCAATTGCCCGTTCGCCAACAGCGCCGCACCGCCCACCACCATACCAAATCCTGCCAGAGAAACCCAATCGGGATGCACCCCCGCCCGGTGGAGCGCCGTGCCTAGCGCCCCAGAGATATGCCCCGTGTGGATGCGTAACCAGTCTGTAAGGGAGGTGAGCTGTTGTTGTGGGGTGGTTTCGTCCATGTGCGTGGGGGGCCTTGTGTCTGCAAGTGAGCACCCCGTAGTGTACTGCCCGCCGGGGGTTTGTGGCAGGGGATATTGCGTTGTGGCATCAGATGTGATGGGCCACAACGCACACAAGCGGCCAAAACCAGCGATGCGCGTCACATAGGCGTGGGGGCCGCGCCACCAGCACGGGGACTTCAGGCCAAACCCGGCAGCAGGTTAGACGTACTGGGCAGGTGTCCCGCGAGAGCCAGTCTTGCCATCCGGCCACGTTGTCTTTTCGTTGAACTTCACGTTGTCCACATTCGCCCCGGCGAGGTTTGCGTCCAACAGGTTTGCGTCGGATAAGTCCGACCCTGCCAAGTTTGCGGAGGTCAGGCGTGCGCCCTGGAGGTTTGCGCCGCGCAGGTTTACGCCCGTCATGTTGGCCCCGTTGAAGTCCGTGCCGACCGCCTGGGCCACGCTCAGGTTGCTAAACGGCATACTTGCGGAGCGCACCACAGCCTCACGCAAGTTCGCCGCCTGGAGGTTCGCGCCGCGCAACTGGGCACCCTCCAGGTTCAAGCGCGTCATGTCTAACGCGGATAGGTCCACCCCGCTCAGGCGTGGGTTCGGCCCGGCGGAGATCAGCGCGAGGATCAACTGCTGTCGGTTAATTTCAGCCATTTTTCGTCATTTCCCTTCGGTAATAGTCAATAACCTGGTCGATGGTCTGGTCCAGGGCCGTTTTTGGCTCCCAACCGATGACATTATAAATCTTTTCTACCGAGGGGACACGCCGCCGGAAGTCCTCGAAGCCACTTTCATAGGCTTGCTCGTAGGGAACCAGGTTAATCTCGGAGGCGCTGTCGGCCCGGTCCCGGATGCGCTCGGCCAACTGCATGATGGTGACCTCCTCGTTAGAGCCGATGTTGAACACATCGCCAATCGCGTCATCGGATCCCATCAACCCGTGTAGCCCGGTGATTACGTCGAACACATTCCCGAAACAGCGCGATTGTTGCCCGTCACCGTAAACCTGGATGGGCTGGTTCGCCAGTGCCCAGCGCACAAAACGCGGCACCACCATGCCGTACTGCCCGCTCTGGCGTGGCCCCACCGTGTTGAACAGCCGCACAATAGTGACAGGCAGCCCGACCTCCTTGTGATACGCCAGCGCCAGGAACTCATCTACGGCCTTGCTTGTCGCGTAGGACCAGCGATTGCGGACTGTCGGCCCTAGCAGGCGGTCGTCTTCCTCACGGAACGGCACACGCACGCCCTTGCCGTAGACCTCGCTGGTGGAGGTGATGAGCACGCGCCTACGATAGCGCCGGGCCGCCTGCAAAATGACCTCTGTGCCGCCGATGTTGACCTCAATCGTGTTAATCGGTGACTCGATGATGCGTTGCACCCCGACCATCGCCGCCAGGTGATAGATCACGTTGCACTCGCTCACGAGGCGGTCAATCACTGTGATGTTGCGGATGTCCTCGATGGCGTAGCGAAATTTGGGGTATGTTTTCTCCAGGTGGGCGATATTTTCAAAGCGCCCGGTGGAAAGGTCATCAATTACGGTGACGGCGTCGCCCTGTTTCAGCAGGTGTTCCGCCAGATGGCTGCCGATAAACCCGGCTCCGCCTGTAATGAGGGCGTGGGTCATGGGGGGGAATGCTCCTTGGCTGGTCGGTGTTCGCGCCCGGTATCGGGGCGAAAAACGGGAGGTATAGTAGCGGCAAAGCGCCAAGGTGCCAATAGTGGAGGTGCTATAGCTTCGGACACAACACACGCAGAATCACATCAAGTGGTAGCCCATACGGTTCTCTCCCGTCTCGTCGATAATCCTCTGTAGCTCGTTCATGGACAGGACGGTTACTGTTTTACGATCACACTTGATGTAGCCCGCCTGCTCCCACTGTTTGAAGTAACGGCTTACCGTCTCGGTCGTCGTCCCTGTGAACTCGGCAATTTCGCGCTGGGTGAAGTTCGTCGTGACCTGTTGATTGCTCGTTAGTTGGCCGAATTTATTGCTGAATTGGACCAGCGCACGGGCAAGGCGTCGCTCCGTCTTTTCGATCGCCATTTGTCGGATGCGGTCGTGGGCGTGGTGCACATGGTCTACGAGCGCATCCACCACGCGCAACCCGACATCTGGGTGTTGCTGCACAATACGGCGTACTTCTTCCCCGGCGAAGGCCAGTACTACCGTCGGCCCCACCGCCACCACTCCCGCGTGATGCGTGTAGCCGCCTGCAATTGCTAACATCCCGAACGTGTCGCCAGGTCCGTAAATCTTTAGGTTTAAGTCTTTGCCTTCTGTTGTATGTTCGACGAGCCGCACACCCCCTCGTGTGACCACATAGAGGGTTTTAGCGGCTGTCCCCTGTTCACACAGTTTTTCGCCCTCAGCCAGCACAATCCGTTGCGCTATCTGCTCCAATGCAGCCAGCGATTCAGCACTTAGCCCAGTAAACAAGGGTAAATTTTGGATGTTTTGCACAGGTCAATCTCCATCATCTAGTCGTTTTTGTAGAGTCTTATACAGGTTTATCTAATTTTGTGACTAATGTCACATCAAGCTATGACATTGCGTGTGACATCTGATTGGGCTGGGTCAATGTGTTCTAATGATATCAAGATTAATCTTGCGTGAGAACGCTAATTT
>CAYWZS010000097.1:0-11246 GCA_964462905.1 uncultured Anaerolineaceae bacterium
TTCGCAGCACGCCGCGCAGGTCGTGTGTCACAAGCCTTGCCCCCACCCCCACGACACCGTAGAATCCGTCGAACAATACCCCAAACGAAAACAGGAAAAAGTGGATGAACCGTCGGCGGCTGATTGTGATCGTAGGCGTGCTGGTGAGCGCGGTCTTTCTGTGGTTGGCCTTCCGTGGGCTACAGCCGGAGCAGTTCTGGGCGAGTGTGAGCGAGGCCAACACAACCCTGCTCGTGGCGGGGATGGCCGTCTACGCGCTGGCGGTGACGGTGATTACGTGGCGCTGGCAGTTCCTGTTGCGGGCGCTGGCCCCGGTGTCGCTGCGCCAACTGATCCCGCTGGTGTGCATCGGCTACATGGGCAACAACATCTACCCCTTCCGCAGTGGGGAGATCTTGCGAGTTTTCCTGTTGCAGCGCAATCACGAGGTCCCGCTAGCACGGGGCGCAACTACGGTGATTGTCGAACGGGTGTTTGACGGCCTGGTGATGCTGACGTTTGTGCTGGTGCCGTTGGCGCTGTTGGACGCGATCCCCCCTACCGCCCGGCAGATCGCCACGGTGCTAACGCCGATCTTCCTCGTGGCGCTGGTGATTTTCTTCGTGTTAGCCGCCCGTCCGGGGATTCTTCACCGCCTCGCGGACCTGGTGGCGGGCTTGTTGCCGAAGGGCTTGGGGGCGCGGGTGGGGGCGCTGGCAGACGACATCATCGAGGGGTTGGAGGGGTTACGCTCGCCGTTGGACCTCGCCGGGACGGTGTTCGCGTCCTACGCGACATGGGCCATTGAGGCTGCCGTCTACTGGATCGTGATGGTTGCATTTGGGATTGAAGCGAGCTACCTGGTGGCGCTGTTGGCGGTTGGCACGGTGAACCTCGCCGGGCTGATCCCCGCCGCACCGGGCAATCTTGGCGTGTTTGAGTTGATTCTCAGTGAGGTGCTGATTATCACCGCCGCTGTCGCGGAGCCAACCGCCGTCGCGACCGCCATCGCGATTCACATCGTCATCTGGCTACCGCCAACCGTCGCCGGGCTGATCTTCCTTGGTGGGCAGGGGTTGGGGCCGGGGGCCGTTACCCGTGCGGAGGAGCTACAGCAGGCCGCCCATTAGTACGCCTAGCCAGGATGAGGGTAAGGCCGCCACCGTACCGCGACGATGAGGCATTCATGGCATCCGTAGACGGTAGCACCTGCCAGGCGCTACGCCCCCGGCGCATCTGAGAAAGTCCCCTCGCCGCGTGTGTAGAGGGAGCTTCGGGGTGGTGTTGCCGGTGGTGGGTTTTTGGGCGACAATCCAACGGTGTTTGTGTTGACCAGCGGGGAGACAGCCCTTTGCCGCCGAAATCCCGTTTTTACCATCAACTTATGGGGACCGTCGCCGTCGCTGCGATTGCGTTGATCGTTGGTTGGGTGACGCGCCGCCCCGTTCGCCCGCAAGCGCCCACAGATGAAACATCATCCGGCGAACGGACGCCCACAGCCGCCCCGCTCCCGGAATGGGTCTATGTCGTGATGTCGGTAGGCGTCACCATCACGTTGATCGTGTTGCCGCGTGAACTGGCCGGGCGGGTGTTGTTGCTGTTGTTGGCGGTGGCGGGGCTGCTGCTGGTATGGCCGGTTCAACGGCGGCTACGACGGGTGCGGGCGGGTTACCTGGCACGGACGCAAGCGCCCCCAACAACCGGGCTGGTACACGTCCCCGCATGGTTGGTCGCGCTGGAACTCACGGTGGTGATTGCCGGGACGCTTTATCCCACCGCGCACTACTGGCAACCCGACCCCACCACCCAGCTAGACGGCATAGAGGCGCAGTGGCTCACGTCGTCCGCGCATGTGGCAACTGCGACCTGGGTCGATCACGGTTACATCCCGCTGTGGAACCCCTATAACGAGCGCGGCGAACCCCTCCTCGATAACCCCTTCAGCTTCGTGCTGAACCCCATCAGCACCGGGCCGAGCTTGCTGCTGCGGGACAGCGAGCAGGGAATCAAGACGAGTGTGGCGGCCTACGCGGTTGTGGCGGCTTTGGGGGGCTGGTTTTTGGGGCGGGTGTTAAACCTGAGCACGTTCGGGCGGCTGTTGCTGGCGGCAATGTTGTGCGGCAAGGGTAACATGGTCGCCATGATAACCGACGGCTACTTCCAGCTTGGCACCTCACAGGCGTATATGCCGTGGATACTGGGCGCGGCGCTGGGCCTCATCCGGCTGCCGAGGGCGCGGTGGCCGCTGGTGGTGTTGGCGGTGAGCTTCACGCTGTTGTTTTGGGCGGGGAATATCTGGTACACACTGCCGATGCTGTTGTCCGTCGGGGCGTTGTGGCTGTTCTGGGACTATCGCGGCACGCCGGGACGCTGGCGAACACTACGACGGTTCGTGCTGGCGGCGGCGTTGACGGTCGGCTTGAGTGCGATCAGCCTGTTTCCGATTTTTGCGAACCGTGCTTTCATCGGCGGTCACAAGCCGCTGGCCGATGCAGGCGAAACGGTGCCGACGCGCCTTGTGCTGTCGCAGTTTGTACAGCCGAACGGCGACTTATTCCGGCTTGATGGCCTCCCGGACCAGTTTCTACCGAAGTTTTACTACAGCTACACGACGAATCGCTGGTGGTTGCTGGCGTTGTTCGTGCTGGTCCCGCCGTTCTACCCGCTCACGGGGCGTCCGCGCTTTGCGGGGAGCCGCCGCCTGTGGTGGGTTGGGCTGTTCTTCATCGTGTTCTTCGTTGCATGGGGGGTAGGTGGCCTGCAACCGTTCCGCTGGGCCTACAACACCCTGCCGGGGATCGGGCGCTGGCGCTTTGTGGGGCGGGCGCTGGGGGCAGCGTCCTTCTGGTTGGCGCTACTGGTTGCACTACGGGCGGACGGGTTGCTGACGGCGCTCCTCAACCGTGACGGCCAACCGTATGCCTTGCCACGATGGGCGCGGTTGCTGGGGGCGGTGGCGCTGTTGACCGGGGGGGGCAGGGCGGCTTACCAGTCCACGACCATCTGGGATATTTGGGGCGGCACGGACGACGCGGACATCCCGATCGAGACGTGTGTGGGGTGGCTGCGTGCTGGGCAACCGGACGGCCCGTTGGCGGTGTATCGGCTGGACTATCGCGAGGTGCTGGCGATGTATCGGCAGCGAGTGCGCGTCATGCCCATTGAGGCGGACTACTACGCCATCCCGCGTGAGATTGGTGAGGGGCCGCCGCTGTATCAGCAGGCACTCCCGCGCTATGGGCTGCCGAAAAGCCAACAGGACACGACCTTCCTCATAGTCGAAAATGCCTACCGGCGCGTGGGGGGTAGCCCATTAGCGGAGCGCCTGCCGTGTGTGGCGCGGCTGGATACGGCGTTGCCGTTCGCCTTCAGTGCGTGGATTTCGCTGGTTCGGGCGACGGACATTGCAAACAACGGCCAGAGCACGCCGCTACCGATTCTCGACTATCGCCCCGGCTTTGTGATGCTGGAGGTGGTGCCGCTGGCAGCGAATACCAGCGTTGCTGTTGTGCAGGAGGTGGCATATCCCGGTTGGCGGGCGTGGGTGAACGGCGAACGCGCCGAGATTACCCCGGTCGGCGGGTTCCTGGCGGTGACGCTCCCCCCAACGCCGGATGCGGCCCCGGTGACGGTGCAGTTTGCCTATCGTCCGCGTGGGTTTTTGCTGGGCGGCCTGCTGACGCTGGTCACGGCGGCGGGGATGGCGGTCTATTTGCTGCGGAAACCGACGACGTAACGTACAATGTAGCTAAAGGCTGGACATTTATATGTCATGGATAGGGTAGACCCTGTCCCTACTGTGGGAAGGACGGTGCTTATGGCTCGCAATTATCTACTGATGTTGGTTTTGTTGTTGGCTGTGGCGGTGATGTTACTCGTGTCTGCGTCGGTGACGCCAGCCGCCACGGTCTACGCGCAGGCCAACTCCCCCACACCACCCCCCGGCGGCTTTGTGCCGCAGGGTACGCCGGACGCGAGTGTGATCGTGATTCCGCCGTCACGCTCGGATGACCCGGTGGACAATATCCTGTCGAACCCACTCATCCTAACGCCGCGCCCCACACTGGACCGCCGCAGCCCACGTATCCCCGACAACTTCCTGGTGACGGGCACAACGGCGGTTGTGGTTCAGGGGCCGCTCAACGTCCGTAATGTGCCGAACACGGGTAATACGTCGGTGGTGTTGGCGCAACTGGACCGGGGCGACGATGTGACGATTCTGGGATTGAGCGACAACTTAGAATGGGCGTTTGTGGACACACGCGGCCCGTTGTTCCTTCAGGGGTGGGTGGCCTCGGCCTTCCTGGACCCCTACCAGGGGAGCATCACGCCGTTCGCGCCGGACCTCCCCGACGCGCCGACGACGGGCTTCACGCTCCGGGCGCAGCAGACGGTTAACCTGCGCCAGTCGCCCGTGCTGTTCTCGGCGCGTGTGGGGATTCTGCCAGGTGGGGCGCAAGCGTCCATCATCGCGGTGACGAACACCTATAGCTGGTGGAAGATTGCGTATGAGGGCACGGTCGGGTGGGTGTCCGGCACATATGTGTTTATCGAGCAGCCGGGGGCCTACAGCCAGGTGCCGATCTTCAGCGAGTTCGAGCCGTAGGGCCTGCTGCTGTACGTGAAAAGCGGATAATTTCGGGTCACGCTACTAGCAACTCAAAATCATCCGCTATCCTACCCACTCCCCAAGCTACCCCTCTGCCGCTGTCGTCAGGTCGGCCCGCACCGCCGCGAACACCGCCGCCACTGCGTCGGGGTCATCCCCCGCCGCCAGCAACCGTGCCTCCACCTCAAACGCCACGTCGTCCGGTAGGTGCTTCGCCTCAAACGGACGCGGAGCGGGCTGGCCCAGCCGCTTGAGCGTGTACGCCTCCCACTGGCGCAGTTCTTCACGCATTGCCTTCGCGGACGGCGGATTTAGCGATTCCGCCTCGTCGGACGCCATCACGACAGGTTCCGTGGTGATGTGGTTCGGCGGCACCTCGCCCCACGTCACCGGGGGCAGGTCATAGTAGCGGGTACGAATCTCGTTTACGCTGAGAACCGCCGACGCCGTGCGAATCTCGTCCCGGCGGGCCTGTTCGTCCGACGGGCGAATATCATCGAAGGCCACGACCGCGTTTTCCTCGTAGAATGGCACGAGTTCCGTTGTGAGGGTGGCCGCTAACCGTACCAACTTGGGGTATAGCGTGCGCTCGATGAAGGTGCGCTCGGCAACAGTGGCGTTAGCCTCGGTCGCGTTCTCGCTGACCAACCCCACAGGTAGCCCGAAGATGTTCAGGATTTCGTCGCGGTTGGCCTCGCGCCCTCGCAGGAAGTCGAGGTCGGTATGGCTACTGCTGATGCCCTGCCACGTCACGCCCCCCGCACGGACGAAGGCCGTCCGCCGTTGGCCGCCGCCGTAGCTGCTGCGCCACTCCCGCTGGATGCGCTCAAAGTCGGTTTTGGAAGTTGTCTCCGGCAGGGTGACAATGCCCGTGGGGACGCCGTTGTCCTGGCCGAAGGTATTGCGGTTCCACGACGCCATCGCCCGGTCCGTGTGGACCGCCACAGACGCCGCCTGCAACGCGGACAGCCCGTAGTAGTCGTTGCGCGGGTGCCAGCGTTTGAAGTGAATGACCTCCACTCGCTCCAACGGGACGCGCACGCCGTCTACCTCGTAGACGTAGCCGCGCACATAGCTTTCAGTGTCCGGCACCACCGACACGCGATCCGGGCGCAGCGGCCAAATCTGACGCGGCTGTCCGCTAACCCCATCCCCAGCCAGGAACCAGTAGGCGTTCCCGGTGAGTTCCAACATGCCAATCGTCTGTTCGAGAAGTTCAAAGCGGCTGATGTGCGGATTTGGGGCGGTCAGCAGGCGCTCTAAGGGGTGATTTTCGACGGGGACGCGCTGCTCGCCCTCCAGCCGATAGACCGACAGCGGTGTGAGCGCGACGGCCTCCGCAATCCGGCTCACGGCAACGTAGACCCACGGCGAGCGGGTGTAGGCGTCGGCCTGTGCGCCAACTTCGGCCAAGTTGGGGAAGGTGTAGCTGTTGTGCCGGGCAACGACGGCGACGTGTGGGGCGGGGCGCAGGCGCTCGCCACCGCTAAACAGGTTTGTGATCCAGTTGAACATCGTCGGGTGTCCTTTCGTTCACGCATCCATTAGACGGGTGTTCGCACTCCACGCTAACGGATGTGGCGACGAAAGGGGTATGCAGATGCCCGGTCATTTGCCCGGCGATTTGGGTGGGCGTGCCACGGCTGCGCTGCTGCCCCCTCCCTTGAACCGCGCCCCCACTACATGCCATGATTCGCTCACGCTGTCATATGAGCATCTACCGTGATGCCCATGTCCATCAAGCCCGAGATTATGACCCCCGCCGGACACTGGCCCCACCGCGCATCCCCAAGCCGCAGGAACAGCGCGGCGCTGGCGGCAGCGGCCAAGGGTGGCACGACGGGGGGGATCGCTGTTTGTGCCGAAGGAGTATCTGACGGTTCCTGTGGTGCCGTAGCGCGTAAGGCCGGTATGCCTTGCCGCCGTTAACCTGCAAAATGCGTGTTGTGGGATTATAATCGAACACAAACCCGCCCTCATGCAGCCGAGGATACATCTCATATGCACCGTAAACTTACCTTTGCCGCCCTGGTCCTGCTGGCGCTCACTCTTGTTTTGGGGATGGCCCTGACCACCACCGCCCCTGTCCCCCAGGTCGCCGCCCAGGACGGCGATGAAGCGCCCACCGCAACGCCCGGCCCCACCAATACCCCAGCTCCCACGCCCCTCCCCGCGATTCCCGCCGGGGCGCTCACCGGGACAATCATCCGGGCGGAGGTGCTGCTGGCCCGTCAACAGCCCTACTTCGCCGCGCCTGTGACTGGCCGTGTGCTGCGGGGCGAAACCTATCAGATCGTCGGACGCAACCCGAACGCGCAGTGGTTCTTGCTCCAACTCAACAGCGGCCAGGGCTGGGTGTGGGGCTACTATCTGTTCGTGGACGGCAACGAGTTTAACGCCCCGGTCGCCAACCCGTTCACCAACTTCGGCTCCCCAGCAGATACCGCCCTGCTCGTTGTGCAAACCACCTCAACGCTGAACCTGCGGGCAGAGCCAAACGTCACGGCAGAGCGCATTGGGCGCATTCCGTGGGGCGATACGGTGGCGGTTATCGGGCGCTCACGCGTTGGCCCGTGGTACCAGGTGGCCTATAGGGGGACCGTTGGCTGGATTTTCGCGCCGTACACCGACCGCGTCGAGGGCAGTGAGGACGACCTACCGTTCATTGACGAGGCGATTACCGCGCCGCAGCCGGGGGTGGTTATCATCACCGCCACGCCACAGATCATCGTTGTGACCGCCACACCGCCGTCATAGCGCCACCCCACAGCGCCCATCCCAGCGCGGACGCCACCGCCCCGCCGAGCACAATCCGGGGGCGGTAGTGCAGGGTGACGGTGTGTTCGCCCGGCGGCACACACACCCCCCGGAAGGTTGTGTAGGCTCGGACAATCGCGGCGGGTTCGCCGTTCACGCTCGCCTGCCAGCCAGGAAAATACGTATCACTCAGCACCAGCACCCCCCCCCCGCTAGACACCGTGATTGTCACGTCATTGGGCCGATATTCGGTGATGGTCGCTGCGCCGGGATCGTCCCCCAGTGGGCAGTCGAACGGCTCCGACAGAATCACGGTGGTGCGCGGGTCAATCTGGCGGTTCTCGATGAGACCACGGGCAGCCCCGTCGTTTGGTTGTAGATAGCCGTCTGTTGCCACCCACGCACGCGGGAACGGGTTCTCGCGCTCGTAGATGATCGTGTCCCCGTGAATGCCATACAGCACAAACCCGGTGTCCTCTCGCGGTTGGTGCGTCACGACGTAGCGCAGCCCGGCGAGGTCCATGAACAGGTGCGTGGGATCAGCCTCCGTGAGGCGCAGCAGCTTCACGTAACGGTCTATCTCCAGGGGGTCGTAGCCCTCAATGTTGAGGTGGCCCGTTAAGCTGGCGACGTTGGCCGTGTCCAGGAAGAAGTTGTTGGGGTCCGCAAAGGCCCGCACGCGGGCATTCGGCCCCAGGGGAACGCTGAGCGAGGCCCCGTCCCACAGGCTACCGGGAGAGACATCCCCCGCCCGTAAGATCGGCACGAGGCCACGCCAGCTATCCATCACAATCAGCAGTAGCGCACAGGCCATCCCCGCCCGGAAGACTTTCGGGGTTGCGTCCACCAGCAGCCGTAACACACCCCACACCGCCAACGCCGCCAGGCCGCTGTAGGCCAATACCCCCGCGATGTCCCGTGCGCGGTGCGGCATCGGCTCGACGTGTGAGGCGCTGGCGTACCACCCGGAGAAGAACACGCTCCCCGCGAACAGCGCCGCCACACCCCACGGAACGACCCGTAGCGCAGGGGCCAGCGTGAATTGACGACGATCAGCGGTTGCTGTTCGTAGATGCTCCAGCAGCAACGCGACCGCCAACGCCAGCCCCAGCGTCACGAAGAACAGGAAGCGCCCCGGCGCACGAAACAGGCTGAACCCCGGCACCCAGCGCACCAACAGCCCGAACAGAATCCCGTCTACGCCCAGGCTCAACGCCAGCCCCATAGCGATGAGGCCCAACGGCAACGCCACCCGCTGATCTCCCAGGCGGGGCAACAGCAACAGCGCAACCAGCGGCAACAGCCCGGCGTAGGCGGTCATCTCCTCAAAGGTGATGGTCCCCCAGTAGAACGAGGGCGGCGTGTGCGGATTGCCGTACAGGTAGGGGAGCGCCAGCGTGGGCAGTTGGGCCGGGAGCAGCGCGAACGCGTTGACGAAGTTAATGTCTGTCTCGCCGCGCACACTGTTGAGCGTAAGTTGCGCCGTTGGCAACACCAGCGCCGCCCCCAACACCAGCGCCCCGGCACCAATCACCCCCAGCCGCCACACACTATCCCAAAGCTGCCCACGCAGGTTATCATTGCTGCCCACCCAGGCATAATACCCGGCAACAGCTACCATCCCCAACACAGCGTATAGCACTATCTGCGGGTGTCCTGCCAGCGCCATAACCCCCAACGCGCCCATCGCCGAGAGCAGCGCCGCCCACGTTCGGCGCTCCAACGCGCTCCAATAGCCGGCCAGTACCCACGGCAACCAGGCATAGGTCGTGATGATGGTGTAGTGTCCGGCGTAGATGCGTACCCCCGCCCAACCACTCATCGCGTAGACAACACCCGCCGCAATCGCCGCCGCATAACCGAGTCCCAGCCGCCGCGAGAAGGCCGCCAGCCCCCACGCTGCCAGCCACACATGGGCCACCACGGAAAGCCCAAGCGCACGCGGCACACTCACGCCAACGGCATTGAGCGCCCACACCGCCCACGTTGCCGGGTAGAACAGCGCCGCCTGTGGGTTCCCAGCAACCGGGAACCCCGCAAACTGGCGCGGATTCCACAACGGCAGTTCGCCGTCCCGCACCAGTTCTGCCGTGTAGCCGTACAACGGGTAAAAATTCCCGGTGAAATCGTTGCCGTCCAACGCCGTGCCGGGCACCAAGGGCAACACAGCCGGACGCAGCACCAACAACGTTAGCCCGAACAGCAGCAGCGGGAGCAACCACGGCCTACGCGCAAAGTGGGATTCCATTATTAGCGCCTCAATAGCTCACAAGCGATAGCATATTCTAGGCGCATCGTGGCGCAGTGGGTAGGGGAGGTGCTGAGCGGAATCCAACCGGCTTTTTTGCTTCTGTGCTGTTAGGCCATTCCAGAAAAATGTCGGAGCAAGTTAGCCGCCTGCGGTTAAGGGACGCCAAAACACCCGTGTGTGCCGCTGTCCACTTCAGTGGACACGTTTTAGCCGTAGCCGGGGGATAAATTAAACCCTTGTAACGTAAAATTTTTTGTAGATAGCTGTGTGGTTATATACGCAAGTTAATTTTAGTGGTAAACTTAGATTATAAGTGACAGAAGGCACAAAAGGACACATACACTGTGGAAGAACAAGTTAGCCTGTGGATTGTGGTTATTGGGGCGTCCATTACAGCGATCACCACCGGGCTAGGTGCGCTGCCGTTCTTGTTTGTGAAGGAAATCGGTGGGCGTTGGTTGGGGATTGGCAATGCGTTGGCCGCCGGGTTGATGTTGGGCGCAAGTGTCGGCCTTATCTGGGAGGGCGCACGGCTGGAGAACGTCGAGGGGCCAATCCCGCGCCTCATTGTCGGGATGCTATTAGGTGTCGTGCTCATCATCGCTGCACAGCGTTTTATGGAGAGCCGCGAGGATGACATTAGCATCGGCGAGCTACAAAACGCCGACGCCGTCAAAATGCTGCTAATTGTCGGGATTATGACGGTTCACTCCTTTGCAGAGGGGATCGGCGTCGGTGTGTCCTATGGTGGTGGGCAGGCGCTTGGTGGGTTGATTACCGCCGCGATTGCAATTCACAACATCCCGGAGGGGCTGGCAATCAGCCTCGTGTTGATCCCGCGTGGGACATCCGTGTGGAAGGCGGCAGGCTGGAGCGTGTTCAGTAGCCTCCCCCAGCCGCTCATGGCGATTCCGGCGTTTCTGTTCGTGCTGGTGTTTCAACCGTTCCTGCCTGTGGGGTTGGGGCTGGCAGCAGGCGCGATGATCTGGATGGTGTTCCGTCAGTTGGTGCCGGAGGCGCTGGAGGAGGTCAACCTGCCGACGGTAACAGGCGCAATGACGGCCTCTGTGGTGGCGATGCTGGCGTTTCAATACTTCGTGGGCGCTTAACGCGGGCTGCGCCCCGCGAACCGACCGCCCGTAGGCGGCTGTCGTCCTAACCTATGACACAGTGGATTCGTGTGGCAGGGACGCACCACCTTCGGATTGTGGGGGTGCCCCGCCGCCGCGCCGCTCTAGGATTTGCGCCAAGCTAATGCCGTGCCGCCGGGCGATTTCCTGCGCGTAGCTGCGGCCCAACGGCTCCCCCCGTGTGATCTGATACGTTGGGATGGCCGTGCCGTCGTCTTTGAGTTCGATCCCCGCGACGAGGCTAAACAGGTTGCTCGTCCCGTGGACGCGCCCCTCAATCTCATCGAAGTGGTCTACCAGTTCCACCAAATGCGTCGCGAACACTGCCCGCGACCCGATCAAGCACATGGCCGCCAGCACATCCTGCGCCAGATACAGCGCCTCGCCGAAGGCCGTGCTAGAAAATGTCTCGTTAAGCAGAACCAGGCTGTGTTGGGTGCTGTGCTGCAACATCGTGCGCAGCCGGGCGGCTTCTTCCGCGAGCCGCCCCTGTTCGCGGGTTTCCAGGCGTGGGAAGTGC
>CAYWZS010000097.1:11346-16449 GCA_964462905.1 uncultured Anaerolineaceae bacterium
CCGCCCCTGTTCGCGGGTTTCCAGGCGTGGGAAGTGCGTCAGCACATGGTCCACCGGGCTAAAGCTGGCCCGTGTCGCGGGGATGAACAGCCCAGCCTGCGCCATCACCTGCGCCAACCCCACATTTCGTAGAAACGTCGTCTTGCCGCCGCTGTTTGGCCCTGTGAGTACGGCCACGCGCCCCTCATCGTCGAAGCGCACATCACTGGGGACCGGGGGATGGTCGCGGCGCAGCAACAGCGCGATATTGTGTAGCCCCTCCGCCGCGAATATCCGGTGGTCTGCCGGGCGCACCTCCGGGCGACAGAAACCGACCGGGGACTGTTGCACCAGCCGCGCCGCCGCGATAAAAAACGCCATTTCCTGTTCCAGCGCGAACAACGGGCCGCTGTTGGTCTTGACGTAAACGCGCAACGCCTGGGCGATGGGCTTGGCCGTCTGCTGCATGAGCTTGTCCACGTCTTTGAATAGCTCGTGGTACTTGCGCTCCATGCGGTCGGTAGGGAACTGGTGCGCCGGGGCCATCCCCCGCGCTTCCACCTTTTCCTCGTTGAGGCCCAGCAGTTGATCTAATAGGGACGGCGGCTCGCCCATCTCACGGGCGTTAATCGCCATAAGCACGGCGGAGGTCGGCTTGAGGTTCTCGTCTAGGTTGATCCCAATCGTCAGGCTGCCGATATTGCGGAGCGGCTCGCGCAGCGCGGGGAGTTCCTTGCGGAGCCGTTGATAGTCCGGCAGCACAATCACCTGTGCCAGTTCGTCGCGTAGCCGCGTGAGGGCATCTGAGGTGAGGGCCGCAGCGGTTAGCGCCTCGTGGAGCGCGTCCAGCAGTTCGGCGTAGAGGTCCAACTCACTGAGGCGGTCGGAGGTTTCTAGCAGCAGGCTACGGTTCTGCTTGCCGAGCATGGTGTTGTCCTCGGCAAGGCCCGCCATGTGGGGCAGCAGCCCGGCCAAGGTGTCCACCAGGGCCGGGTTCGCCAGGAAGTCCGCCAGGACGCCCTGCCGCCAGGTAATGACGGCGGGGTTTGTCGGCATGGCGAGTAGCATCTGCCGCGACGGTAGCCGATAACGACGATCCAACGCCAGCGCGTCCAACAAATCGTTCAGGCCGAGGTCCGCCTCCCACTCGCGGCTTTGGGGGGGCGGGGCGTCTGCCTCGGGGTTGGGCGAGAGCAAACTGAGGGGCGGGAGCGTGAGGCTGGCGGCGGGCACGTCGTCCTCACCTCTGCGAAAAAAGCGGGTCATGGTCTGGAAATCCTGTTCTCATGGACGAACGGACGCCCCACCCCAGCGCCGGAAAAATCCCCCACATCATAACAAATTCGGACAAGGGTTGCCCTCGTTTTTCGGCCTAGACTGCCGCCGGGGGAACATGAGATGTGGTGCCTACGTTCACACCCAAGCAGGCACTTTCGCGAGCGATGCAAAGTGGAAACGCTTGTGGAAAGCAGCGAAAGCCTGATACCATAATGTCAAGATTCTATTTGGTCCACATACCCAGGAGAAATACCCCCAATCATGAAGGCCATTATCCTTGCAGCAGGTAAGGGAACCCGCCTGCGCCCGGTGACACTGACCACCCCGAAACCGCTTGTTCCCGTTGCGAACCGTCCGCTGATTGCTTATGCGCTCGATATGATTAAGGGCGGTGGCATGACCGAGGTTGGCATTGTCGTCAACAGCCTGGACTCAACACTCGTGAAGCGTATCGGCGATGGCAAGTGGCTCGGCGTGAACGTGAGCTACATCGTACAGGAGGAGCAGAAGGGGCTGGCACACGCGGTTGGCTTATGCCAGGACTTCACCGAGGGCGGCGCGTTTGCGATGTTCCTGGGGGACAACATCATTCAGGACAAGATGAGCGACCTGCTCAAGAACTTCGCTGCGTCCGACTATGAGGCAGGGATTGCACTGGGCGAGGTGCCAGACCCAGAGCGGTTCGGCGTGGCGATTGTGGAGGACGGCAGCATCACGCAGTTGCTAGAGAAGCCGAACCCCGCACCGTCTAACCTCGCGGTCGCAGGCGTTTACTTGTTCCGCCAGTCCATCTTTGACTCTATCGCGCAGATCAAGCCCTCGGCTCGTGGCGAGTTGGAGATCACCGACGCAATCCAGCACACGATTGAGGCCGGGAAGAAGGTCCAGGCGTATGTGACGCAGGGTTGGTGGATTGACGCAGGTAAGCCGGATGCCATCATCAACGCCAACCAGCTTGTGATGAGCGAACTGCCATACTCCCCCGCGCCGGAGTTCGACGGTATTGACGACAACTCCAAGCTGTCGCCGCGTGTTCACCTGGGCGAAAACGTGACCATCCAGAACAGCGTCATTCGCGGCCCGGTGGTTATCGGCGACAACGTGAAGATCATCAACAGCTATGTTGGGCCTTATACCGCCCTGGGCGACGATGTTACGGTGGAGGCCAGCGAGATTGAAGCCAGCATCGTGATGCGCGGCAGCACGCTCTCCAATATTCCAGGGCGTATCGACAGCAGTCTCGTTGCGGATAACTCCACAGTGGAGGCAGCAGAGCGGCGCGTCCCGCGTTCGCAGCGGTTTGTGCTGGCCGAGGGCAGTTACGTCCAGTTGGGGTAGGGCAACTGGTTTTCGATTCAGCCCGCGAACACCCTATCATCTCGCCAACTGGCGCGTCCACTGCTACATTATGCGTGGAAAACAGCGTTAACGGAGGGTTTTGGCGTGGTCTTTCATTACGAGTCGTTGGTCGGCCATTTGTTCATGGTCAACGGACGCACCCTAAGCGCCCCCCCACCCGGCGCGTTGGTGGAGGTCGCCCCGAAGAAAGCCTCTCGCGGTCGAGAGGCAGACACCGTGTTCGTGCTGGCGCTGCCTTCGGGGCGGCCCGCTGCTGGGTCGTTCTACGAGGAGATGGCGGCGATGGCGGCGGAACGCTACTTCAACTCCAGCGGGAGCGTGACCGCCGGGCTACGTGCTGTCTACGACACGGTGAACCGCGCGTTGTTAGAGCGCAACCGCATCAACCGCGACGACATCGAACTCAACCTCATCTGCGCCGTCCTTCACGACAAAAACCTGATCCTCAGCCGGTGTGGGCTGGGGGTAGCGTTGGTCACAACGGACGAAGAAACGGTGCTGTTCCCCACCAACCCCTTAGATAGCACCGACGTGGTCTTCGGGCCGCCGTTGGGTGTGCGCCAAATCCCTGATGTCAAGCTCAAGCAGGTCACAGTTTCATCTGGCACACGCATGATCCTGTCCGACGCAGAACTCGGTGACCTAGGGCCGGACCGCCTGGGGCCGCTGCTACGCGGCGGGGACATCGAGACGGTGCTGCTCAACCTCAAGGACACCCGCCTAGACCGCGCAACACTGATGGCCGTGCAGTTCGTGCCGCCAGAGGAGGACATGAACCCCTTCATGCCGGAGGGCGACAATAGCAAAATTATCGCCGCTACCCCGCTGCCGGAGGAAAAGCGCATCGAGAATGTGACGCTCGAACCCGCATTCGGCACCCGCGTCATTGACACCGCCACCTCTGCCCGTGACCGCACCCAGGAGGGCGTTAGCGCCGTGGCAAAGGGCATCTCGCGCAGTGCGGAGGTTATGAACGGCTTGATTGACCACTACTTCCCAGACGACACCACGCCGACCTGGTGGAGCGGCCCACTACGGATTTTAATCGCCGCTGGGAGTCCGCTGGTCGTCGTCGGGCTGGTGATTACGCTGTGGCTGACCAACCTGGACGTGAGCGAATACGACCTATGTGTGGAGGAGATGTCGCAGAACGCCCAGATCGCCCGTAATATCTCATCATCGGACCCGAACGGCCTGTTGGCGATGTGGAACGCCGTGCTGCAACAGGTCGAACAGTGTGACGCGCTGCGCCCGGAGGGGATTCTGGACGCGGACGTGCGTGCCGTGGAGCGTGAGGGGCAGAACGTGGTGGACAGCCTGCTGACGATTACGCGGCGTGAGGCGGACGTGCTGGCGTCCTTCACCAGTGCGCGGCTGACGCAGGTGGTGCTACGCGGCCTCACGATGTACGTGTTGGATGATGCCAACGACATCGTCTATGAGGTGCAACTGGAGAGCAACGGGCGCAGTGTAGTCTCCAATACCCAGGTGCCCATCGCCAACATGCGCCGGGGGGCGTCCGTAAACCAGTTCACCATGGGCGATATTATCGGCATCACCTGGGCGGAGGACGGCAGCGGCCTCTCGCAGGGGAATGTGCTCTTGGCGCTGGACCGTGACGGTGTGCTGGTGGAACACTCCCCGACGATCCTCACACGCGGGGCACAACGCCTGCTAGGGACCGAGAACTGGGTTACGCCTGTACAGATCAAGGTGTGGCGCGGCAACCTCTACGTGCTGGACCCCGGCGCAAACCAGATCTGGCGCTACACCCCCACAGGCGGCAGCTACTCCAGCCCGCCAACGGAGTACTTCGCTGGGGAGCGCCGCCCGAACATCTCCGGCGCGGTGGATTTCTCCATCGACACCAACGGCGCGGTTTATGTGTTGCTGGGGGACGGGCAGATGGGCAAGTACCTGGGCGGCGAGCCGCAGACCTTCGCCTATGCCGCCTTCCCCAGCGGCCAGGAACTCGGTGTCGCCAACGCGATGTTCCTCAGCACCAGCCCCATCTCACAGAGCATCTACCTCAGCAGCCAGCCAAACCGCACCGTCTACGAGGTCACACAGGCCGGGACGTTTATGCGGAGCTACCGCACCTTCGAGGAGGGCAATTTCGAGCTACTGGAGGGGGTCATCGCCGAGCCGAGCCTACAGGTAGTCTACGTTTTGAGTGGTAACAGTGTGTTCGTGTTTAACAAGGAGGCATAGCGCAGGATGAATGTGTGGTGGGTGGCCGGGCCAACGGTGGCGCTGGCCGTGGTCGGCGCGGCGTTGGTCGCGATATCCTTTATGCCAGGGTTGCTGCTGGACGACAACCAGCGGCGCACGTTAGCGGTGGGTGGGTTGGCGTTGATTGTGTTTGCGGCCTTTGCACCGTTCGCAGCTATTTTGCTCTCATCGTGAGTCAAAACCAGGGCGAAGCCAATTGGCAACACCCTGGTAGGAATCCATTCACACGTCCCGAAATGTCGCCGGGATGATGTC
>CAYWZS010000098.1:0-16108 GCA_964462905.1 uncultured Anaerolineaceae bacterium
GAGTTGCGGCAGATCAAGGCGGAGAAGAGTGTCGCGGATGAGATTCGGCTAAATTAAGTCCCTATGAAGGTTGTCCGGTTAGGCACATGGTATACTATTACGTGGCAGTAAAGTGTGTGACAAAGCGGATAAAACGACATGGTAGCGACAAAGACGAAAGACGGCCAACTCCAACGCGAGTTAGGCGTTTTCGGCGCGACGATGATGGGACTGGGTTCCATTGTCGGGACGGGCGTGTTTGTGAGTATTGCGATTGCGGCGGAGGCGGCTGGCCCGGCGGTGATCGTCGCCGTGGCACTGGGCGCGATGGTGGCAATCTTCAATGGGTTAAACAGCGCCCAACTCGCGGCGAATCATCCGGTCAGCGGCGGAACCTACGAGTACGGCTATGAGTATCTCAATCCGTGGCTGGGATTTATCGCGGGGTGGATGTTTTTACTCGCGAAAAGCGCCTCGGCAGCGACGGCTGCCCTGGGATTTTCTGGGTATTTGCTGAATGCTTTCGGCGTAGAGAGTACAGCCTTTGTTATTCCGCTGGCAGTCGGGGCAGTGGTGGCGATTACTGTGCTGACGGTTGGTGGGCTTCGCCGCTCTAACGTGGTAAACGTGACTATCGTTAGTATCACGTTGGGGACGTTGGGTTTTTTTGTCCTTAGTGGTTTGCCAACCATGGCCGCTAATGTCGGCGAGAATGTCACGGATTTCTTCGACGAGGGGATTGCGGGGCTACTGAACGCGGCGGCGCTGATGTTTGTGGCGTATACGGGTTACGGGCGTATTGCAACGTTGGGCGAGGAGGTGCGCGAACCACGTCGCACAATCCCGCGAGCAATCATCACGACGTTGGTATCCACGATGGTGATGTACATGGCGGTGGCGGTGGTGGCCGTTGGTAGCGTGGGCGCAGCGTTCCTGAGCGGTACGGTGGTCGGCACGGCGGCCCCGTTGGAGATTGTCGCACAGACGTTTAGCACTCCCGGTGTAGGGTTGGTGATGGCTGTTGGTGCGGTAACGGCGATGCTCGGTGTATTGCTCAACCTGGTTCTGGGGTTGTCCCGCGTGTTGCTGGCGATGGGGCGGCGTGAGGATATGCCACGGGTTGTCGCCCGTGTGGACGACGCAGGAAAAACGCCCTATGTGGCGGTCCTGGTGATGGGAACATTTGTGGGATTGCTGGTGTTGTTGGGTGATGTCCGCACGACGTGGAGCTTTAGCGCGGTGACGGTGTTGCTGTACTATTCCATCACCAACCTAAGCGCATTGCAACTGACAGCAGAACAACGGTTGTTCCCGCGTTGGCTGGCATTTGCAGGGCTGGGCGCGTGCTTCTTCCTGACGTTCTGGGTCAGTTGGCAGATTTACGCTTGGGTTGCCGTGCTGATTATTGTCGGGTTGGGTTGGAAGGTCGCGATGAACCGGATGCAGGGTGGCGTTGCGGAGTAGCCGCTCGGCAACGCTATGCTATACCCGCTCAAAAATGATGGGTTGCGTGTCGTTGTCGCGTTGGAGTTGGCCCGTGAAGGCGCTTTCGCCAACCTGCTCTAGCTCTATCGTCCAGTTGTAGGCGGTGCCGCTCCCCAGGCAACTGTTGCAACGAGACGAAACCTCCTGCGCCTGTAAGACGAGCCGCGCCTCTTTAACTTCCCAGTAGCCGTGCCAGGTGGCGGTGCCGCTGTAGGTGTCGTGGACCTTCGCGTTGAATGTCCCGGCGAGCTTGAAATCGTAGGTGCCCGCCCCGGTGAGGTTGGTAGCTGTGTCGTCTATGAGCACCAGCCGCCATGTACCGGGTAAGAGCATTTCTAACGGTTCGACTGTCTGCATAAAATGAACTCCGTTGCGTCATCCGAATACCCTTTCTATCGTAACGGTAAATTGTTGATTTGTGGTCAGTTTAGGTCTTGTGTAAACTGACCAACATGCTATTGTTTCGATAGTGCGGAATAGATAGATCAAACCCCATATTTGTAAATTTTACGCAAATTCAGTGCAGTTTGCCGAGAGCGTGGGGTTGACTTAGGAAGTCCCTCTAAGTACTATATATATCACAACGTCGCGGAGTAGAGCAGTGGTAGCTCGTCGGGCTCATAACCCGGAGGTCGTAGGTTCGAATCCTACCTCCGCAATTTGAGAGCTTAATAATCTCATACACCAACGTCGCGGAGTAGAGCAGTGGTAGCTCGTCGGGCTCATAACCCGGAGGTCGTAGGTTCGAATCCTACCTCCGCAATTTTTTATGCCGACATAGCTCAGCTGGTTAGAGCGCAGAACTCATAATTCTGAGGCCGCTGGTTCAAGTCCAGCTGTCGGCACCAACGGAAACACCGCCCATCGGCGGTGTTTTTGTTTGCCTAGGTGGTGACTTCATAGCGAAGCAGGTCATCGAAAGTTTCCCGCTGGCGTGCGATGTGCCACGTTTCGCCATCCGTAACGACTTCGGCGGGGCGGGGGCGCTGGTTGTAGGTGTTCGCCATCACCATACCGTAGGCTCCCACATCAGTGATTGCTAACAGGTCGCCGTGTTTTAGGGATGGGAGTGCTACATCATGCCGTAACACGTCGGTTGTCTCACAAACAGGGCCGACGACAGTTACGGTGTGGTGTGCGGCGGTTTGCTGTTGTATTGGGACAATTCCGTGGTGGACATGATAGAGCGCCGGTCGCATGAGTTCGGTCATGCTGGCATCCACGATATAGAGTGTCTCGCCGCCCTGTTCCTTCTCGTAGAGTAGCCGCGTGAGCAGCAGGCCAGCATCCGCCACAATAAACCGCCCTGGCTCCACGATGATGTGATAGCCATCCAACAACGGCGCGACGGCGTCCGCGAAAGCGGCGATGTCTGGTAGTGGATCGTCCGTGTAGGCGACCGGGAAGCCACCGCCGATATTGATCGTGTTGATGTTCGAAAAGCCTTCGATCAGCGACAAGGCCGCCTGTACCCCTCTGCGGGTTGCGTGGGTGTCACCAAGTTGACTCCCCACGTGAACGTGAATCCCCACAATCGTCAGGTTCGGATAGTCGCTTGCATGGTTCAGGATGTAGCGCAGATCATCTGCGTTGAGGCCGAACTTAGCTCCCTTATGGCCTGTGGCAATGTTGGGATGGGTGTTGGCCTGCACATCCGGGTTATAGCGGAGCGCGACACGGGCCGTTGTCGTTGCCTCGGCGGCAATTGCGTTCAGGATGCGGCACTCGTCCACATTCTCCACGTTGAACCATCCAACCCCCTGCGAGATTGCGTAGCGTAGTTCTTCCGGGGTCTTGCCGACCCCCGCAAAAACAATCTCGGACGGTGCGGCCCCGGCAGTTAGTGCCCGGTGGACCTCGCCGCCGCTGACAGCATCAAACCCTGCTCCCTCGGCAAGCAAGGTGCGTAACAGCGTGAGATTAGCGTTTGCTTTCACGCTGTAGTGTAGATGGACGTTTAAGCTGGAAAAAGCCGTCGCCAACGCCCGGTAATTGTGGCGCACGCGGGGTAGGCTGTAGATGTAGGTGGGGGTTCCCACCTCCGCAGCGATTATGGACAGGGGGACGGCGTCACTGTGAAGGATGCCATCACGATATCGCAGTGCTTCGTTGAGCATTCGTCAAAGGATACTTTCGAGTTTCAAGAGCTTATAGGCGGTTACTTGGCCGATTCCCTTGGCCGTGACTTCCTCTAGTTTCTCGACAGCGACCTGTTTTCCCAAGGTCGTAAATGTTTTCTCGCTGATGACGACCTCGCCACCGCCAGCGGCACTACATAGGCGTGCGCCAAGGTTCATCATACGGCCCATTGCTGTGTAGTCCGTGCGTTGGGAGGTGCCGAACTCGCCGCAGATGGCGTCGCCTGTGCTCATGCCGATGCCCGCCTGCGGTAGCTCCAGGCCCTGTGCCTCCATTTCCTTGATAAGGTCGCCCATGACACGCTGCATCTTGAGGGCGGCAGCGGCGCACCGCTCGGCATGGTCCGGCATCGGCAGTGGTGCGCCAAACAGCCCGATGACTTCATCACCCACGAACTTGTCCAGCGTGCCGCCATACTCGAAGATCACGTCGGCCATACGTCCCAGATATGTGTTGAGCATCATCGCGAGTTTGTCCGGCTCGGTGCGCTCGGCCCATTCGGTTGAACCGCGCAGGTCAGCGAACAGCACGCTGATATTCATGCGCTCGCCTGCGAGAATATCCGTAGTGTTGGCATGTTCTAGCAGATGCTCAAGCACTTTCGGGTCCACAGAACGGCCCAACACCTGCCGCACGCGGCGTTGTTCCATACGCTCAAACACGGCGGTGTCCGTCTGAGACACAATCGCCTGCAACATACGACGGTCCTCGGCGTTGAAGCCGGTGGGGTGGCGGCTATTGAGTCCCCCAAATACGCCGATGATCTTTTCCCGTAAGATAAGCGGCACCGCGATAATCGAGCGAACGCCGTTGTTCATCTCGTTGGTGTAGGTCATCTCGCCTGTTTCCAAAGCCCTACGTGAGATCGTGTGAATGGCCTCATAGTAGGACGGCGAGGGGATTATCCCCTCTTCGGTTGAGGATTTGATTTCCAGTTGGTCCTCCTCGTCCTCACTGTAGAGCAGGATATAACCCATCTCGGACTCAATCGCGGTACACATTTCCCCTAGAACAGCCTGGAGCATGGCGTCGAAGTCTGTTTCGCTGTCGCGGATTTGGTCGATATGGTAGATGATCTGGAGTTCTTTGTTACGTTGAGAAAGTTGCTTGATGACACGGCTGTAGACGATAGCGGAGTCCATTTGGCTCGTCATGGCCGCCAACAAGCGTCGATCCGATGCGTTGAAAGGCGTATCTTTACCGACAACCACCCCGCCTAAAATCATCTCGTTAATGATAAAAGGGGAGGCTAACAGAGACACGTCCGCCTTAGGTGATGGCAGGTCACTGATAGCTGACAGATATTGCAGGGTATCCGTGATTTCGCCGTAGTGGTGGGGCTGTAGGTTCAGGCGGTCCACCATGCCACGGGCTGTCATCTCACCGCTGTCGATATTCGAGAGCACGACCATGCACAGTTTCGCTTCTAGCTGTTCTAGCACGATTTGGATAAAGCCGTTGACAAGGTCTTTCTCGTCGCTGTTGGCGTCGCGAAGTTGGTCAAGTTGATAGATGGCGTTGAGTTCACGGTCCCGGCGGGACAAGCGCCAGATGCGTTGTGCCTGGACGATGGCGCTGTCGAGTTGCCCCTCGCCGGCGCTGAGGACGGCCAGATCATCCTCAGAGAACGCCCCCGCGTGCTCCCCGCGTAACAACACCAATGCCCCCAGTGGGGTATCTTGGCGCAACATCACCCGAACCCCAACAGCATGTGCCCAGTTCGCCACAACAATAGGCTGTACACTGGTGGCTGTGTCTTCGTGTAGCACGGGTTCGCATAATGCCCGCGCCCGTTGTTCGTCTAGGCCGATGCCGATAGTGGTGTCCGGGCTACCTTTTTCATTGTGCCGAACAGCGACAGCACCGGCTTCTGCGTTAAAATGGGATATAAACAGCTTGAGAAGCCGCAAATACATAATATTTGGCGCGTCATCGTCGGTAATTTGGTCGCGGATTTCATCAATCGCGACCAATAAGTCTAGCTCACGCTGTTTCAGGGCGATTTGTTGTTGTAGATTATCTGTCATCATGTCAGCCTTCCCTACCATCGTGGTTTGATTATAAATTCACTTTATTTTAGTCGCTCTCTCATCTTTTGGGAAATATAGCGTAACGGTTTAGCGTGCAGGGGGCTGAAATGTTGAATGCGGCAAGGATTCGCGCTATTCTAATCTCTATTCAATATAGCCAGGGGAAAGATTACATTGTCGGACTCAAATAGTTCCAGGGAAATGCAACTGGTGACGGAGTACGAGGCCATTCGTCGTCGCGAGTACGAGATGATTACGGACTTGCTGGAGGTGCTGCCCCGTATTGAGAGCATCTCCGAAGGTAATGTTGCCCAGGTACGTGATGCGATGTTCCACGCAGACTATCCCTATTTGGCGGTCTTTGTTGGGCCGTTTAGTTCGGGGAAGTCCAGTATTATCAATGCGCTGCTGGGGGAAAAGGCGTTGTTACGTGTGGGGCCGACCCCAACGACAGATCGGGTGGCGTTGCTGCGCTGGGGCGCAGGGACGGAGGGTATGAAGTCTGCCGGTGAGGTGGACACGGTGTTTCATCCGTCCCCACTGCTAAAGCGGGTGTGCTTCGTTGATACTCCCGGCCTGGAGTCGATCTTCCGTGAGCATGAGGACGCAACCCAGCGGTTCCTGCACCGTAGCGATACAGTGTTCATGGTCATGCTGGCAACGCAGGCCATGAGCGCGAAAAACCTGGAGGCGCTCAAGCGACTGAAGGAATACGGCAAGAACATCATCATTCTGGTGAATCAGTCCGACCTATTGAACAAGGAAGAACAGAAGTCCGTACAGGAGTACGTGACAGACCAGAGCCGCGCCAAGCTGGGTTACAAGCCGGAGGTGTGGATGGTATCCGCATTGAAGGGCATTGAGGCTAACTATGGCGGCACGCGTGACAACAAGCTGTGGCGCGAGAGTGGGTTGCACCAGCTAGAAAACTACATTGAAAAGCAGTTGAGCGATGTCAAGCGGATGCGCCAGAAGCTACAGACCCCCTTGCAGATAACCCAAAACGCGACCCAGGCGGCGCTGGTTGCTGTGCGTGATAACCAGTCCACGTTTGACAAGTATGCAACAATCGCGGACAACGTTCAGTCGCAACTCGACTCGCACAGCCGCGCCCAGAGCAAGGTCGTTCGTCAGGCGCGTGAACAGGTCAGCGACCGTTTCGGTGAGGCGACGGCCCGTGGCAGTGAGGCGATTCGCCAATTGTTCAGCTTCTCGCGGGCGTTCGGTCAGTTGGGGCGTGGGACGCTTGAACTGTTCCGTTTGGGGAGTATGGTGCAGCCCAAGGGTAGTACGACTATGCGGGTGGCGTTTGAACGACAACGGGCTTTTGAGCCGCTGGATGCGTTGCCGCGTCATGTGGACGAACTGGCCGGGCGGTTGGAGGGGCGCGACCTACAGGATATTGATGACTTGGTGACGTACTCCCAGGAGCAAATCGCCGAGTTGCCAGCGGTGATGCAGGAGAAGGTCATTGGCAACTTGCGTGCGCCACAGAACTATGATCGCACGCCGCTTCTCAATATCCGGGATGATCTGGAGGCAATCGAGGAGGAGGCCCGCACCATCGAGATCGAAAGCCTGGACGATATTTTACGGAATACGGTGATTTACCTGGCGGTATACGAGATCATCATGGTGATTTTCGCAGTGGTGTTCTTCGGGCTGTTGTTTAATGATCCGTCGGGTGCTGTTGCGGCGATGTCGTTGGTGGTGTTGGGGCTGATGCTGCTAGGGCTGGCGTTTATTCCGTTGCGTGGGCGTATGATTGAAAACCAGTACACGGCTCGGATGTTGACCTTGCAGAGCCGTTACCTGGATGTGTTGTCCGAGGGGGCCGAACAACAGATTGCCCACGGTATGAAGTTGCGCGAGGACGCGACGGTGCCCTTAACGCGCTTGATTGAAGCACAGACGCAGGCGCAGGCGTCACAGTTGGACCGTTTGCAAAAAATTCAGCAGGAAATGAACAGTATTGAGTCTGCCTTGGCGGATTTGGGTAAGCGTGGTTTGCTAGCAGGACTGAGGAGCTAAAAAAGACACATGACGATAACTAAACAAGAGCTTGAAGGCCCGCTGGCCGTCCACCGTGAGGACGAGATCAAGTTGCTGAATGATGTTGCGGACACGCTCGCGGAGTTGGATAAGGAGGGGTCCGAGGACGACCGCCGTCGTCTGCGTGATATTGCTAAAGACCTCGGCGAGATGTTCTTTTTGGTAGCGGTGATTGGTGAGTTCAACGCGGGCAAGTCCACGTTTATCAACGCGATGTTGGGTGACGAACTGCTGCCGATGGGCATTACCCCCACGACCGAGGCGATTGAGTTGATCCGCTATGCGGAGACGACCGACCGCAAACCCCGTCTGACGGAGGCCGGAAGTTTACGTGAATGGCAACACCCGAACACAGGTGCGCCGGGTGTTGCCATTGTGGATACGCCGGGGACGGGGTCCGTCTTTGAACGCCACGATGAGATTGCCAAAGACTTCCTGCACCGCAGTGACCTAGTGATCTTCCTTGTGTCTGCTAAACGTGCCTTTGCTGACACCGAACGTATTTACCTGGAACTGGCACGTAACTACGGCAAAAAGACGGTGCTGGTACTGAACCAGATTGACTTGATGGAGGGCAACGAGCTTCAGGAAGTGCGGAAGTTCTTGGAGCGGCAGGTGAAGGAACTGCTCAATTTTGAACCGTTGATCTTCCCGGTGTCTGCAAAATTATCGCTTCGTGGCGAGGAGGGCGGTATCGAGGCGGTACGCGCTCACCTACGTGGGGTGTTTGCGGAGGCTCCCCCCGCCCAGCAGAAACTCCTCACACAGCTAGACCTGGTGGAGCGCATTGTCAGCCAGTTTATCGGCAAGATCGCAACAGAAGTTGCTGGCGTCCAGTCAGACACGCAGCGCGTTAAGAACGTGCAGCAAGAACTGGAAAAGCACTCGCTGGGCCTGAACGTGCAGTTCAAGGAGGCCAGCACCGAGATCGAAAAGGTGTTTGAGGCGTTGCGTCAGCGTGGACACACCTTCATCGACACGAACTTGTCTGTGCGGCAGGTATTGAGCCGGCCCAGCCGGGCCAAGCTCCAGGTAGATTTCCAGGAGCAGGTGATTGGGCGCTCTTTGCGTGACATCAACGAGGCGACCAATGGCTACATCAACGCTGTGATCGACAGTAGCCGCCTCTACTGGCGCGGGGTGATCGACCGCCTGAGTGCGCTCAAAGAGTTGATGGACCAAGAACTCGGTGGATTGGACGCATCGGTCTATGCAGAGCAGCGTGAGGGGTTGGAGGAGGCGATTCGCATCGCAAAGGCCGAGTTAGAGTCCTACTCGACCGGGAGCGTGGTTGCCGAGATGCAGAGCATGTTCGAGGGCAACATCAATGCGTTCGGCGTGAGTATGCTGGCGACAATTGGCAGCTTGGTGACGATTGCAGCGGCAATTGCTGCGCCGGGGGCTGCGCTGGTTGGTGCGTCGGCAGTGTTGTTGGCGGTAGCGGCCCCGGTTGCGATTATTGGTGGTGCGGCGAGTGTCCGTTACTACAATCGCGTGCAACAGGATACCCACCGCGACCTAGACGAGCGCGTGGATAAGCTGGTCAAGAGCTACCACAAGTCGCTGGATGATCTGACGGCGCGTGAGCGCCAGCGCCTCAAGAAGTATGGAAACCAGGTTTTGACCCCGATCTACAACCGCCTGGATGTCTTGCAGAGCCGCTTCCGTGACCAGAGCATCGCGCTGGAGCAGCACCGCGACGAGATTAAACGGCTCCGGGGGCAGGTGAAAGACGCAGGCTAGTCCAGATCGTGCAGGTTTTTGACGCTCGCAATGACTCGCTCGACCTTCGGCTCGCTTTTCATGGGCGCTGGGCCGAGCGGGTCTTCTATTTTATCGTCCCCTAGCAATACACGGGCGACATTCATCATCCCCATGCCGATGACCTCCAGGTCATAGCCCCCTTCCATCACAAACACGATTTTGCCGTCACACAGCTTGTCCGCCATCGCCATGAGTTCGCGGGTGAGGTGGTCGAAACCATTGAGTGTGAGGCGCATGCCGCCAATGGGGTCGCGCCAGTGTGCGTCGAACCCAGCAGACACCATAATCAGTTCCGGCTGGAAGCGTTCCGCAGCGGGCCACACAACCTCGTGATAAATCTGTGCGAGGCTTTTGTCTCCAGTTCCCGCACGCAAGGGGACATTGATTGTTGTGCCTGCTCCTGGCCCCTCGCCGATTTCCTGGAGCATTCCTGTGCCAGGGAACAGCGGGGACTGATGCGTAGACAGGAACAGCACGTCCTCATCGAAGTAGAAAATATCCTGGGTGCCGTTGCCGTGATGCACATCGTAGTCCACGATCATCACCCGGTTGATCCCGTGGGTGTCCTGTGCGTGGCGTGCGCCGATGGCGATATTGTTCAACAGGCAGAAGCCCATCGCAGTTGAAGGCGTGGCGTGGTGTCCTGGTGGGCGCACCGCAACAAGTGCGTTATCGGTCTCGCCGTCCATGACGGCATCGACTGCCGCGCACACGCCACCCGCAGCGAGCCGGGCAATCGTGTAGGAGTTGGGGACCATGTAGGTGTCCGGGTTGAGCATGTACAGCCGGCTGTCAATCAACGATTCGATGTTGCCAAGGCTGTTCAGCAATTCGGCGTCGTGTGCGAGCAAAATCGTGGACTCCGCCAGCAGTTGCGGCTTGAGTGGGGTGAGCCGTTCTGTAAGGGCGGCATCTTTGATGTGTTGCCACACGGAGGACAGCCGCCCAGCGTGCTCTGGGTGGCCGGACATCGTATGTTCGTTGTAGCGTTTGTGGGTTACATAGGCCGTTTTATGCGTCAAAATGCAATTCCTGTCGCTTAAATGCGGGTCAATGTGCAGTTTAGCGGTTTAAACACTGCTTTCAATATCGGGCATACCTCGTTTATACTGAAAGACCGACAAGGGTGGCAACGGACAGCCAACCGTAAGACGATAAAAGATAGGATGGCACCGACAATGCAATATGAGCGGCTTGTGGAGTGGGCGCGTGAGACTTGGCAAGAGCGCAACCCGGATGTGGACTATATGACAATCTGGGCATCTGCGGAGTGCAGCAACAAGATCGCGCAGGAGCAGATCAAGCCGGGGCGCAGACTCAAGGGCAAGGCGAAATACAGTGGGTTGCTCCCACTGGACTGCCCGGTGCTAACTGAAATCAGTGACTACGGCGCACGCGGACGTAAGATGGTCCTCACGGCGACCAGTGGGGCCTATGCCTTTCAGTTCCAGGGGACGGGGAAGAACGGTAAGTCCTTTGAGGTGATCTATGCTAGTTCATACTTCGACGAGGACGGCCAGGATTTGACATCGGTTGCCCTAGTCCCAACAGAACGGCTGGAGACGTGGGCGGCTTTTGAGATGGCCTGTGCGCGGGCGGTGCGGCCACGTATCAAACGGCGGCGCGATGTGTATATCGTCGGCGGGACGGACGCCTATTTTGATCCCACTGTGGAGTGGGACGATGTGATTTTGCCGGACGACCTGAAAGCCCGCTTGCTAGAGGATGTTGAGGCGTTTTTCTCGCAGGGCGTAGGCATCTACAAGGAATTGAAGCTCGCCCCATTCCGCAAGCTGTTGTTGGCCGGGGTGCCAGGGACGGGCAAGACGATGCTGTGCGCGGCAATGGCGAAACTGGCGATTGATAAAAAGCGCGTGGTTGTCTACGTCTCTGGCGCAGACCGTGATGGCGCGTCGTTCGAGAAGATTCAGCGGGCATTGCAGGCCGTCGCAGCGGCGCAGTACCCGGTGGTGCTTATTGTGGAGGAGATAGATGCCTACCTACAAGGGGATGATAAGGCGCGTGTTCTCAATGTGCTGGACGGTGTGGAATCACCGAATAATCCCAAGGGGGCGTTGTTGCTGGCAACGACCAATTATCCAGAGGTGATTGACGAGCGCATCAGCAAACGGCCCGGTCGCCTGGACCGCATCTTCATCATACCGCCGATTGAGGACGAGGAACAGGCGGAGCGCATGTTGCGGCACTACATGGCCGAGCAGTGGAAAGACGAGCATGTCGCGATTGTGCCGGACTTGGTCGAACAACCAGGGGCGTTCGTGCGTGAGATCGCACTCCATGCCCGGATGTTGGCTGCCCACGAACATCAGACGGAGGTCACGCTTGAACTGCTAGAGATGTCCGTCGGTACATTGACGGACCAACTCAAAGCGGGTGCGGACTTCCTGGAGCGGCGGCGGTCAATGGGGCTGGTGCAAAATGACGACAGTCGCATCCAGCGCATTAACCCGTCCAGCCCATTTTCGCCGTTCGGCCCCGGTCGCAGCCGTCCACGTCGGCGTTAGTCAGCCTTCGGGCGCATGATGATGTAGCGGAAGCCGTTCATAAACACGGCAGCGTTCACATCCTCCTCGTAGTTAGCGGCGACCGCCTCCAACACATTGAAGGGATAGAACTGCGCCCGGTAGATGATAAATGCAAGCTCACGGTTTTCGATCATCTCCAACAACGCGCTACCGTCGTGGAATCCGTTGAGGTACAGGTTGCGGAGTTGGGTGGGGTTGGTGATGACATCTGTGCCCGCCTGGATGCTGAAGGCGGCGTCCTCGCTGATGACCGGGCCGTCTGCCTCGCGGATCATGTCTACGAGTTGCCAACCTGCCGCAATATCTGCCTCCGTGACAAAGTGACCAATATCCGCATAGCCGCCGGGGTATGACCCATCCGGCAGGCGGGCGCTGTCGTAGAAGGTGCGCTCCGCCCGATAAAGTGGGGCGTTAGGGTCAATCCCCAGCATATTCGCGACCGTACTGTAGACAGGGCGATCTGTGGGGAGCTTGAGCGTGTCGCGGCTGTATTCGAGATATAGCAACGGTACGCCGATCAACGTGAGGGCGACCATAGCCGGGGCTGCTGGCCGCGCCCACAACAC
Source organism: uncultured Anaerolineaceae bacterium (assembly GCA_964462905.1). Classification (GTDB taxonomy): domain Bacteria; phylum Chloroflexota; class Anaerolineae; order Aggregatilineales; family Phototrophicaceae; genus DAOTTY01. Next base: position 12,562 of record CAYWZS010000098.1, read on the forward strand.
CAGCCGACTGAGATAGTTGTCCGCAGGGAAGTGCCAGTCGCCTGCTAACGTCCGCGCAAAAAACAGGCCGCTGAGGATCGAAGTGGCGGCAATCGTCGTGGCGAAATAGCTGTCCCCCGCGCCCCACGTTCCCGACGCAACCCCATTCGCCAACGAGACCACGAACCACACGCTGTAAGCTGAAAGCCTGTCGAAGTACAGTTCGTAGATCACATACAACGCCGCCGGGATAATCAGCGTGTTGTGCAAGCGCCACCACAGCCGAAACAGGCCGATCGTTTGGTCCAGGTAGAACTCGTTGACGTTGGCGGCGACAGCCTGTAACCACCACTGACCATTTGTGGCGATGTTCATCCAGACGAAGATGATGACGCCCACCACTGTAAATACGCTGCCGCCAATCATTGCTCGGCGCGGATTGCGAATGAACAAGAAGATCAACGCGGCGATGGCGGTCAGAGCGGCGAGTTGCTTGGTGTACCCGGCGATAATCAGCAGGCCCAGCCCAACCGCGATTTGCCACCAGCGCTTGCGCGAATCCCCAACATTTACCGCATTCGCCAGGACGACAATGGCGGCTGTCTCAAACAATACCATCGTCATGTGTTGGCGTAGCAGTGGCCCGATATGATAAACCGTGTTGGACCCCAAGAATGCCAATCCGCTGAGGACAGCGATCAGCGTGTGTTTGCCCTCTCGGTGGACCGCGTAACCGATGAGCCACGCACAGACCAACGTCCCCAGGAAACCGACTAGCCGCCCATACCAGTAGCCGGGGCCGAATATCCAGGTGAACGGCACCAGGATCACATGGAACAGCGGTGGATAGTTGCTGGAGTAGAACGGGTAGGTTTCTGTGTCCTGGTAAGGCCACTGCCCCTGGCTGAACATGATGACATCCACTAGTTCAAAGCCCTCGCCTTGGTCATAGTCAAACGGGAAGGGAATCAGGTTGGCGGCGAAGCTCACGTAGACGCTAAAATGGAACGACAACGCGACCAATGCGGCTCCGAAAAGCACCCAACTGGCGATACGAACAATACGATTTGTCGGTAGTTGGCTCACGCGGGTTTATCTCCGAGTGGGATGAGGGTGCCACCAATTGCAGCCAGCCCAAGACAGGCAAACAGCGCCAAACGTTGCGCCGGGCCAACGCCCAACGGACCCCTCAGGCGCTCAACTGTGGCGGCGCTGAAGATGCTGAGGACGCCGTTCTCACGCGCAATAGCGATGAGGTCGATGCTGAAGATCGCAACGAAGCTGAGTATGCTGCCAACCAATAGCAACCAGCCGAGATGGGACTTTTTGAGGGTGAAGGTTTCGCTTAACATAGCGCGGTAGTCTAGCGAAGAAGGTCGGTTGATGGTAGTGCAACCTTGCTGCTTCAGCTTGCGTATAGCAGGTGAGAAATGTACGGTAAGGTTATCCCGGTATAACCAAGGATAGGTGGTATGGTCGAACATGAGAACAACCCGGAAGCAAACGCGGATGAGGAGCGCCTATCGCGGTTGTCGGGTAGCGCAACGCCGACCCCCGATGACGTTGTGTGGGAGTACGAGGCGCGGTATACGACCCCAGACCGCCCTAAACGTAAGCCTAAGCCGCGCAGTTACAGCACGAGTCGTGTGGACGCAGACGATAAGCTGTGGGCAGCCGCTGCACATGGGAGTGTCTGGGTAACGTTCCTGGCGGCGGTGCCGACCAGTGGCCTGAGCATCCCGTTTGTGGTGTTTGTGCCGTTGGTGTTGTATGTACTGTTTCGCAAACGTTCGGACTTTGTTGCATTCCACGCGTTGCAGGCCTTCACGTTGCAGCTAATCTGTACTGTGGGCGCGTTGGCCGTGTTTGCGGTTGGTTGCATCGTCTGGCTAATTGGCCTCGCAGTGGCGGCCTTGCTGATGTTGATACTGGTCGGTTTTGTGATTCTGCCGCTGTGGGTGATTGTCGGTATGGTGTTGTCGGTTTTGGTGAGCTTGTTGCCCATGGTGGGCTTAGTCCTGGCGACCATTGCCGTTGTCCGCATTTACAGCGGGGGCGACTACCGCTATCCCTACATCTCCGACTGGGTAGATCGTCAGATTGCGGGTGGGTTCCTCAACGCATGACGGACCGTGTGTGGGGGATTGTGTTGGCGCTGTTGTTGGGGGTTGGTGTGGCGGCACAGCCCGGACCAGAAACGGTAGTCCAGGCGGTGTTAGACGACTTTCGCGATAACCCGGAATTGCTATTCGAGTATGTGGTGCTGGGGCAACACCCGGCAGACCTGATAGACGGTGGTATCGTCTACTTGGGGATGGCGGATATCGATACCGGGGAGCGGGTTGAAGGCTTGCTGGAACTGATGGTGGTTGTGCCAGACGGCGTCAATTGGCGGGCCGTGCGCCCCTCAGAAATTGGCTTTGGCGCAGCATTTGAATCGCTGTCAGAGACGATCCGTGCTGGAATTGACATCAATGCCTACAAACCCCAGGCAGACCCCGATCTGTTCCCCGCAGAAGCCTATGGTCTGCCGTATCCGCACAATAACTTTGGCACAGTCACCCGTAGCTATCTCGTCCATGGGACCGGAACCATCGACTTTGACCTCACCGGGCGCGATATAGCGGCGGCTAAAGATGGTACGGTGATTTACGTCAATGACACTCACCAGACGAACGGCCCGTGGTGGTATTGGAATACCGTGATTGTCCAGCATGGTGAGTTTGAGTATACGCTCTACGGTCATCTGGCGCAGGGGAGCGTTCCCGACGTGATTAAAGCGACCTGCACCAACGATCTTAGCGGCCCCAACTGCGATTACCCGATTGAGCGCGGCGAGGTACTCGGATTCGAGGGCAACACCGGGCGCTCGTCAAACCCGCACCTACATATCGAGTTTGGTCAGGCGTTGAATTTCGTTGCACTGCCGGATATTAGCGACGATGACGGTGACAGCAACCGTGACGAACCCCTGTGGACGCCTATCATCTACCGCGAACAGAATGCCGCTTTTGCCGGGTACACGCCGGATGCGGTCGCAGCTTGGCCTTGGGGCCGGATTGAGCAAGCGGGGCATTTTCTCCCGGTGCTAGGCGGCAACGTGGTGCTGAACGGGGCGTTCGACAACGGGACGAGCGGTTGGCGTCCTGTGGGGCAGTTGAACTGGGCCGTCGAGAACGGTGTGCTGCGTGCCACACGGCTCCAGACAGGCGAGGGGCTGAACTTCGCGGCCTTCTACCAGTTTGTCAATTATAGCTTGTACGCGGGGGACACATTTGAGATTGCACTGGACCTGGGCAACGCCAGTGGCATCACGAAAACGGCCCGTGTTGAACTGCTCAACGCCAGTGGGACGCAGCATGGCGTGTTCGGTTGTACGTTTGCAATCCCAGCGAATGCACCCCTATCGCGCTATCGTGTACAGGGGACGGTGGTGAATACCTGGGCAAATGCGCTGTTACGTGTGGGCGTGGACCCGGCGGACGCTTCCCCTGCGCTGTTGGTGGACAATGTCGCGCTGCAACGGGTGAACGAGTTGGTAGTCGAGACGGTCTGTGATTTCGGTTAG
>CAYWZS010000099.1:0-16070 GCA_964462905.1 uncultured Anaerolineaceae bacterium
CAGGTAAAACTTGCTGATAACCTCACCCACCAACCGCTCGGAGAAACGACGCGGCTCACCTGGCGCACTCGCCGTGTAACAGTACCATCGGAACGCGTCCGCCCCCACTGAGTCAAACACCGTCCACGGGTCCACCACGTTACCCTTGCTCTTGGACATCTTCTGCCAGTTCTCATCCAAGATGTGCCCCAGGCTGATAACGTTCTTAAACGCTACCGAGTTGTTCACCATCGAACTGATCGCGTGCAGGCTGTAGAACCAACCGCGTGTCTGGTCCACCGCCTCACAGATGTAGTCCGCCGGGTACTGTGACGCGAATCCCTCCTGGTTATTCGCCGGGTAGCCCCACTGCGCGAACGGCATCGCCCCACTGTCGAACCAAACATCGATCACTTCCGGCACCCGTCGCATGGTCCCGCCACCGTTCGGGTTCGGGAACGTGATGTCGTCCACATACGGGCGGTGCAGGTCTAGTTCACTCTGGTCTTGCCCAGTGAGTTCACTCAACTCCGCAACACTCCCAACACACAACTGCTCGCCCGTCTCGTCGTCAATCCAGATCGGTAACGGCGTCCCCCAGAACCGCTCACGGCCCAACGCCCAGTCTTTGAGGTCATCCAACCAATTGCCGAAGCGCCCATTCTTAAGATGGCCCGGCACCCAGTTCACCTCTTGGTTGCGGTCAATGATCTGTTGTTTCAACGCCGTCGTGCGAATAAACCACGTCGGACGCGCAAAGTACATCAGCGGCTTGTCCGTGCGCCAGTCGTGCGGATAATTGTGCTTGTACGCCTGCTTACGATACAGCAGTCCGCGTGTCTTGAGATCACGCACAATCTGTTCATCAGCGTCCTTGAAGTTCAACCCACGGAACGGCGTCGCCGCATCCACAAAGCGCCCTTCCTCGTTGACCGCTACAAACACAGGCAGGTCGAACTTGCGGCCCATCCGCATATCGTCCTCACCGTAAGCAGGAGCCATATGCACAATCCCCGAGCCGTCCTCCGTACTGACGAAATCGCCCTCAACGACGTAGGCATAACGTTTATCCTCCACCGGGAAGAACGTGTACAGCGGGTTATACTCCAAGTCCACAATCGCGGACCCCTTCATACGTTCGACTACAGTGTAATTCTCCGGCGCGTTCAGCGCCTTCTCCACCAGCGCTGCCGCCAGGATGAGCCGTTCCGTGTCACCGTCTCGGTTCGTCCCCTCCACCTTCACATAATCAACGTCCGCACCAACCGCCAACGCCACATTACTCGGCAACGTCCACGGCGTCGTCGTCCACGCCAGCAGGTACGTTCCCGGCTCACTCTTCAACGGGAAACGGACATACACACTCGGATCCGTGATTTCCTTGTACCCCAGCGACACCTCATGACTACTCAGCGCCGTCCCACTGCTCGGGGAATACGGAACAACCTTATGCCCCTGGTAAAGCAGGTCTTTTTCCCACAACTGCTTCAAGAGCCACCACACACTCTCGATGTAGTCATTGGTGAACGTAACATAGGCGTCCTCCAGGCTCACCCAGTAGCCCATGCGCTCTGTCAGCCGCTCCCAGTCTGTGATGTTGCGGAACACGGTATCGCGGCATTTCTTGTTAAACTTGTCGATGCCGTACTCGTAGATCTCGCGCTTATCCTCAATGCCGAGTTCCTTCTGCACGTTGATCTCAACCGGGAGACCATGCGTGTCCCAACCGCCTTTCCGCAGGCAGTAATAGCCATTCATCGTCTTATAGCGCGGGAACATATCCTTGAACGACCGTGCCAACACATGATGACTACCTGGCATTCCGTTTGCCGTCGGCGGCCCCTCATAAAACACGTAACTCTGGCCGCCCTTGCGCTCGTCCATCGTGCGCTGGAATACGTTCGCCTGCCGCCAGTGGGCAAGCTGGTCCTTCTCGACCTTCTGAATGTCAACCTGTGCGTTGACGGGTTTAAAAGCCATATTCGTTTATCGCTCCGTGATTCTCGTTCTGATGCGTTTGAATGGTGGGGGAATGAATCGTTCGGTCTAGCCTATTCGCACCAGCCCGCGAATGACTCGCGGCGTGGGATGTCGTTCTCCCATTTGCGCCACGATGACACCTCCCGTCTGTCCGTCCTAAAATAAATGCTGCGCCACAGCGCCCACATAGTATAGCAAATCCCCACACGCTTGGCAGTCGCAATCTACCCTCAAACCAGCATTACCGCGCCCAAGCCACCTCCCGCGAAACCTGTAACGTCACCCCCGCCGGATAATCCCACACCTCGGCCTCCCAGCGCATCGCAAACCGCGAGAACGTTATCACCCCCGTACACGTCGCTGCCAACGCCGACCGCTTATCCCCATTCGCCCCGCAGTGGCCCGCCTTACGAACACATATCCCCCCGTTCGCCTCGTAGAAAGTCAGCGCCGCACACCCATCTCCAGACACCGTATATTCCCAAGTATCAAAACCATAGGCGGTACTTTCGTGTTCCACCTCAACAGCACCAACTGGCTTAGGCGGCTCCGGCGGAAACAGCATCCCCGCCAATACCGGAAAAATCGCAATGCCCACAGCCACAAAGAACACAATCGCCATCCCCGCGCATCCCAGCGCCCACCACCGCACACCCCGGCCAGCAGACGCCACCTTATCTATCTCCGTCATCACCTATGGCGACCACACCTGCTCATGCTGAATCACCACCATACCCTCAGTATTAATCGCAGAATCCTCGCGAAACACACCCGGCTGAATCCGCACCAATGTGTACTGCGTCGCGTTAAACCCACTATCATCAAACAAACACTGCCACTGGAACGGCACCCGTCCTGTCCCTGGCTCAAAGTCCGCATATACACCCTCACGCGGCGACCGCTCACAGAGCTGTTCCCCCCCAAACGTTTCCAATCGGTCGTTGTAGTGGTCCACCACCTGTTCAATCGTCATCTCACCCACCGGGACCGTGTACTGTACCCGCCGTTCGGTCAGGCCCACATTCTGCGACCCAACCTGTGTCGCACTACTCGGCGATTCCACCTCCAACGGCTGTCGTCGTGCCTGCTGGTCCAGCAAAAATGTCACACCTGCCCCAACCACAACCAGCACACCCAGCACCGCCACAACGGTACCCACCCGCACCACACTAATCTTGCCGTCCTTCCCGGAAATCAAGAACACGACTCTGCTCCTTTTGATTTGGCCTCTATCTCGCGTATATCATCCCACAATGCCGCCCCATACGGCGTATCGTTAAACCGCCGTGCTGTCTCCGTCCAGTACAGTAACCCGGCCTCCAGCTCAACATCGGGTGGAATCTCCCCCGCCAAATGGGCACGCATCACCTCGCGCTGCGGCTCCAGGTCATCCGGGGACAGCGCCAGTTGCGCTGCAACAGCATCACCTCGCCCGGCCCGGTACAGCGCCTCCGCCAGGTCAACCCGCACCGCAGGCGGCGCACCAAGCTCTAGCGCCACTTCCAACGCTATAGAGGCCCCGGCATAGTTTCCCATCACCAGCAGTGTACGCCCAAAACCATATCGAGGAAAATACGAATCGGGGGAGATGTCAACGGCTTTAGACAAAACCCCCTCACTTTTCGACAACTCCCCAATCTGTCGATACGTGTTGCCGAGCAACGTTAACTCCGCCGCTTCAACATTGTCTGCTGTTGCCCGCCCCTCCAATATCAGCACAACTTTCTCAAAATCACCCGCCCGGTAATAACGCTGTGCCTGCGTAAACGGCGTCACCATCCATCGATTCCCCCACAACGCCAACCCCTGCAACACCAACAACGCCGTTGAAATCCCAACAATCGCCGGAAGCCGCAAATCATCTCCACCAACCTGCAACACCACAAACATCAGCGCCAATACCACCACACCAATACCAAACGCGACCCGTGTCGCTATGTCCCAACCCACGACCATCTCCAACAGTCGCCGTCGAAAGAACATCATAGATCTGTCACATCCAACTCATCAATCATCAGCCCTTGCGCCGTTTTGATGTCACCCGCAATTACCGCCGCCAATGGCCCAGACTGCTCCCCAGAAACCAACTTCTCCAGTTGTTCCAGGGATTTCCACATCGCGCTAAAAGTCTCAACTTCCGCCTTAGCCGCATCCATATCACCAAGCCGCTTGTGTGCCCTTGCGAGATACAAATGCGCCAGCAACCGCTGCCGACCGTCTGAAATCTTGACCTCAAACGCCCGCGTCAGGTATTTCACAACCGCCTCGCTGTCCTCCAGCCGATCATTAATCAGCCCCAGGTTGTACAGCGGCACCCAGTTATCAGGATACAGTTCGTGCGCTTTCATGGCCGTTTCGTGGGCCGCTTCAAAACGCCCCGCCTGCACATGTACCTCCGCCAGCCCATCATAGGCCTCAGCACGCAAACCGTCCCCGCCCTGTCCCTCCGGCGCAAGGCTCAACATCTTCTCGTAGTCCTTCTTCGAGCGGTCCAACCGTCCGTCCAGCCGGAAGATCATCGCTCGTAATCGGTAATGTTCCGGGTTGTCGCGGTCGCGTTTAATCACCTCGTCAATCTCTGTGATCGCCTCCTTATATTCGCCACGCCGCATCTTGCGAATCGACCGCATCACCTCCGGCGGGGTCTGTTCCCGAAACAAGAACAACGCCGCGACGAACCATCCCAGCCCTGCACCACTCAGGATCAACAACCAATCGGAAAGCAGGAACAAGCCCAGTAACACCGCCCCCACACCGGGGGCCAGTGCCGCTACCAGCCGAAAGCGCCCCTCCGGCGGGGTATACACGAATCCCGCACCCGTGATAAACACCAGGACCAAGATCACCTGCGCCGGGAATGCCCAGGCCGCAGAGCCAAACACCCTACCAATCGTGATACTCACAAGCCCTGTCACCACCAATAACCCCACCACCACACGCCCACGCTCAGTACGTAGGGGACGCGTCAACAGACCAAAAATTTGACCTAACATCGTCGTTGTCTTGCTATTCCTTTGTTTAACCTGTAATCATCACCGGAACGCATACCGTTCCAACGTTACTGAGAAGGATCCCAGCTCGCATCCGACCAGCATTCCATGTGCATCCACCCAATAACATATATCCCCGATAACTGCATTTTCCGGCCCCAGCAACCAATCACTGTAGTACGCCCGTGCAACCCGCGCCTTTCCAGACACCACAACCCGCGTTTCATCACCGGGTCGCACAGCGGCTGTGGCAACTTCCGCCCGATACCCACCCGTCCGCCCATACCGCCACAATAGGGGGCCATCCCCACGCTCCAGCAAACCACCAACAAAGGCATAGGCTCCCGGCTGCAACAGAATATGATCTGGCACATCCAGCGTATCCGCCTGCCGTGCCGCTTGCCCCAGCGAGCGCCCAACATGAACCTGTGTTCCAATCACCTCAACCGTCATCTGCGCCCGTCGCGGCACATCATCCGGCTTGTTGGAAGCCGCTACGTCAAACCGTTCAACACGCCCCTCCTCAGCACCCGGGGGACGCCACGCCTCTATCAACTCGCTGCGACCATCCCCCTCACGCCCATCCCGGTCCACACGCATTAGCCACGCGCCGTCCGGCAACTCGTGAATCGTCCAGTGTTCCACCAAGCTCAATGGCTTCCCGTCCCGCCGTGTGACATACGTCCCACTGCCAACAAACACCTCGTGCGGCCCCACCGGATGTAAATAACGCATCTACTCGTCCTCGTCCAATATCGTCTGCATCCGCACCATCACACCACGCCCACCCACCGACTGCCAAAACGCCCGTCCCGCTGGATTATTGAACGCCACATCCCACTCAATCGTCAGAATGTCGTTTTCGCGGAACCACGCCGCCAGCGCCTCATACAGCGCCCGCCCCACGCCACGCCGCCTCACGTTCGGCTGCACATACAAATCCATCACCATTCCCCCAAGCTGCGGCGCAAATAATGTCGGCGCAAGGTCCGTCAACACCCCAAACACATAGCCCACAATCGCTCCCCGGCTGTCCACCGCCAGGAAAACAGCACCCTCGCCGTTTTGCATGTGCCGAAAGACAACATGTGCGTATTGCTCGTCGCTGTCATCGGTCGTCGTCGGGAGCTTTGGGTCCAGCTCATGATGATACGCCACCAACTCTAACCACAGCGCCGCCACCAACCCAATATCCTCGCCTGTCGCCCGCCGAACTTTCATGCGTCGTCGCCATTCTGACGAATCGGCAGATACAACGTTTCGCGGATCACCCCCGCACCCTTTGCCCGCCAGAACGCGTGCTGCACCGCCACATGACGCGGCACATCCTCAATAACCAGGTGTTGCGCCCCCATGTCACGTAGCCAATCTACCGCCGCATCCAGTAAAACAGAGCCAACGCCACCCCGACCGTCATGGGCATCTACCACCAACGCAGCAACAATCCCCACAGCAGCGAATTTCCCCCACGTAAAGCCCAAAATTACGTCGTCCAAACAGGCCACAAACACGACCGATGCTTTTGCGTCATCTTGCAAACCCACCTGTAAACGCGATGCCATATCATCACGAGCCAATAGCCCCAAACGCGGATCAAGCTGCGTCTCAATATCGCGTTGCGCCGTCCACAGTTCAACCAATCGCGGCAGATCATCTACGGTTGCCCGCCGTACCACAAATTTCGCCATACCTCAAGCCATCATCAGCTACTGTCGAATCGGCCCCAAGCATAGCACAAATCCCCGCCCCATCATACAATGCCCTATGCCTCATCTCATTTGCAGAAATCATCACACCATGACCAACACACCCAACCCAACCTCATCCGTCCACATCCCCCCTGACGAGCTTCCCATCTGGATGCGTAAGGCCATGCGCGGCAACGACTACGGCGCATGGCTCACCCTCCTCTTTAGCCTACTCATTGCCTGGTATTTCGTCATCGGACCAGACCTACCCACAAACACCGCCACCGAAAACCACACCTATCGCGCCGCCGCCTATGCCGAATCCATCCGTGAGGGCCGCCTATACCCCCGCTGGGACGCCACCGCCAACAGCGGCTATGGTGCGCCCATTCCCCACTACACACCCCCCGGCGCACCCTACCTCGCCGCGCTCCTCGAGGTCATCGTGACACAAGACACCGTGTTCGCCGTGCGTCTGGTCTACGCGCTGGCCTTTCTTCTAGGGGCAGGGGGCGTCTATGGCCTTGTCGTTCGCCTGCAAGGTGCCGGCCCCGCCATGATCGCCGCCCTCCTCTATATCACCAGCCCCTATTTCGGCCTGACAACCCCCCACATTCTCGGTGATCTCCCCGCAACCCTAGCACTGGGCCTCACACCCACACTCCTATGGAGCCTACACCGCCTGCTTACCACCAACGAACCCCACGATCTTGCCCTCACCACCGTCATTCTCGCCGCGCTGATTCTGGTCCAACCCAAAATTGCAGTCGGAGCAGCCGCCCTCGCACTCATCATAATCGGCTGGCACACAACAACCAAACACACCCTGATGATACGCCCCATCGCCATCGCTACCATCATCGCCTTGCTTCTCAGCAGCTTCTACTGGCTACCCGCCCTGCTAGAACTACACGCGGTCCAATGGATTTCGCAAAACGAAACCAACCGCCCCATTGCACTCACATGGCGTATTCTACTCGCCCCGTATACCCAACTGAACCCCGCCGCCCTCATCCCAGACACCCCCCTAGCACTCGGCCACCATCTGCTCGCTGTCGCCGCAACCAGCACCATCGTCCTTGTTCACAAACGTCATTTTCCTCTAGAAGCCGCTTTGCTCTCTACCACCCCCATCACCCTTATCATTGCGCTCCTGTTACTTCCTGGTGAAACATGGTTGCTGGGTCTCATCTCCCTGTGCATTGCGCTTGCCACCAGCCCCGCCCTTTCCCTACGTGAATACCTGGGTCATATCGCCCAACGCTGGATCCTCGTGCTCGTACTATTAGCAGTTCTCACCATAGGCCACCCAGCTTGGTTACCACCAGCACCCGGTGGTATCCTCACAGAAACAAACGCTGCCGCTCGCATCACCTACCAACAACGCGGCTACGGCCAACCCACCGTGCCACACGGTCAAGCCTATCCGTCCACCATCGCACCAACCCTTCCCGTTAACAATACCCTGGTCACGAGCTACCTGCGCGACAGTGTCAGCTACTTTGTTCCATCCAACCTTCCCCGTGCGTTGCGCGTAAGCACCCTAAACGAAAACACACACCATGCCCGGTATCAGGTTACGGCAACCACCATCACGACCCTCCCCCTGCTCAAAGCCGCCTTTCCCGGTTGGCGGGCAACCCTCAGCGGTATCTCCACAGAGATCAAGTCCAGTCCAGCCAACCTGCTCAATATCACCACCAGCCCCAGCGTAGACGGACAACCGCTTATCCTAATGCTTCGCCTTGGCACAACCCCCATACGTCAAATCGCCTGGATCTTGTCCGCCATCGCAATACTGCTGCTAGTCATTACAACCCGCCGTCGTATAGCGCAGCACCAAGAGACATTCATTTCGCTGCAATTTCTCACCCTTCCCGAAACACGCCTAACCACTGTCATCTTCGTGCTAAGTCTCATCATCGTTATCTTTACCGCCAGCCCAAACGCTCGCTTCTCAGTTCGTCCAGCCCCCAACAGCTTCCCAGCCTACGCTACCCAGCTCAACAACCGCAGCACTGCCGGTATCAATCTACTCGCCTATCACCTGCCCCGCACAACTCATGCCCCCGGCGACAACGTTAGGGTCACACTCTACTGGTCCACACTCATCGCTCAAGACACCAACTACTACACACAAATCACGGTCATTGGCCCCGGTGTCACCCGCACCAAGGCGCAACTCCGGCACCCAAGCGGCTACCCGACTACCCGCTGGCTAACCAACCGCTATGTAGCAGACCCCCACTACATCCGATTGCCTTCGGACCTACCCCCAGGCGACTATACCCTCATCATCTCGCTCGAACCCTGCCCCACCGATACCACTGCCTGTTCCGACACAGCACCTACATTTTTCAGCAGCAACGGTAACATTATCGGCAATGCCCTGCCCCTACCACAAACGCTAAACGTTTCGGACTGAAGCGCACATGCTTTCAAATTAGTCCTGATTTATGTAAAATGCGGTCCAAATCAACATAGGAACCCCTCATGGATCGTCGTGAACGTCTGGAAAATACTGTTGCCGGGAACCCCACAGACCGCGTGCCTGCCGCACTCTGGCGGCATTTCCCCGGCGATGACCAACGTGTCGCGGACTTCGCCGAAGCAATTGTGGCCTACCAATTACGCCACAACTGGGACCTACTCGTCATTCAACCTGCCAGCGCCTATCCCGTCGTGGACCAGGGAATCAGCACCACATGGGATGGAGACCCATCCGGCGACCGCACAATCACCCATCATCCCGTCCAACGCTCCCTAGACTGGACCGAACTCCGCTCTCTAGACCCACAACGCGGTGAACTGGGCAAACAACTTGCCGTCATCGGCCAGGTAACATCCACACTGAACCCCCAAGACCATCCCGTAATCATGACAGTCTACAGCCCACTGTCTCAGGCTGCTCGCCTCGCCGGCGCATCGCGTCTCCGCCGGGACCTGCGCCTCCGGCCAGACCGTCTCCATAGTGCGCTCAATGTGCTGACCGAAAACACCCTGCGCTTTATGCAGGCACTCGCTCGCACACCAATCACCGGGATCCGCTACGTCACAGAACACGCCGACCACACCCAACTTTCCGAGGCCGAATATGGAATCTTCGGTCTACCCTACGACACCAAACTCTTTTCCGAACTCGCAGACCACTGGTGGTTCAACCTATTAAGTATTCAGGGCGAACTACCCATGTTCCAGCTCTTCCAAGATACCCCCGCACACGCCGTTCAGTGGCGCACTACCACAGATCAACCCAGTATCCCCCAGGGAAAAAGCCTCATTCGCGGGGCAGTCTGTGGCGGCCTCAATGCAGAAACCCTCTACCTTGAGGAACCAACTACCGTTCGCGCTGCCAGCCACAACGCCTTGGCAGCCGCCAATCGCCGCCGTCTCATTCTCAGTGCCGACAGTCCCGTTCCCGTCGCCACTCCGCTCTCCAACATCCGAGCAATATCCAGCGCCACCCAATTGATCGCAGGAGGAACCTAAACATGTCCTACCGAGTTATCGCGGGCAGCGCCAAAGGCCGCCGCCTCCAGTTTGTCCCCGGAGACACCACCCGCCCCATCATGGACCGCGCCAAAGAAGCCCTGTTTAACATCATCGGTCCAGGCATTTACGACACCGTGTTTCTGGACCTGTTCGGTGGCACGGGGGCCGTTGGCATCGAAGCCCTCAGCCGTGGTGCGGACCGCGCCGTCTTCTTTGAGTTAGAGCCGCTCGCCCTCAAGACCATCAACCAGAATCTAGTCAACACCCGCCTTCGCGAAAAAGCACAAGTCAACCGGGGTGATGTGTTCAAGGTTCTGAAAAGTAAGCCGCGTGAGGTGTTCGACTACATCTATGTCGCACCACCACAATACCAGGGCATGTGGCGGCGCACCCTTGAAGCACTTGACGCCAACCCCGCTTGGATTCCAGAAGGAACCGAGGTCATCGTGCAGATCGACCCCAAAGAAAAAGAGGACATCACCCTCACCCACCTAAACCCACACGATGAGCGCAAATACGGTAAGACACTGCTCTGGTTTTTCACATCGACCTACAGCCCAGACACCACTAAGGAGGAGGAATAATGACAGACCAGAACACACTAGAACAAGCATCTATCGAACTAATGGGGGTGTTCGACATCACCACTCCTCCCATCCCCATCGAAAATATGCTCCAACGCCCAAAGGCGAATATGTGGGAGGAAGTGGACATCGCACATCTGTCGTCCAGCTTTCTCAAGGTCAACGATGTCTACTCACCAAGAATCTCCCTCGCCCGGATGCTGGCCCGCCACGTCGCCTCGAGCCAATGGGGACAACAACACAACCTCATCTCAGTTCTTCAAAACCCAGACCAACTCTATGCCTTCGCCCGGATGCTTATCATGCCCCGCAATATGGTGATGCAACTGACTACCGGGGCACGCACCCCCACCGCTATGTCGGTTCACTTCGAAGTGCCGGAGGAAGATGCCCGTCTGCGTCTACTGGACCTGTCCGCACCGTAAGCTGACGACCTACAGAAACGGGTCAAGCCACTCTGTTGCAACCGCTTGGCCCATACCGCTCCCTCAGCACCCACCGAGCAACCCCGCCGCATACGCCAACGCTTCGTCTGCCGTCCGCACCTCACCAACAACCTGCGCCTCCCGAATCGCCTCCAGCAGTTCACCAACCTGCTTACCCGGCCTCATCCCCAACGCCGCCATCAACCCCTTGCCATCCACCAGCAACAACGGCTCAACAATCGTCTCATACTCCAGGAAATACGCCTCCAACAACCGCACTACCCGGTCCACCAACGCCAACCACGGGTCTTGCTGCAAGTACGGCCCTTGCGCCGCCAGATAATCAATCAACGTCACCAAACACACATCAACCCCCGCCGCCCGCAACGGATACCAGAAACGATGCATCGCCAACGGCGTAATATCCCCCTTCTCATAGACCGTCGCCCGTGCTTCCACCACCGCCATAATACGCCGCTTCTCCGGGGTACTCAGCCGCAGTCTTTCCGCAACAATGTCCAGTGGATCCTCAGCATCCTGCACGAGCAAGATCAACATCAATAGTGACCAATGTGACCGATCATCAGCCCATGTGGCCTGAACATGCGTCTCCATCTCCGCCCGAACCCGGTTCATCTGCATCAGTGCCAACCCATGACCAATACCCGTCGAAAGCTCCACGCCGCGCTGCGATGGAATCAGGTTCCGAATCAAGTCCGCTGCCTTGTCCACACTCGCCAGCAAGAAGTCGCGCCGCTGCCTATCCTTCGGCCAAGCATCCCCCAGCACATCGTCCATCAGGCCAATAACGTTCAACACCCGCAACGCTGCCACCGGACGCGGCAAGGCCAACGTGCTAAAAAACGCATCACGAATACGCTCCGAACTCACCCTATCGTGCAACGTACCCGCCACACCTCGAACCTCCGCGAGCGTCTCCGGCTCCACCCGAAAGCGCAACTGTGTACTCTGCCGGATGGCCCGTAACGCCCGTACCCGGTCCGTCTCAACCACACCCAGCCTACACCGCCGCACCACCTTCTTCGCGATATCCCCCTCCCCCCCCAACGGGTCGATAACCAGGCTCAAGTCCCCCTGCAAATCAACCGCCATCGCGTTCAGCGTGAAATCACGGTCCCGCAAATCCGCCAGCAAACTATCCTGCGCCTCCCCCCGAAAACGCGCCACGTCCACATTCAGCGGCCCATACATCGTCTCAATAATCGCCCGTGCAACCCCACGCTCACGGTCCATCACGAACAACGCCCCCCCCAGAAAACTGTTCGCGATCCGCTTCGCAATCGCAATCGCATCCCCCGGTGTCGCCAAGTCCAGATCTTTCACCAACCGCCCCAACATCGCATCCCGCACCGCCCCCCCCACAATGTAAATCGGCACGGTTTCATCTGCCAGCAAAGCCGCAATCTCAAGCACCGCATCCGGCCACCGCAACGGACGATACGGCTTACGCGGGGTCAAATCATAGTCAACCATCTTCACCTCCACACATCACACAACCTAAAAACTGACGACTTCCCCCTCAGTGATCGTTTGCTTCGCTGTCCGCGTCCAAAACCGCCAAGTCCACCACCCCCACAAATGGCAAATTACGGAACTTTTCGTCTAGGTCTAACCCATACCCAAACACAAACTTGTCCTCGATCACAAAACCCGTGTAGTCAATCGGAATATCAATCTCACGGCGCTCCGGCTTATCCAACAACGTACACAACTTGATACTCGTCGGATGCCGCGCCTGTAACATATCCATCACAAACCGTAGCGTATGCCCACTGTCAATAATATCCTCCACGATCAATACATCGCGCCCTGTAACCTCCGCGCTCAGGTCCATATCAATTCGCACCTTCCCCGTAGAGGACCGCGCCCCCGCCCCATAACTGCTCACCGCCAGGAAATCAATCTCGTGCGGCACATCCACACAGCGCGTCAGGTCCGTCAGGAACATAACCCCACCCTTCAGAATGCACACAATCAACAAATCATCCGTCTCGGCATAGTCGCGTGTGAGTCTAGCCCCCAATTCTGCGATCCGCGTCTGTAAGGTCTTCTCATCTATCAAAATTTCTTTGAGATATTTCTCATACGCTTTCGGCATGGTAACATCCTGAATCTGATTGAGTTAGCCCAATTATAGACCAACTCCCAACCACAACCTATCGCGATAACGGAGCAAAAACGCGCATGGACACCCACACAACCACCACACTCCAACAATCCACACCCCGCACCGATGTCCGTGTGACCATGCCCAGCGGTGATGTACTCTCCGCACCGCTCCACACCCCCATCAGCGCCTTTGTTGCCACCGACCAGCAAAACCACCCGGACGCCTACGACGCCCCGCCAATGGGTGGCATCCTCAACAACAAACTCCGCGAACTCGCCTACCCTGTCACCACAGATGGCACCCTAGAACCCGTCCTGCTCTCCAGTAGCGACGGTGGCCGCATCTACCGCCGCTCACTCGTGCTAATGCTTGCCACCGCCGTCGATGAACTGTTCCCCGGCGTCAAAGTCAGCATCCGCTACGCCGTCCCCGAAGGCGGCTTCTACTGTGCCCTGCGTAACCGACACCCCTTCACCGCCGACGAACTCCACCACCTAGCAGCCCACATGCACACCCTCGTCGCCAAGGACGAACCCATCCACAAACGCATCGTTCCGCTAGACGACGCCTTAGCGATCTTCCGCGCCCGCAACGCCGACGACAAACTCCGCCTGCTCGAACAACGTGACCGCCAAGAACTCGTCCTCTACCAACTCCACGACCGCGCCGACTACTACTTTGGCTACATGCTACCGTCCACCGGGGCGCTCCAGCACTTCGCCCTCACCCTCTCCAAGAATGGCTTCCTGCTCCAATACCCCCGCAGCAACCACCCCGGTAAAATCGAACCCGCCGCGCCAGACAGCAAGCTGACCGACGTGTTCCAGCAGGCCGATAACTGGATTGCGCTCATGGGCGTCGAGGACATAGGCCGCCTCAACAAAGTGATACGCGAACGCCACGCCCAAGAACTCATTTTCGTCGCCGAAGCCCTACACGAGGGCCGCGTCGCCGCCATCGCCCAGCAGATCAACCACCGCCGCGCCGATGGCGTCCGCATCGTCCTGATTGCCGGACCGTCCTCCTCCGGCAAGACGACCTTCTCCAAACGCCTCGCCATCCAGCTACTCGCCCAGGGCGTGAACCCCTTCACCCTCGAACTGGACAACTATTTCGTGGACCGCCACCTCACCCCCCGCGATGAAAACGGCGAATACGACTTCGAGACGCTCGGCGCACTCAATATCGACCTGTTCAACGACCACCTGTTACGCCTCACCCGTGGCGAGAAAGTCACCCTCCGCACCTTCGACTTCATCACCGGCGAGAGCAAGCCAGGCCGTCAGGTTCAGATTGACCCCAACTGCGTCCTCATCATCGAGGGGATTCACGGCCTCAACCCCAACCTCGTCCCCGCCATTCCACCAGAGACCATCCACCGCGTTTACGTCTCCGCACTCACCCAGATCAACGTCGACGCCCACAACCGCGTCCCCACCACGGATGTGAGACTGCTCCGGCGCATCGTCCGGGATGCCGCAACTCGCGGTTACTCCGCCACAGACACGCTTCAACGCTGGGCCAGCGTGCGCCGGGGCGAGAAGCACAACATCTTCCCCTACCAGGAAAACGCCGACGACATGTTCAACTCCGCCCTCATCTACGAACTCGCCGCCCTCCGCCCCCTCGCTGAGCCGTTGCTACTCCAGGTAGAACCCAACACCCCATCACACATCGAGGCCAACCGCCTACTCTCGTTTCTGCGCTGGGTGCATCCCCTAGACGACACCCAACTCATCACCATCCCAGACACCTCCCTGCTGCGCGAGTTCATCGGCGGCTCCAGCTTGGATAACTACCATCCCTCGCGCTTAAATGCGTGATACCCATCCCCAACCGCGAACGTGTCCACCGTCTCCACGTCCAGATCGTACAGGGTCTGTGTCTCGTCCGGGCGGTTCCCCACGAGGTCGTAGGTGTAGTCGTAGCGCAGCGTCTCCGAGCCGCCCTCAGTGTAGGTGGCATTTGGTCAGGCGGTAGAGGCCGTCGTAGTCGTAGGCAATCTGGCGATCATAGCCGGTGGACAGCGGACTGTCGGCCATGACGCAGCCCAGGAAAACCCCGATGAACGGGTCGTAGTAGCAGGCGCGGAGGTACTGTGCGCCGTAAGCGTTGGTCTGTTCGCTCCTGTAGCCAAAGCTGGTGGAAAGAGCCCCAGGTTTTGGCCCCTTCTTTAGTCGTCTCCGCGCCAATCACGTCCAGCCCCATCAGGTAGGTGATGTCGCTGTAGGCGTAGCGGCCTCAGCAGGGGTGTCTTGCTGGGACCCCCATTCCACATCATTCCCTCCATTAACCGTAACACACCTACACACATAACATCATCGAATCCATGAGAAATCCCGTCTGTCTATTGGCGAAATTAACGAAACTTCATTACAATCTGCAAAGTTGTTTTTGGGTTAGCACAGCACATAGGGTAGATACATGGGTTACAAGCTCGCGATTGACTTCGGCACCACCAACAGTGTCATCGCCCGCTGGGAAGAATCCAGCGAAAAAGCAGAAATTGTGGTCATCCCAGGGCTGACAGACAGCACCCTGCCAGACCACCCAGCAGTCGTCCCGTCACTGGTCTACGTGACCAACGCCAAGGCCGACGACACAAAAATCGGGATGGAAGTACGGGAGGCGGGCTTTGACCGTCAACGCGACAACCGACTCTTCCGTAACTTCAAACGCGGCATCGTCGCCAAGCCCGCACCAGAGCCACGCATCATCGATGAAACTGAATACGCGGACATCGACGCCGGAACATCCTTCGTACAGCGCGTCATCGGGAGCCTCCCCTACGCGGTAGGCGA
>CAYWZS010000100.1:0-5686 GCA_964462905.1 uncultured Anaerolineaceae bacterium
GGTGGGGGGGATGTCTGTCGCGGTCGGCTCTGGGAGGGGGGCGACGGCGGGGTCAAGCGTGGGGGGGGGGGGGGGTGGGGCTGGCTCTACCGGGGCGACATAGGCCACCACCGCCCCATCTGGGCGGAGTGCGAAGCTTGCCGTGTTGATTTCCTGCTCGGCGATAACCCCGCCGTCTGCGTTGACCCGTGCTAGTACATCATTGGCCCCGTCCGAGCGGACGAACAGCAGGTTGTAGGCCGTTAGCGGGACGCTGGTGGGGCCGGGGGTGGCGGTTGCCGTTGGTGGGGGTGGCTCGGTGGGCGTGAAGGTGGGCGGCAGTGTCGGCGGGTTGAGCGTCACCACGATGACAGGCGGGGTGTCCGTCGGCCCGACGGTGGGCGTAAAGGTGGCAGGGGGCAACGCCTGGGCGGTTTCCGTCATGCGCTGGGAAACCTCAAACGGTGAGAGGTTGTCATCCTGCACAAAGAGGGTGTCGGTGAAAATGTTGTAGAGGGTGAACCCGAAAAGGGCCACCGCTGCTATCGTCGCCAGGACAATCCCGGCGGAGGTCCAGTTGATTGCGCGGTCTTGGCTGGCGGCTGGCGGCGTGGCGGACGGTGCAACTGGCGCTACCCCGGCCATCCGCGCTTGGATCTGCGCCAGGCCGTTGCGAGCGGTCGCGTTGTTGGGATTGATCTGCAAGACACGACGTAGGCAGTTGCGTTTGTCCTCCAGCGAGTCGGAAACCGACGCCAACCACAGCCACGCTTGTTCATTGGCCGGGTCCACCCGGACGATGTCTTTCAGCAGCGTCCGGGCGGTGGCGCGGTCCCCGCTCCTGGCAGCCTCGATTGCGAGGTTGAGCTTCCCCTGAATATCCTGAGCCACGGCAGACCTCGGCTAAGACAGGGGCGCGAAGGCCCAGGCCGCCGCCGCCACCAGGCTAATTAGCATGAGGGCACCCGCGACAGCCCCACCAAAGACAAACAGCTTACGGTTTTCCGACGCCTCCTGTTTGTGGGCCATCTGGTTGAGTGCTTTTTGGGCGGTTGTGTTTTCTGGGTTGACCGTCAACACGCGCTCTAGCCATTGCTGGCGCTCTGTCTTGGAGTTGGCGGTTTTTGCCATCCACAGCATCGCCCGCTCATTCTTGGGGTCCTGGTTGAGCACCTGGCGCAACATCACGCGAGCGCCCTGTTTGTTGCCATTCCGGGCACTCTGGATTGCCATGCCAAGCAGTTCCTCGCGGTTTGGGGAAGCCATTGTCGCTCATCTCCTGGTGGTCGTTCGGGTTTATTGCCATGACATCTATTATAGCAGTGATTGCGAAAATTCAACGCAACACCGGCAAACATCCTGTGTCGAGACTGCGGGCCATACCCGCCATACATAAAACAGTATAAAAACCGTCGTCATACACACAAAATTCACAATTCTTTCGGATATAATCTCATGTATTGTTCATCCAATGCGGATGAGACTACCTATAGGAGTGTACGCATCATGAGAAGTAAGTTGTTTGCGACGTTTTTGGTCCTCACCCTCGCACTGTCCTTCGCGGCAGTTGGGATGGCGCAGGACACCATCACGCCGGGGACCCCGGTTGAGGGCACCTACGCCGACGAGGAGCAGGTGTTCACGCTGAGCGCGACGGCGGGCCAGTTGTTGATTATCACGCTGTCCGCCGATGAGTTTGACCCGCGTGTTGAGCTTGGGATTGACGGCAGCTTTGTCACCGGGGACGACGACAGCGGCGGCGACGACAACGCCCTGTTGCCCTACGTTGTGCAGGCTGATGGCACCCTGGAGCTTACCGTCGCGGCCTGGAGTTCTGGCTCAGCGGGGGCCTTTACGCTGGCAGTGGACGCTGTGGAGCCGATGATGCTCGTCCCTGGTGAGGCTGTCACCATGACCCCACCAGACGCCGAAACACTGTTCATGTACGGTGTGATCGAAGCCACTGCCGACACGGTCGTCCACATCAGCGCCAACACCACCAACCCGCAGGGTGAGGATGATATGCTGGTCGAACTCGTCGGCACGGATGCTGAGGAGATCGAGCGTGACGACGACGACGGCCCGGACAGCAACGCGCTCATTCGCCGTGTGGTGTTGCCGGATGATGGCTTCTACCTCGTGAAGTTCTCCAGCTTTGGCCGCGATAACTTCATCATAGACCCGTTTGAGGTGTCGGTGGAATCCAGCGAGCGCCTGTTCTTGTCTGAGGAGCCGCAGGCGCTGGTCCTGGGGGATGCCGAGGGCGAGATTGGCACCGAGGTTTACTTCATTGATGTTGAGGCCGGGAGCACCTACCGCGTTGTCGTCGAGATCGAGGCTATGCCAGACGAGGACGCCGGGGTTGAGATGAAACTGCTGGACACCGAGTTCTTCTTTGAGCCGTACATGGAGGCCCGCCACATGACTCGCGTCGTGATGGAGTACACCGCCGGGCGCACCGGGCAGGTTCGCCTGGACGTTCACCCGAACTTCTTCGGGCGCGACATCTCCCAACTGAACTACACCATCGCGCTAGAAGTGGTCGCGCCAGAGTAAACCACATTACGGCGGCAACTTCACAGCAACACAAAACCCGCGCCCATCACAGGGCGCGGGTTTTGTTTCACGCGAGAGCGAAACTTACCCGCCGCGTGTCGGGGCTATCTCACCAACGGAGACGGGTAGCGCATAGCGTGTCAATCTGCGCCTGGACGCGCTCGCGGTGTGCGGCCAATATCTCGTGCTGTTGGGGGATGCGCGCATCGTCTGCCAGCCGATACAGGTTCATGAAGCGCAACATCTCCTCAATGGACATCCCCGCGTCGCGCAGGTACATCAGAAACTTCAGCGTGCGAAGGTCGCCCTCACTGTAGCGCCGATGCCCCCGGTTGTCCCGCCCAACCCTGTCAATCAGGCCGATTCTTTCGTAATAGCGCAGCGTGTAAGCACTCAGCCCTGTGACCTCGCCTGCTTGGCTGATGGTGAGGTGATGCCGTTGGAATTTAGCCCTATGATTGCCCCTAACGCTTTGAGTCCACTCGAAGTCGAGCACACTCACATAAACAACACGTTAGCGTCATATGTTATATGGGAGATTTGGCCGTGTTTGGGGGCGGGGATGTCCCCTGAATGTTGTCGTGGGGCTGTTAGTCCTCGACCTCTTCAAAGCGCAGAATCTTGAAGCGAGCCTTGCCGTCTGGCGTGTTGACTTCGATCTTGTCGCCCACACGCTTCCCTAGTAGCGCCCGGCCTACAGGCGACCGTGTGGAAATTCCCCGGCGGCTATGGACAACCTCGGCGCTGTCCAGTAGGTCGAACACAATTTCCTCTTTCTCGTCCATATCCAGCACGACCACGCGATCCCCGGCGTTGGCTGTGTCCGGGTCTGGGTCTTCGTCTAGCACCACCGCCCGCGCCAGAATCCGCTTGATGTTCATGATCCGTTCGTCGATATAGTTCTTCTGCGAAAGGATGTTGAACAGTTGGGGATCCTCCCCCTCGCTGTCTGTCTCGTTGCGAATCTCCGCGAGGCGCTCTGCGATGTCCGGTAGCTCAACGTTTTCGAGCTTCCGCAGCTCTTTTTCCAGGCTCTCGTAGCCAGAGCGCGTTAACTGGTGTTCTTCGTTGTTGTGGTTATAGTCCATTGGACAAACATCCTTTCGCACCACCAAAAAAAATGATTGCAACAGTATAAGGCTAAAAATGCAACAGTAACGTAAATAAATGGTTTAAATCTTTCTGATGACCTTCGCCACAGTACTGCTTGCACGTTAAAATTGGAAAGATTTTCACAATTCTGGCGAGGTTGTCAACATGCAACTTGAAGTGGTCAACCTAAGCGGACAAACAATCTTATGACGTTGGGAGCCTGAAAGATGCGCGTGGTACTACAACGGGTGACGCACGGTAGCGTAACCGTCAACAACGAGATTACGGGGATCATCAAGCAGGGGTTTGTCGCGCTGGTGGGGGTTACGGACAGCGACACCGAGGACGAGGCCAAATTGCTCGCCAAAAAGACCGCCAACCTGCGCGTGTTCAGCGATGCCGACGGGCGTATGAACCTGTCTGCCAAGGATGTAGACGGGGGGGTGTTGGTTGTCAGCCAGTTCACGCTCTATGCAGACGCCCGCAAGGGCCGCCGTCCTAGTTTCATCCACGCTGCCAAGCCAGAGATTGCGGAGCCGCTCGTGCAGCAGTTCGCGGAATACCTATTGGCACAGGGGATTGAGCCGGTGGAACACGGCGTTTTCGGCGCGGATATGCACGTCGAAATTCACAATGACGGCCCTGTGACTATCATTCTGGACACTGCTGAACTCTAAGTTGCGTAATGAATCGTAGCGAAATTCTAAAAAACGTATAGATTCACTGGCTTTATGTAACAAATCGTCATATTATGAATGTGGAATCACATCCAGAAATCTGTTGAGGGATGACATGATACACATGCAGATAATGATTACAACCACACGGGTTCCGCACTTGCCCGCCGTTATCGCCATCAGTCACGGTCACATCACACGTCGTGATGTTGAGCAGATGTACGCCGATACGACCCGGCTTCTGGCCGATGCGGAAGGTCGTTACTATAGAATCAGTGATGTCCGTAATATGAAAACCGACTTTCGAGACTTCATGGAAATTCTGCTGTCCATGGGCATAGATGGGCCGTTTCGTAGTGGCGACCCCCAGTTGAAAATCGTGTTCGTGGGTAGCAATCCCTGGATATTTAACATGTTTAGCGTGTTATCCCGCAAGGGGTTGGCACCAAAGATCTTCAAGACGATGGATGAGGCGTTGGCCTATGTTAAGGCGGACTGGGACGCGTATACCGCGCAGTCGCGTGTCGTGGATTAATCGCGGATGTGGGAGCCTGTGAGTTTACCTGTCACAAACCGAATGAGACGACGCAGGTCACCTGTGCTCACGTTGTTTGCCTGGGGTGTGTCGTCGGCCTCCATGTTATCGCGCATCCGCCGGTCCAGGTGTGGGGGGCGGGCGGCCATCGTCTCCTCAGTTTCGATGTTGGCCTGAATCCGCTGGTCGAATTCTGGCGGGCGCGCGGCCATCGTCTCCTCAACGTCATGATACCGCGCTGTGTGTGGGGGTTCATCCAGCAGAAATTGTGCCGGGTCCACTGCTGGTTCCGGGATGACATCTTCGATAATCTCCACCGATTGCAGCGTCACCCACCCCAACTGATGCTCTAACCGTACAACCACCCAATGCGAGAACTTGACCTCTGGCACGAACTCTAGCGTTTCGCCCCCCTGCAACGTCCGCAAAACAGGACTGTGTTCAGGGTCCGGTGTCCAGTAGAGGTTGGCGCGGATGGTGTGCTCGCGCAGATAGAGGATGCCAGTATGCCAGACCTGCTCATGTGCTTTGGGGCGGCGAACCTGTTTTCTTGGCGACATAGCCGTATCACTTCGCTGTTTTCAACGGTTATGGTGTGAATTGTAACAGCTCTGCTAGACAAATGAGGAATATTTAGTAAAAATTCGGTTTTCACATGGAAATTTGTATGATTTTCAGATTTGCCCCCAGCACGAGTATAATCATCGTTGTAACCCAAACTGCCACCTGGAGCCATTCCTTCATGAGCAACCCGCGTAAGGTCTACGCTATGCACGCCCCCAAACTTCACACCTATGAGAAAACCGCCCTGCTTATCCCGCAGACGGCCACCGACCGTTATCACATG